>CALWQV010000044.1 GCA_944383785.1 uncultured Enterocloster sp. | reverse complement strand
GCGAGCCGGAGCCCATTGAGTTTGAGGATCAAGTGGTTGGAATCATCGAAAGCCGGGACGGAACCATTATGGATGTAATTCGAAAATTCAAAGGATAACCGGCGGTCATGCCGTAAGATAAGGAGGCGGGACTATATGGAAATTAAGAAAGCTGCAATGGCTGGGACCCTTGAATCCAGCGATGCCCAGGTCACTGTAGAGCCCGGAAGCGGAGCCATCGAGCTTAACATCGAAAGCAGTGTGATCCACCAGTTTGGAAAACAAATCCGAAAAGTGGCCTTGGAAACTTTAAACCGGCTGGAAGTAACTGAAGGCCGCATTACCATTATTGACAAAGGGGCTTTGGACTGTACTCTAAAAGCACGTTTGGAGTGCGCAGTGTACCGTTCCAATGATATTAGCGAAAATCTGCCATGGGGAGGTGCTATCAAATGATCCATCCGGGTAAAAAAAGACTAAGAAGATCAATGATGTTCCTAAACGCCCAGAAGCCGGGGCTAATTAAGGATCCCTATATTTATGGCGCGGACTCCATTATGCTGGATCTAGAAGACGCAGTGGCAGAAAATCAGAAGGATGCCGCTCGCTACTCCCTCTATCATGCCCTTCAGGAAATTGACTACCGCTCCACTGAGCGTGTCGTTCGGATTAATGGCCTGGATACCCCTCATTGGAAGGAAGATATCCGGGTATGTGTAGCTGGCGGGGCCGATGTAATCCGAATCGCTAAAACAGAAGCGGCTCAGGATGTCCATACGGTCGAAGAACATGTACTGGCTGCAGAACGGGAATTCGGCCGTCCGGAAGGCTCTACTTTACTGATGGCTGCCCTTGAATCCTGCAAAGGCGTCCTCAATGCGCTGGAGGTATGCCAGTCCTCTGAACGCCTGATTGGCATCGCCCTTTCCGGCGGCGATTATACCAAAGATCTGCAGACCAAAATAACCGGAACCGGGGTAGAACTGATGGGCGCAAGGCAGCAGATGATCATTGCCGCCAGGGCCGCAGGAGTGCAGTGCTGGGATACGGTATTTACCAATTTGGACGATATGGAGGGCTTTCGTAAAGAGACGGAAATGATCAAGCTGATGGGATTTGACGGCAAGTCCCTGATTAATCCCCGTCAGATTTCCATTGTCCATGAAATATTCACGCCTACTCAAAAAGAGATTATATTTGCCGAAAAAGTAGTCCGGGAAATTGACGATAAGAAAGCACGGGGCATCGGCGTCTTTACGGTGGACGGGAAAATGATCGATATCGCTTTCTACGACGGCGCTATGCGGACATTGAATCTGGCGAAGGCCGCCGGAATATATGAAGGTGATTTATAAAATACTGCAATCTAATAATCAAGATAGGAGGGATTTACTATGAACGAAAAGGGATTTGAGGTAAAAACATTCGGACTGCCCCTGTGGCTAGCCTGTGTAATCGCAATCATTGCGATCGCAGGCGCCGCTACCGGTGCGCTGTCTACTGATTTAGCGGGCTGTTTCGTCCTGATGCTGTCGATCGGATTTATCTGCAATGAGATCGGCGAGCGGATCCCGTTCTGGAACAGCTATATTGGAGGCGGCCTGGTTCTGACCTTCCTGGTTTCCGCTTTCCTTTTTACCTACAACATCATACCGGAAAAATACGCTGATGCGATGGGCACCGTCATGGATGATGTAGACTTTTTATCCTTCTTCATCATTTTCCTGATCACTGGCTCCATCCTTTCCCTGGACCGCAAGCTGCTGCTCCGTTCTTTCGCAGGATACATCCCTGCTATCTTCGGCGGGCTCATAGGCGCATCCATCCTGGGTGTTGTAGCCGGGCTTCCTTTTGGAATTAACCCGGTAGATGTAATTATCAAGTACATGCTTCCCATTATGGGAGGCGGAAACGGCGCAGGAGCCGTACCGTTAAGCCAGATTTATGAAACTATCACCGGCGATGCAGCCGCTAATTACTACTCCTTTGCTATCACGATTTTAACAATCGCCAATATTTTTGCCATCCTGTCCGCTGCTCTTTTGGATCAGCTGGGAAAGAAAAAGACTACTTGGACTGGCGACGGCACAACTCTGATTCGAGGAGGCGGAAATTTCTCATCCGAAGGCACTACTGCAAAGGCTTCCATGAAGGATCTGGGAGGCGCATTTTTCCTGGCAATTGGTTTTTACGCGCTTGGGCGTCTGTTTTCCTCCGTTATCCTTCCGGAGATTCTTGGCACGCCGATTCACCAGTTCGCCTACATGATCATCTTTGTAGCGGTTGCCGCAGGGCTTGGTATTATTCCCGACAATGTACGGGCAGGCGCAAAGAAGCTTCAGTCCTTCTTCTCCAACAACCTGATCCTGATTATCATGGTAGGAGTAGGAGTTGACACTAATATTATTGAGCTGGCAAATGCTATCACCCCCGGCAATGTGATCATCGCCCTGGCAGTCGTAGTCGGCGCTATTATTGGCTCCGCCCTGGTAGGATATGTGGTAGGCTTCTATCCCATCGATTCTGCCATCACTGCCGGACTTTGCATGGCAAACCGTGGCGGCTCCGGCGACCTGGCAGTACTTGGCGCCTGCAAGAGGATGCCTCTGATGGCTTACGCCCAGCTGTCTTCCCGTCTCGGCGGAGGAATCGTGCTGATTATTGCCTCCATTGTGTTTGGCGCATTCCTGAAATAATATACAATTCCATATTCTTCTAAAAAGCAGGAGCGGTTTCCCCGAAAGGAACCGCCCCTGCTTTAATTCTGCTTCTCAATCTTATACCCCACGCCCCACACTACCTTCAGGTACTTGGGTTCCCTTGGGTTAATCTCAATCTTCTCCCGTATATGGCGGATATGGACCGCCACCGTATTGTCCGCGCCGATGGCTTCCTCATTCCAGATCTGCTCGTAGATCTCATCGATGGAGAATACCTTGCCTGCGTTCTTCACCAGCAGAAGCAGGATATTGTACTCGATGGGGGTCAGCTTGATGGGCTCCCCATCCACCGTCACTTCCTTATTGTCATCGTTGATCTGGAGGCCGCCGCACTTATAGACCTGGCCTTCCGGCTGCTGGTTTAAGTTCCCCAGCTGAGTATAGCGCCTCAGCTGGGACTTCACCCTGGCCACCAGCTCCAGGGGATTAAAGGGTTTGGTAATATAATCGTCGGCCCCGATATTTAATCCCAGGATCTTATCCGTGTCCTCGGACTTGGCGGAAAGGATGATGATGGGGATGCTGCTGGTCTCCCGCACCTTTAAGGTGGTGCGGATTCCGTCAAGCCCCGGCATCATCACGTCAATAATCAGCAGATCAGCCTCGTTCTTCTCCAGGTACTCCAGAACCTCATAGCCGTCATAGGCCTTTACCACCTGGTAGCCCTCGCCTGTCAGGTAAATGTCGATGGCTTCTACAATCTGTTTATCGTCATCACACACCAATATCGTCTGCATAGGTTCCTCCCATCCTAGAAAATTCTCCAAGCTACGATGAAGTTGTTGGCCCACCACTGCGTCAGTCCTCTGTGTACCACCCGGCCGTTACTGGAGGAAGCATCGATTACAGTTCCTCCGCCTGCGGCGATTCCCACATGGCCGTTTACAACTACAATATCTCCTGCCTGAATGTCGTTAAAGTTGCTGATCCTGGTATAACGTCCCGGATTTCTCCAGCCGGAGGAGGTCAGATAGCTCTGGCTGACTCCCGCCTGGTTCAAGCACCAGTACACAAATCCAGAGCAGTCGAAGGAATTTGGCCCCTTGGCTCCCCATACGTAAGGACAGCCAAGCTTGGAGGATGCGATATTGATCAGCGCCGCCGCGCTGCCGGTAGCCTGTCCCGTATTGGGCGGGGTGTAGGCTCCGCCGGTGCTGCCTGAGCTGCTTCCTCCTGTGCTTGAGCCACTGCTGCTTCCTCCCGTACTTCCGCTGCTGCTTCCGCCATGGGATGTGCTGCCTCCGGTACTTCCGCCTGAGCTGCTTCCTCCCGCCGCGGGCCGACGTACATTATCGCTGGTCAGTTTCGCCATGGTCTGGACGCCTACCTGTCCATCTACGGACAGGCCGTTGCGGCTCTGGAAGTTACGCACCGCCTGCTCGGTAATCTCGCCATAATATCCGGTTACATTGCCGGAATTTAAGTATCCGTGCTTGCTCAAAAGCTCCTGAACCCTAGCCACCGCGTCGCCCTGCTCGCCTAACATCATGCCGTTGGGCTTCGCGTCTGAGCTCATCAAAATCGCCCTGGTGGAGGGGCCAAGGTAGCCATCCACCACCTGGTCGTTTCTGGCCTGGAACTGCTTCACCGCGATCACCGTATCGTCGCCGTAGGCTCCGTCCGGTTCTGTGGTCAGATAGCCCAGCTCCCTTAAGCGCTCCTGGCAGGCCAGCACCACATCGCTGTGCTCGCCGTAGGAAAGCATATTGGGCTTAATCTCGTCGCTGTAGATCAGGTTAATGGTCTGGCGTCCTACCGCGCCGTCGGGCGTCAGCCCGTTCATCTCCTGAAGGCGAATCACCGCAGCCTCCGTGGAGTCACCGAAATTCCCCGTCACCAGATCCGCCGTCGCCAGATAGCCCAGCTCGTAAAGACGCTGCTGGATCTGCATAATATCGTCGCCCTGATCCCCTTTGGACACCGCGTAATACTTGGCGTTCTCATCCATAATGGCATCCCAGGTAGAGTCGCCCACGATGCCGTCCTGAGCCAGGTCGTTCTGCCTCTGGAACTTCTTGACGGCCGCCTCCGTCACCTCTCCGAAGTAATCCGTAGGCTCATCGTTGTCCATAAATCCCAGCTCCATCAAGCGCTCCTGGAGCCGCTTTACAATCTCGTGGCGAACTCCCAAACGCAGATACTCCGGGGCCGGTTCCGTATCTGGCAGATCCACATCCGTCAGCGCCGGCAGAATCTGCCCGTTTAACCCTAAGGGGGCAATGGTTTCCGGCACAGTCTGGATCACCAGGGCTGTGCTGGGAGTAGCCGTCTCTTCCCCTGCCCCGTTCGTTCCGCCGGAGCAGCCGGTCGCCGTCAGGGCCATAACTGCGGCCAATGCCGCATATGCTGTTCGTGCTTTATATCCGTTCATCCTAATCCGTATATCCTTTGCTTTCGTTTACATTCATCTATTCTAGCACATTTTAAGCAGAATAGCGAATAAAAATTTAAAAACAGGGCTCTTTTTCAGAACCCTGCTTTCTACGCCTTCCGAACCTTGCAGTTCTTCTTATAAAAAGCGATGCCGTATTTTACAATTTGTTCCATACCGTCCTGAAGCAAAGCCGCCTCATAATGCTGTTTCTCGATCTGCTCAAGGGCTTTCTGGCAGGCTTCCTCCAGCTTTCCATCCGACGCGTATTTAATCTCGATCACCACGCCGATTCGCTGCGGCGTCCGGATAGAAAGGTCACAAAATCCATTTCCCGCCTCTTCATTGGACTGGGTATCCCAATTTCCCTCATATTGGAGCAGCCCCAAAAGAAGCCCGTGATAAAAGTGTTCTTTTCTTTCTGCGCGGGCCGCCGTATCCCTGACGCTGATGGAATTCCAGAGATAATCCCGCAGCAGCTCTTCGATCCTTTCCTCATCTCCCCGTGGAAATGCCTCGCAAAAGCGCTGCAGCTTCTCCCCGTCCGCCCTGGAGCTTTCCTCAAACCATTTCCAGATCTGATCCGCGAACAGCTCCTCAATTTCCCTATTGGGAATCGCCAGCCGATACTCCCGCTTGGAAATCCGTTCCCGGTAGGTCAGATAACCGGTGGCAAACAGCACGCTCCAGAGATTTTCCATCGAACTGTCGATCTCATTATAAGTCAAATTCTGGTTAATCTCTTTGACAACCGCTTCCCCCGCCATCAGCCGCTCCACCTCGCCCTTGGTCCGGCGGTCCGCCAGACCGATCAGCCTGCGCACCATAGCGTTGCCGCTGGTATTCGCCCAATAGTTTTCCGGAAACGCGCTCGAATCTTCCAACAAGGCAGAGCAAAAATTGATTACATCCCAGGGGCAAAATAGGGATGCATTTCCAAAGCGGTATCCGTCATACCACTCCTGCATTATCCCCCAGTAATCTGCCAGGCCGTAAAAATTCAACAGATTTTGCACCTCGTCCCCGGTAAATCCGAAGTACTCGCCGTAAAGCGGATCTGTTATGGTATATGTTTTTAAATTGTTCAATCCTGTAAAAATGCTTTCCTTCGAAATGCGCAAGCAACCGGTTAACACCGCAAAATATAAGCTCTCATTAGTTTTCAGTCCATTCCCCAGCAGATTTCGAATCAGCGTTACCATCTCGTTATAATAGCCGCCGTGGAACGCTTTATCCAGAGGAACATCGTATTCGTCGATCAGGATAATGACTGGACTTTCAAAATGTTTTGCAAGAAGCTTCGAAAGGGTGCTCAGCCCCTCTACCATTACGCCCTCGGACATGGCAAAAATTCCATCCTGCCCGTCTCCGGCTTGAATCAGCTGCCGATAGAGCTCTTGCTCCTGAACGGAAAGCTTCGAGCTTCCGCTTAAGAACTGAAAACGGAGCGCCTCGTTTCCAACGACATTTTTAAGAGCCGCGCTGGCTGCCCGAAAATTCCGGCCATCTACTCCCTTAAGCGTGATGGAAATCACCGGATATTTCCCCATATGGGCCCTGCACAGGTCTTTTTCCCGGGAAATATTCATTCCCTGAAAAAACATATGATTTGTTCCCACTTCAAAAAAGGTCTTTAGCATGCTCATATTCAGGGACTTGCCGAACCGGCGGGGGCGGGTAAAAAGGTTCACTTTCCCGCCGTCGCCCAGAAGATCTCTGATCATTAAGGTTTTATCCACATAGTAAAAATCGCCTTTTACAATTTCCTTGAAGTTTTCTACCCCTACCGGAAGCATTTTCCTTCTGTTTCTCATTCGTCCCACGTCCCTTCTCCCCAAGGCGCTTCCTACTTTTCCCGTATCTTCCTGCCTCCCCGGCCAAAGCGCTTCCTCTTAAAAAACGGTATTTTAGCCGCCGCCGCTTCCTCCCGCCCATCCTTCTGAAAGGCGCGGATGGTCTCATCCAGCTGCCTAAAGCGCTCCTCCTGCCGCTCGTCTGACGCCCGCTGCAGCTCATCCAGCTCCTTCGCCACCCGTTCGTTTACCAGAGCGCTTACATCCTGGCTTAATTTTTCATTATTAACCTCTAAAGCCCGTCCAATAATCAGATTCATAATCTGCTGGAACTGCTCCATCTTCTCCTCCGAGGTCATCATGGAGCCGGAGCTCTTTACCTGAGCCAGGCTTGTCCCGCTCTCCATGGCCTCGTCCTTAAATTCCTGAAGGGCGGCGTTCATGTCCCGCTCCAGAATCTCGTCCGTCAGTTCAGCGCCCGCACCGTCCTTTACCAGCACCTGGTTAAGGGCGTGCTTGATGGCTTTCAGCTGATAGCCCTTCTCCTTTAAATTCTTCACCTGGCGGAACAAGCGGATCTGTAAATCCGTATAATACCGGTGTCCCATCTCATTTCTCGGAATCTCAAGCTCCAGCTCGTCCTCCCAGTACCTTAATACATGGGCCTCCACATCAACCTTCTTGGACGCATCCGATATCAGATAATGTACTTCATCCATGGCCATTCTCTCCTTCACATATTGACGGGCATGTCCCGCCTTTCTACCAATATATGCGTTGAGAATGAATATTATGACACCTCTCCTTTAAGAAGCGCCATCCTGGGGCCGGGCCGCGTTCACAAACTTGGTAAACTCAGGCTTCCAGATCAGGTTCACGGTTCCGATAGGGCCGTTTCTCTGCTTGGCGATGATCACCTCCGCCTCGTTTGGGTGATCCGTATCTTTATTATAATAATCGTCCCTATAAAGGAACATCACCACGTCCGCATCCTGCTCGATGGCCCCCGACTCACGCAGATCCGAGAGCATGGGCCTGTGATCCGTCCTGGTTTCGCAGGCCCGGGACAGCTGGGATAAGGCCACCACCGGGGCCTGAAGCTCTCTGGCAAGGGCCTTTAGGGAACGGGAAATCTCCGAAATTTCCTGCTGGCGGTTCTCATTGCTGCCTCTGCCGCTGCCGCTCATCAGCTGCAGGTAGTCGATGATCACCAGGCTTAACCCCTGCTCCAGCTTCATCTTCCGGCACTTGGATCGCAGCTCGGTAATGGAAATTCCTGGGGTATCGTCAATGATCAATCTGGAGCTTCCGATGACTCCCACCCCTTCCACAACCGCATCCCAGTCCGCATCCGTTAGCGAGCCGGTTCGCAGCTTCTGGGAATCCACATTGGATTCCATGGAAAGCATACGGTTCACCAGCTGTTCCTTGGACATCTCCAGGCTGAACACCATACAGGGAAGTCCCCGGCGCACCGACACGTAATCCACCACATTCAGCACAAAGGCCGTCTTTCCCATAGACGGGCGAGCGGCGATCAGGATAAAGTCCGAGGGCTGGAAGCCGGAAAGCTTATAGTCCAGGTCAATAAAGCCCGTGGGGACGCCGGTGACGGTTCCCTGGTTCTTATAAGCCGCCTCGATCTTTTCCAGCACATTGATGGCCACCTGCTTGATGGGGACAAATTCCTGAGCGCCCCGGCTCTGAAGCAGGTTAAACACGGATTTCTCCGTATCCGCCAGAATATCCTCCAAGGGATCCTTGCCCACGTAGCAGGCGTTGGCAATGTCCTCCGCCGTATGGATCAGCCTGCGCATTACAGCCTTGTCCCGCACAATGGCGGCGTAGGATTTTACATTGGCCGAGGTGGGCACGATGGAGACAATATCCCGCACAAAATCCAGGCTGCTGACCTCCGGCGGCACATCCTTCTCCTTTAAGCGGTCCTGGAGCGTCACCAGGTCCACCGGTTTTCCCTCATTAAACAGCTCCACCATGGCGTCGAACATGATGCCATACTGGCGCTGGTAAAAATCGCTCCCCGTAATAATCTCCGAGGCGGAGATGACGGCGTCCCGGTCCATCAGCATGGAACCAATCACCGACTGCTCCGCCTCGAGGCTGTGGGGAAGCACCCGCTTAATTAAAGCTTCTTCCATCGGTATCTCTCCCGTCAGGCTTCTACCACTTTCACCACTAATTTTGCCGTTACGTCTTTATGAAGCTTCACCGGAACCTCATGAGTTCCCAACGCCTTGATGGGCTCCTCCAGCACAAGCTTTTTCTTATCGATCTCCAGCTTCAGCTGATCGCTTACCGCCTTTCCGATCTCCTTTGTGGACACGGAGCCGAAGGTTCTTCCGCCCTCGCCTGCCTTGATCGCCACGGTAATGGAGGCCTTCTCCAGCTTAGCCGCCAGCTCCTTGGCCGCCGCCAGCTGTTCCGCCGCCACCTTGGCGTCATTAGCCTTCTGAAGCTTTAAATCATTTAAGTTCTTGGCATTGGCCTCCACTCCCAGCTTCTTGGGGAGAATGAAATTCCTGGCGTAGCCGTCGTTTACCTTTACGACCTGTCCTTTTTTTCCAAGAGATTTTACATCCTGCAGCAATACAATTTCCATCTTTATCATTTCCTTTCATTCAATGAATCGCAAAAACGCTTATGAAACCTGGCCTTCCTCTACCATCTGGCGGATCACGTCCTTTAAGCGGCTGATACCATCATCCAGGGTAATATCCGGAATCTGGGCCCCGGCGATAGTCCTGTGGCCGCCGCCTCCCAGCTTCTCCATCATCACCTGTACATTCACCTCGTCAATGGAGCGGGCGCTGTAGTAAACCACGCCGTTGTACAGCGTCAGCACCACCGAAGCTTTGATGCCGCGGATCTCCAACAGCTCATTGGCCGCCTGAGCCCCCAGAATAGTGGGGCTCTCAATTCCGTCGGAGGGGCACACGCTGATGGCAAAGGCATCCATGTACACCTGGGCGTTTCGCACCGCCTCCGCCTTAGCCTGGTAGTCCACCATATTTTCCCGAAAGAGCTTGCGCACCCGGGTAATATCCGCCCCGCTCCTGCGCAGGAAGGCCGCTGCCTCAAAGGTGCGCACACCGGTCTGATTGGTAAAATTCTGAGTGTCGATCACGATTCCCGCGTACATAGCATCGGCCTCCGGGGCCTTCACCTTAATACCGTCGGCAATATACTGCAGCACCTCCGCCACCATCTCACAAGCTGATGAAGCGTAGGGCTCCACGTAGGAGAGCACCGCGTTGTCGATGACCTCGCTGCTGGCCCGGTGGTGATCCAGAACTACAATGGTACGAACCATTTTCAAAAGAGAGGGCTCGTCGGTGATACTGGGACGGTTCACGTCCACCACTACCAGCATAGCCGTGTTATCCACCAGCGCCGCAGCTTCCTCGCCCTTTAAAAACATATCCTCCGGATAATCGCTGCTCTCCGTAAACCGCTCCATCATGGGACGCACCGAGGATGTCACCTGGTTCAGCACAATATTCGCCTTCTTATTTAAAGCCGTGGCAATACGATAGATTCCCACTGCGGCTCCAAAGGAGTCGATGTCCGCCATCCGGTGGCCCATGATCAGCAGGCGGTCCTTGCCCTCCATCAGCTCCCGCAGGGCGTGGGCCTTCACACGGGCCTTCACGCGGGTGGTCTTCTCCACCTGCTGTGCCTTGCCGCCGTAATACTGGATCTTACCGGAATCCTTCACTACCGCCTGGTCGCCGCCCCGGCCCAAGGCCATATCGATGGCGGTCCTGGCGTATTCGTAGTTCTGGCTGTAGGAATCGCCGTTCATGCCGATTCCGATGCTCAAAGTCACCGCCATCTCATTTCCAATATTAACGGTCTTTACTTCCTCCAGGATGGAAAAGTGATCCTCCTGAATCTTCCCCATATACTGCTGCTTCACCGCGAAGAAGTATTTGTCCTTCTCCAGCTTCTTCACGATGCCGTTCATACTGGAAATATACTTATTGATCTTACGGTCGATGAGGGCAATGAGAAGGGAACGCCTGACCTCCTCCACACTCTCCAAGGCCTCGTCGTAGTTGTCCAGATAGATCAGGCCCGCCACCATCTTCTGATCGTTGATCTCCTGACGGTATTTTAAAATCTGGGTTTCATCGGAAAGGCACACCGCCGTCAAGCTGTGGTGAGGCTCCTCCAGGCTCTCCTGCTCCGAATCAACCGCCAGCTCCCTTAAGTCGATGCGGTAGCTGCGCTCGCCGTATACATCATGTACGGTTACAATCTCCCCTTCGGTCTTAAGCTGCTCCTTTGTAATCTGCGGAAATATGGACATCAGCGTTTTGGGTTCGTTCCTGCCAGCCTCCAATACCCGGGAAAATTCCTGGTTCATCCAGACCAGCCTTCCGTTCTCGTCGACCACCGCATAGGGCACCAGCAGTTCGTCCAGCTGCCGCACCTGAGTCTCGGAGTACTGCAGCGCGCATTCCAGCATCCCGGAAAGCAGCGCCCGCCTCCTGGTAAAATAGAGGCCAAGAGAAACTGCCAGGTAAATCACAGTAGCGGCGGATACCAGAATCCCGGCCCGCAGATCCAGCGCGCTGACCGCCACTGTCACCAGAATCCAAAGCGCTGACAGCATAACCGGCCACTGCAGGTAAATCCGGAACTTTCCCCGTACCTTCGTTTGATCGTTCATAGTTTCCCTCCAAATCTGATCCATAAGCGAAATACGCCTATCTAAGTTAGTATACCACACCTTATGCCATTCGTCCATGATAAATAAAGGCTTGACAACGGTTCCAAATCATGGTAGCCTATAACAAGTGTAAGGGAGTAGTCAACACAATTCATTTCTATATTGTGTAGCAAAGTCAACAGCACTGGAATCCCCGCGATTCCTGGCTTCGTTTTAAATGGCGAGACTTACCTGGCTCCATCTTCAGATGGTAAACCGGGGGAAGTCTTTTTTATGTCTGCCTCACCCGTTTCCCCCACCGTTTCAGTCGATAAGTGAATACATGAGGGAGTAATTCCGCATACTGAACACAAGCCTGGCCCGCAGCCAACTTCCGGTATGCGAGGTCAGTCAACATAATGGCCGCCTTAAGGGGACCTGGCTGATCCATAAAGAATGAGACTCATATACAGATTTTCGTTGACATCATGGTTGGCAAGGCTCTGTATATGGGTTTTTTTAATAAATTACCATTTACCAATTTTTTAATGTTTAAGGAGGAACAGCAACGTGAAAGAGTATCTATCCAGTTTCGAGGACGTGCTGAAAGAACAGCATTCTTCTCCTGACGGCCTGTCCACTCAGGAAGCGGAAAAACGTCTGGAACAGTATGGAAAGAACAAGCTGAAAGAGGGCAAGAAAACGCCTCTCTGGAAGCGTTTCCTAGATGAGCTGGCAGATCCCATGATCATTATCCTGATCGTGGCCGCCGTCATTTCCGGAATCACCGCCGCCTATGAGGGCGAATCCTTTGCCGACGTGATTATCATCATGATCGTGGTAATCATTAACGCCGTCCTGGGCGTGGTACAGGAGAGCAAGGCCGAGGCCGCCATCGCCGCCCTGCAGGAAATCGCCGCAGCCACCAGCAAGGTGATGCGCGACGGCAAAATCGTAACCTTAAAGAGCGAGGACCTGGTTCCCGGCGATATCGTGGTTCTGGAAGCAGGCGACTCCGTCCCCGCTGACGGACGTATCATCGAGTGCGCCAGCATGAAGATCGAGGAAGCCGCTCTGACCGGTGAGTCTGTTCCTGTTAACAAGATCGTGAACCTGCTGAACCTGG
Organism: uncultured Enterocloster sp.; assembly: GCA_944383785.1. GTDB lineage: Bacteria > Bacillota > Clostridia > Lachnospirales > Lachnospiraceae > Enterocloster. The sequence continues at coordinate 10,075 of CALWQV010000044.1, read as the reverse complement.
AGGGTGAAAAGGATATTCCCCTGGGCGACCGCAAGAACATGATGTACATGGGCTCCACCGTTGTTTACGGCCGCGGCAAGGCTGTGATCACCGGCACCGGCATGAATACGGAGATGGGTAAGATCGCCGACGCCCTGGCAAATGCCCAGGAAGAGGAGACACCCCTGCAGATCAAGCTGAACCAGCTGAGCAAGTTCCTGACCGTCCTGGTTGTGGGAATCTGTATCGTGATCTTTGCCGTAGGCCTGTTCCGCGCCCAGCCCATCCTGGAGAGCTTCATGGTAGCCGTATCCCTGGCAGTAGCCGCCATCCCCGAGGGACTGGCAGCCGTTGTAACCATCGTGCTTTCCATCGGCGTTACCAATATGTCCAAGCGTAACGCCATCATCCGCAAGCTGACCGCTGTTGAGACTTTGGGATGTACCCAGATTATCTGTTCCGATAAGACCGGTACTCTTACCCAGAACAAGATGACCGTTGTGGACCATGCCACGGACGATGAGAAGACCCTGGAAATCGCCATGGCCCTCTGCTCCGACGCTACTCTGGATCCGGATACCAACGAGGCTGTAGGCGAGCCCACCGAATGCGCCCTGGTCAATGACGCCAACAAGAACGGCCTTCCCAAGACCCAGCTGTCTGAGGAATACGTCCGCGTAGGCGAGGCCCCCTTTGATTCCATGAGAAAGATGATGTCCACCGTTCACAAGAAAAAGGACGGCTCCATCATCCAGTTTACCAAGGGCGCCCCTGACGAGGTATTAAAGCGTTGCACCAAGGCTCTTATAGGCGGCAAGGTTGTTCCCATGACCGACGAGATCCGCGCCTCCATTTTAAAGAGCAATAAAGATATGGCCGACCGAGCCCTGCGCGTGCTCTGCGGTTCCCAGAGAGAGTGGGCAGCTATGCCCGAGAGCTCTGAACCGGAGTTCTTGGAGCAGGATTTGACCTATATCGGACTTTCCGGCATGATCGACCCGGTTCGTCCCGAAGTTAAAGCCGCCATTGTAGAATGTCGCCAGGCGGGAATCCGCCCCATTATGATCACCGGCGACCACAAGGATACCGCAGTTGCCATCGCCAAGGAGCTGGGCATCATCACAGACGCCAGCCAGGCCATCACCGGCGCTCAGTTAAATGAGATCAGCGACGAGCAATTCAAGCAGGATATTGAGAAATACTCCGTATACGCCCGCGTGCAGCCGGAGCACAAGGTCCGCATCGTAACTGCCTGGAAGGCTAAGGGCATGATCACCGCCATGACCGGAGACGGCGTAAACGACGCTCCTTCCATCAAGAGCGCCGATATCGGCGTAGGCATGGGTATCACCGGCACCGACGTAACCAAGAACGTAGCGGACATGGTTCTGGCTGACGACAACTTTGCCACCATCGTATCCGCAGTAGAGGAAGGCCGCCGGATCTATGCCAATATCCGGAAAGCCATCCAGTTCCTTTTAGCCTCCAACCTGGCTGAGGTGCTGGCCATCTTCTTTGCCACCCTCATCGGATTTACTATCCTGGAGCCGGTACATCTTTTGTGGATCAACCTGATCACCGACTGCTTCCCGGCCCTGGCCCTTGGTATGGAAAAGAGCGAAGCCGACATCATGAAGAAGCCCCCGCGTAATCCTAAGGAAGGCATCTTCGCAGGCGGCATGGGATTTGACGTGTTCTTCCAGGGCGCAATCGTAACGGTACTGGTTATGATTTCCTACATCGCGGGACATGCCTTTGAGACCGGCGAGTGGGTATTTACCAACAGCGCAGACGGAACCACCATGGCCTTCTTAACCCTGTCCATGGTTGAGATTTTCCACTCCCTGAACATGAGAAGCCGCCGTGGCTCCATCTTCAGCTTAAAGACCCACAACAAGTTCCTCTACGGTGCTATGATCGTATCCCTGATCCTGACCACCGCCGTGATCGAAGTACCCTTCCTGGCGGCAGCCTTCCAGTTTACGCCTATTGATCTGGAGGAGTATGCCATCGCCCTTGGACTGGCCGTGCTGATCATCCCCATTATGGAGATTGTGAAGTTTATTCAGCGGAAGCTGGGCGTATAAATTTTCTAAGAGCAGCTGCCGGAAATTCAAGTAAAAAACACTTGATTTTTTCCGGCAGCTATGCTAAGATAATCAATGCTTATCAAGCATGGGCGAATTCCCGAGTGGCCAAAGGGGACAGACTGTAAATCTGCTGGCACTGCCTTCGGTGGTTCGAATCCACCTTCGCCCATTTGCCGTAGTGGCGGAACTGGCAGACGCCCGGGACTTAAAATCCCGTGGGTAGTGATACCCGTACCGGTTCGATTCCGGTCTACGGCAGAAAAGAAGAGAATTCCTTGTTTTTGCGAGGGATTCTCTTTTTTGTTATGTATAGAGATTCATGAATGTCCGCGCAGGATTATTTCCTTATTTTAATCTAGTCCCGCGAGGAGGTTTTTACTATGAAACAGATCAAAATGACACGCAAATCAGAAATCACTCTCGAAACAGCCATGGATTTATTCGTCAAAAAATGCCAGGCTCAAAACCTATCCCCCGCCTCCATTCAGGCATACAAGGACAAATTAAAACCCTTTATTCTGTATGTCGGGAAGGATAGGCCCGTTCAAACTCTCTCTCCAAAAATCCTTGAAAATTATACGCTGAAACGGCTCAAAGAAGATCACCTCAGTTCCATTTCGATAGCAACTAATTTGCGTCACATACGAGCATTTCTCTACTACTGTATGGATTGCGGTTACGTAAAAAGATTTAAGGTTATCATTCCAAAAGCCGAAAAGAAAATTAAGCAGACCTATTCAAACTCTGATTTAGAACGCCTTTTGAAACGTCCTGATATGAATTCTTGTTCTTTTACAGAGTATAAAGTTTGGGTCTTTGAAAATTATTTACTTGCGACAGGAAACAGAATTTCTACTGCCCTATCCATCAAAATCAGAGATATTGACTTTGAAAATAATGTAATCCAGATTAATAAAGTGAAAAATCGGCGACAGCAAATCATCCCTCTATCTCATACGCTGGCAGAAATTTTGCAGGAATACCTTATGATACGGGGTAATAATCCAGATGATTATTTATTTTGTTGCAATTCTGGGGAAAAATCTGCTGTACGAACCTATCAGGAATTAGTACAGAACTATAACACTATGCGGAATGTAGAATGTACCTCTTGCCATGCGTTCAGACATACTTTTGCTAAAAATTGGATTCTTTCAGGCGGAGATATTGCGCGATTAAAAACCATCTTAGGCCACAGCAACATATCTGTAACCAATGAATACCTCCAAATGTTTGGGCAGGATTTGCAGATGGATTTTGAGAAGTTTAACCCATTAGATCAGATAAGTAGAAGTAATGCCAGAATCAGAATGTAAGAGAAAGATAGAGGAGGGGAAAAATATGACTACATACGATTACAGAAATCATGGATACCTGGAACTGGATTATCAGTATGACGAATTGAGCAACGAGGAGCGGAGACGCTTGAATGAGGCCATGAAAGAGATCAGGCAGCAAACACAGCAGGAGGCAGAGGAGCAGGCCAGGAAATGGCTTTATGAGGCTGTAGTTCCGATTCTGAAGAATTATGCAGAGGCCAGTGAGTCTATGCTGCTGATCGAGGATAAGGGCAGCGCTGTAATTGCCTCTTTGGTGAATGATGTGGGATTTAATATGCTGGACACAAAGAAGCGGCTGAAGATGGTACTGGGGCTGGCAGATCATGCGGAGATCAGGCGGGATGAAGAAGGCGTAAGGATGGAGCTGACATATTCATGGGATGGAATGAAATAGATCGAGGAGATCGGGAAGTATAAGAAGTTGAGAAGGGATGGCTTATGGTCGTCCCTTTTGTTATGAATCCAATGATATGAAAATAGCAAAAAATGCGATAAATAAAGGAGGAGAATATAATAGGACATATTCAATTTTTTATATATTTTTAACAAGAATGATGTCACCGGAACTATTTCTCAAATTTTAGTTGATATAGGACTGGTATCGAAAAAATACCATAATAATCGCCGGGAGCAACAAGACTACCCATTCAGAAAAACACGTCTGTCCAAAGGTGTTATTAACCATGTATTCTGGCAGATGAATTTAGTGATTAATAGCGCCAAGTCATCCTTAGAACGTTTGGAGAAAAGCAATAATCTCTATGTCATAAAAACTAATGTCTTAGTAACACCAGGCCCGTACAAAAGGTACATAAATCTTGACCCCTCTCAAACTGAAATGGTAGTCAAAATCCGTGAGGACATCTACAAGCAAGTGAAGTCGGAAAGGCATGAAATATTCTCTTATGAATCCCAAAAAATAATTAATGAAAGACTGTCTGACGAGTTGACGAAATTTTGGGGTGAAAAAATTGCTTATACCTATACAGAATATACCCTTACAGCTTCTGAAAAGGAATATATGAGAAAGACGAATCAGACCATAAATGATTTGACTCGAAAATATGCTTGGACAATCTGCCAGAAAATTTATCAGATTGAATTTGAGGATTTTTATAAACAGGATTCTACAATGGAACAGGTTATTATGCTGCTCAATGATTTATTTCCACACATGACACTGGAAAATTGGGAGCGGCTATTACAGGAGCCGGACGTCAAAGAATTTGGAAATGGTGTGTTATTAAGCGCCTATCAGATGGAGCACCCGCCTATTGAGGTTGAGTATTGGGGAGAAGGCGGCAGCCTTGACGATCTCGAAGATGATGAAGATACTGCATGGTAAAATAGGGTATACCCTAAATTTACATCTCAAAAACCTTAAAAATTTGTAAATATAGAGTTTGTATTTCAATTATTTTACTTTTTGTAAATAAAGTTATTGATTTTATTTTTACATCGTGTTATACTCTAGCCATCAAACGGGAAAGGGGCTTGTGAGATGGCTAGAGTAGCTTATATCCGAGTTTCAACCGCAGAGCAGAACGAAGCAAGACAGATTGAAGCATTGGAGAAGTACGGCATAGAAAAATGGTTTGAGGAGAAAGTTTCCGGAAAGAGTGCAGACCGGCCGGAGCTTCAGAAGATGTTGGAGTATGTCCGGGAAGGGGATACGGTTTACATTCATGATTTTTCACGGCTGGCCCGAAGCACAAAAGATCTGCTGGAAATCGTAGAGGGATTGGAGAGGCGGAGCATAACCTTGGTATCCAACAAAGAGAACATTGATACCAGCACAGCGACAGGAAAGCTCATGCTCACCATGATCGGAGCCATTGCGGAGTTCGAAAGGCAGAATCTTCTTGAGCGGCAGAGGGAAGGGATTGCAATAGCGAAACGTGAGGGACGCTATAAAGGCCGGAAGGCAGTCGAGATTCCTGACTTTGGAAAATACTATGACAGATACATGAGGCGGGAGATCAGCAAAGCAAAGCTGGCAGAGGAATTGAAGGTTAGCAGACCAACGCTGGATAAGCTCATTAAAGAATATCGTGAGGAGGAGACCGTCAGATGATGGCTGTCTTTTCTTAGTAAAGGTGTTTGCCCTTGTAATGGCATAAAAGGAATGGTAAAATCTATATAGATAAAGGGGGATAAACTGTGATTGATATTGGAACATTAAGGGAATACTTTTCAAATGATACAATTGTTATATCAGAACATGCTCAGAATAGATGTAGAGAGCGTGGTATAAAACAGAAGGATATTCGGAACTGTATCATGACAGGAGAAATTATAGAACAATATCCGGATGATTTTCCATTTCCAAGCTGCCTGGTTTATGGTTATGATTTGAGTAATAGAGTGATACATGTTGTAATCAGCAGTGAAGGAGAATCCGGACGCATTATAACAGCTTACATTCCTAATACGGAAAAATTTCAAGATGATTTGAAAACCAGAAGGGAGCGTTGATAATATGAGATGTACCAGTTGTAAGAGCGGCACTATGGTAGAGAGTACCTCTACGTATTTTGCACAGTTAAAAAACTGTTATGTGATTATTGAGAATGTACCGTGCTTAAAGTGTATGCAGTGCGGAGATGTAGTCTATCGCAGTTCAACTGCTGAAAAGATTGATGATATTTTAGATAAATTAGAAAAAATTGTAAGTAAAGTTTCTATTGTTGACTACTCCAAAGTGGCATAACTAGGTTTAACAGAAGAACGTTAGATGAGGCAGCCTGCTGATGGCTGTCTTTTCTTTTATGGAAAAGTCCTTACGATCTCACGGTCCATTTTTCGGCGAATAATTGTTTGAGGTAATCGGGGTATCCGTTCATACCTTTACACGATATGAGATTGTATCTTCAGGTTGGCATAAAATGACTATATGTCTGCATTATCCTGATGAATACAGAGGATACAAGTGTGAAACAATGGAGTAGTGGATAGAGAAAGGCCAAGGGGCAGCACGAGAAAGCCATCTTTCGGTGGCTTCATAAAAGTAAATATTGGTACAACACCTAATCAGGTAGCCGAAACAGCCTCATCTTTGATGATATATCCCCTCTGTTTCAACAGATTAAGTGCCTGAGAAGTAGTCAGGATTTTTTCCTCCTTCACAGCACGCTGCTCAAGAAAGCCTTCCGGAGTATAGGGTTTTAAATCTGTGAGTATGTGCCAGATAGCGGTCAGGAGCATACGACAGATGGCAATGATGGCTTTCTTGTGCCCGCGGCGCGCTCTTATGCGTCGATAACGGGTCGTTCTCTTTTTTTGTTCTATGCAGAAACACCATCGCTCTTGACGAACCCTCATCCCCGTGTTAAAGTATAACGATCACCTCAAGGAAGGTGTGGATTCATGCAAAAGAAATTACCAATCGACATCGAATATTTCGGTTTTACCGACAGCCATGTGGCCGAGATGCTGGAATATTATGGATTATCGGATCACAAAGACTTGGAGACCAGAAAAAAATGCAAAAAACCGCGCCCCGGCAGTCTGCCTGCCAAAGCGCGGTTCTCTTTTTATCTTTCCGTCTTTTCCCGTTCTTCTCTATCTCGCCTTCTTGATGGCCTTATAAATCTCGCTGGTAATTAAGGGCACAAAGGCCAGGACGATTACCACAGCCCATTCTGTGGCGTTTAAGTTGGTTACGTCAAATACCTCCTGAAGAGGCGGAATCAGCAGAACAGCCAGCTGGAGAATTAAGCCTACAGCAAAGGCCTTGTTCATCATGGAGTTGCTGAAAATGCCGATCTTAAAGATGGAGTGATGCTCGCTTCGCACCGCGAAGGCGCGGGTCAGCTCGCAGAACACCAGGGTAGCAAAGGACATGGTGCAGGCCACCTGATCCGCCTCATTGGGGTCAGAGAGCACGTACTCACCCAGAGTGTATGCCAGGAGGGTTACGGCTCCTACCAGTATGCCGTAGAAGACCATGCTAGCGGCAAATCCATGGGCAAAGATGCTGTCCTTGGGATCTCTGGGCTTTTCCTTCATAATGCCTTCCTCCACCGGCTCCATGCCAAGGGCCAGGGCGGGAAGGGAGTCGGTTACCAGGTTCAGCCACAAAAGCTGGATGGGAACCAGGGGCATCTGATGGAAATTCAGGGCAGTTGCAATAAAGATAGTAATAATCTCGCCAATGTTACAGGAAAGCAGGTACTGGATGGACTTCTTGATGTTGGAGTAGATTCCCCGGCCCTGCTCCACCGCATGAACGATGGTGGAGAAATTGTCGTCGGTCAGGATCATGTCCGCTGCGCCCTTGGCCACGTCTGTTCCCGTGATACCCATAGCGCAGCCGATATCCGCCACCTTCAGGGCAGGAGCATCGTTTACGCCGTCGCCGGTCATAGCCACTACCTTGCCCTTAAACTGCCATGCCTTTACGATGCGCATCTTATGCTCCGGCGAAACGCGGGCAAATACTGAATATTGATCCACCTTCTGATTCAGCTCTTCCTGGCTGATGGCATCCAGCTCTTCTCCGGTCATGGCCAGGTCGCCGTCCCGGAAAATATCCAGTTCCTTTGCGATTGCCACAGCCGTCAGCTTGTGGTCGCCGGTAATCATCACCGGGCGGATTCCCGCGCTGTAGCACTCCGCTACCGCCTGCTTAACCTCCAGTCTGGGAGGATCGATCATTCCGATTAAGCCCACAAAAGTCAGGCCATTTTCCAGGTCTTCGCTAGTCAGCTCCGCAGGAATCGCAGGAATATCCTTGTAAGCTACTCCCAGCACGCGCAGGGCCCGTCCTGCCATTTCCCCGTTGTGATCCAGAACGCCTCTTGCCTCTTCTTTTGAAATCACGCATCGTCCCAGAAGAACGTCGGGAGCGCCTTTTACCATCACCCGGTAACCGCCGTCATAGGGATGGATGGTGCTCATCATCTTTCGCTCCGAATCAAAAGGCAGCTCCGCCTCTCTAGGCATGGTCTTTTCCAGCTCGTTCTTATCCAGTCCCTCCTTGCAGGCAATATCCACGAAGGCAGTCTCTGTGGGATCTCCCGCCGTCTTGGGGCTTTTGTCCTCCCCATAAGTCAGCACCGTATCATTGCACAGAGCGCCGATGGTCAAAGCCAGGGGGCGCTCATCGGCTTTCATCGTCCACACGTCTACAACGGTCATCTTATTCTGGGTCAGGGTTCCTGTCTTATCAGAACAGATCACGGAAGCACAACCCAGTGTCTCAACCGCAGGAAGCTTCTTGACAATAGCGTTTCGCTTTACCATCCGCTGTACGCCCAGGGCCAGCACGATGGTCACAACCGCCGCAAGTCCCTCAGGAATAGCGGCTACAGCCAGTGCCACGGCAGACATAAAGATTTCCAAAATCGGTCTGCGGTAAAACAGTCCCACAAAGAACATTACCGCACAGACACCCAGGCAGACCACCGAGAGAACCTTGGAAATTTCGCCCATCTTCTTCTGGAGAGGCGTCTCGGAATCTTCCTCATTCATCAGCATACCCGCAATCTGTCCCACCTCTGTCTCCATACCGGTGGAAGTTACCACGCAGGTAGCCCGTCCATTGGTAATCACGGTAGAGGAAATCACCATATTCTTGCGGTCGCCCAGGGCCGTATCCTCAGGAAGGCTGTCCAGGGCATTTTTCGTTACCGGTACAGACTCTCCTGTCATAGCGGCCTCGTCGGCCTTCAAATTGGCACATTCTAAAATCCTGGCATCCGCCGGAACCAAATCACCCGCTTCCAGGACAATCACATCGCCGGGCACCAAAAGATTTGTCTCCACCCGGGTCATCTCACCGTTTCGGATCACCTTAGCCAGGGGCGCGGACATCTTCCGCAGGGCTTCCAGGGCCTTCTCAGCGTTGTCCTCCTGAGAAATGGAAATCACGGCATTGACAATGACGATCAGAAGGATAATTACAGAATCCACCCAGTCGGTAAAACCGCTGGAAACAAAGGACAGCACTGCGGCTACCAAAAGGACGATGATCATAGGATCCTTCATCTGGTCTAGGAAGCGCATAAAAAGGCTCTCCTTCTCTGCGCTCTTTAACTCATTTGGCCCGTACTGCTCCAGCCGCTTCTTTGCTTCACTGTCAGTAAGGCCCGCCTCAGGCGTAACCTTCAGCTGGTCCAGGACTTCTTTTATGGTCTTACTGTACCATTGGCTCATATTTTGCACCCTTTCTTGTTTTTTCTTTGGCTTTACCCAAGGATTTCATCCTTCTTTGCCAGAATCGCCTCTACTGCCGCGCAGGCCGGGCAGTCGCAGTACTTGGCTCCTGCGGCCTTAATCGCCTCCCCGTGGGCGGCTACCTCCTTTGCCTTCTCTGCTCCGCCAAAGACCTTTGCTCCGGCCTCAGAGCTAGCGAAAGCGATGAGCCCGTCTACGGTCACGATGTCTGCTTCCAGCTCCGCAATCAGCTTCTTTGCGGCTTCTGCCTCGCCCTCAGTCCCAATAGCGTCCAGCCAATTCTGGCCTGCGGCCTTTGCCTCGGCGCAGCAGGTGGGAGCGGCGATCAGCTCCCTTACTTTCTCCACTACATAATTCTTTCCATCCTCGCTCATTTTATTTTCCTCCTTTATGATTCTTTAATTTTGTACACTACATCCATAATGGTTCCGTCCCGGCTTTCGATGATTCCAACCACTTGATCCTCAAACTCAATGGGCTCCGGCTCGC
>CALWQV010000043.1 GCA_944383785.1 uncultured Enterocloster sp. | reverse complement strand
CATAAGCCTTACCGGGCAGAAAAACAGCCCCGCGTTTAAGGCCAGCAGCAAAAGCCCTGCCCGGATCATCTCCGGTGAGAAATCCAGCCGGTAATTTCCCGTAACGCTGATGGCCGTGGTAATTGCCAGCACGTCCCAGATCATAATGGGCCTGCTGCGAAACTCCATTACGAAGGTCTCCCCCAGAGACAATGCAAACAGCAGGATGGAAATAAGGGGAACCGCGATCCTGGATCTTCCGCTTAAGACAAAGGCAGCCAGATAGAGAACCGCGATCCAGCAGATATTTAGAAGCGCCATGAAAGGGGAAATCTTAGCCAGATTTCCCGTCACGGATTCAAAGAGCACATAGGAGACGGCAGGCATCAAAGCCAGTCCGGCGATTCCTATTCCTTTTTTTACATTCTCTTTTATCACAAATTTTTTCCTCTTGCCCTTAGTGGTGGAACAGGCGCACTCCCGTAAAGGCCATCACCATATTGTACTGGTCGCAGGCAGCGATCACCTGGTCGTCCCGCACGGAACCGCCGGGCTGGGCTACATATAAGACCCCGCTCTTTTTTGCCCGGTCGATGTTGTCCCCAAAGGGGAAGAAGGCGTCGGAGCCTAAGGCCACGCCTGTCATCTGATCCAGCCAGGCCCGCTTCTCCTCCCTGGTGAAGGGAGCCGGTTTTTCCGTGAAAACAGCCTCCCAGCGCCCATCCGCCAGCACGTCCATGGGATCGTCGCCAATGTAGACGTCAATGGCGTTATCCCGGTCCGCCCGCTTAATATCCTCCTTAAAGGGGAGATTCAGCACCTTGGGAGCCTGACGCAAAAACCAGTTGTCCGCTTTATTTCCGGCAAGACGGGTGCAGTGGACTCTGGACTGCTGGCCCGCCCCGATGCCGATAGCCTGTCCGTCCTTCACGTAGCAGACGGAGTTGGACTGAGTGTATTTTAAGGTGATCAGCGCGATCAGCAGATCCTCGGCCGCCTGATCCGGAAGCTGTCGATTCCGGGTTACGATGTTCTCCAAAAGGCTTCTGTCGATTTTTAAGTTGTTGTGGCCCTGCTCAAAGGTAATGCCGAACACCTGCTTGCGTTCCAGAGGCGCAGGCTCGTAGGAGGGATCGATCTCAATCACATTGTAACCGCCCTTTTTCTTGGACTTTAAAATTTCCAGAGCCTCCGGCTCATAGCCGGGCGCAATAACGCCGTCCGATACCTCCCGCTTGATCAGCCTGGCGGTGCAGGCGTCGCAGACGTCAGACAGGGCGATAAAATCTCCGAAGGAGGACATGCGGTCCGCTCCCCTGGCTCTGGCGTAGGCACTGGCAAGGGGCGTCAGCTCTCCCAGATCGTCCACCCAGTAGATCTTTCGCAGGGTTTCGCCTAAGGGGCGGCCCACCGCCGCTCCCGCCGGGGAAACATGCTTAAAGGATGTTGCGGCGGGAAGTCCCGTAGCCTCCTTTAGCTCCCGCACCAGCTGCCAGCCGTTTAAGGCGTCTAGAAAATTTATATAGCCCGGCTTCCCGTTCAGTACCCGGATGGGCAGCTCTCCTTCCCCTTCCATAAAAATCTTGGAAGGCTTCTGATTGGGGTTGCAGCCGTATTTTAATTCCAGTTCCTTCATCTTCTCTTATCCTCCTTCATTCTTTTTCACTGATTCTTGTTTACGATCCGGCTCTCGTAAGCGCCGGTTTTCAAATCAATGGTCCGCACAAAGAGGGACACCTTATTGTCCTCATTCAGGCTGTCCCAGATCTGCTTCGTCAGGTTCTCCAGATCCCCCTGAAGGAAAATCCGCTTGGGCTCCCCCTCATAGCTGGGAAGAGGATTACCGTCATGCATATATGTGTGGATCAGCCGACCTTCCCCCGGGACCGGATGCTTATAGGCAAAGGTAAAATGCAGGCAGCTCTCAGGATCTCCGTCATTGCTCTTTAAAATCGAGAGGGCGTAGTTGCAGCTGCCGTCCTCCAGGTGAAGGATGCCGGAAATCCGGGGCGTATAGTTGGGGCCGTCCGGCTCAAAGGTTCTGGAACGCAGGGACTGCTCAAAGGTCAGCTGGCGGTCCATGCCCTCATAGATGGTATCCGTCTGATCCCCATTGGTGACAATGGTCTTATTTCCCAGCACCCGCACCGGCGCATAGATAATCAGGCTGGGATCTTTGAGTTTCTTTGGATCAAAGGCCTGGGTGCGAATCCCCGCCCCGTCCTCCACGAAAATACGGTTGCGGCTGTTCTCGCTTCTTCCCATAATGAAGTAGGCGATCACCGCCTTCCCCCCGTCCTCGGTCCGTCCGATGAGAATCCCTCTGCCAGGGTACTCATTTCCCTTCAACGCTTCCTCAATGGTAACAATCTGCATCTAAAATACGCTCCTTTCTTTACGGCTCTGCCCTTGCAGCCAAAAAGCCGCCTGGACATACCTCACCCAAAGTATGCCCAGGCGGCCGGCCATTCAAACTCGGCGCGCTCCCCGTGGTAAGCTCCACAATCCGCCAGTCACGCGCCCTCTGTTCCTATCATATATGATTTTTTCTAATCATGCAAGTCTTTTTTAGAAGAATTACTTATTGATCATTACTCATTTCGGATGGCCGCCAGGGGACTCAGCTTCATAGCCCTCAGGGCGGGCATGAAACCGGCTGCCATTCCCACAAATATGGCGAATATCACCGCCGCTGCCGCCAGCCATGGCGGAATCCTAGAAAGATCTCCCGCTATGCCGGTCAGCTGCTCTCCGCCTACAAAATGGTTGATCACAGCGGAAATGGTAAAGCTCAAAATAATTCCCACAATGCCGCCCATAAAGCCGATACAGCCGGACTCGATCAGGAACATATTGCGAATATTTCCCATATCGCAGCCCAGCACCTTCATCACGCCGATCTCCTTGGTGCGCTCATAGATGGACATCATCATGGTATTGGCGATGCCGATGGCCGCCACAAAGAGGGAAACCGCCCCGATTCCTCCCAGAACGGCCTGAGCGATATTGGACTGCTGCTTCTGGCTTTCCAGCCAGTCCATCTGGCTGTAAACCTGGTAGCCCATATCGCTTATCACCTTCTGAACCTCCGTCACATGGTCCATATCGTCCACAAAGACCTGGGCCGTATTGTAGATGAAGTAGCTGTAGGGCTTGCCCTTCTGGTTCACCGGCTGGCCGGGTATGGCCTTTCCTCCACGGAACACGGTGCGCAGCTGCTGCTTTAAGCCCTCCACATCGGTGTATATATTGTAGGAGTAGCTGTTCCAGTCGTCCACCCCGCCTTCCACCATTCCCACCGCCTCCATCAGGTATTTCTTAGGCGGCTTGACGCTGGTTCCGTCGGAGGAGGTACCCTGGGACTGGTAGTAGGCGTCCATATCAAAGATCACAAACAGGGGCTTGCCCATAAAGTCCACATCCGGCAGCTCTCCCGTCTGCCAGTATCCCTCCCCGGTCTTGGCATTTGAAAAATCCCGGATCACCGTATTGCCCACCACCAGGCCCGTCTCCCCTTCCTTTGGAATGCGGCCCTGGGCTAAGGGAATCTGCTGCAGATAATACTGACTGACTCCCACCAGGCTGAGATACTGACATTCATAGACGCCCTGCCGGGCGATCACATTGACCTGGAGCATCGGCGAAGCCGCCTTCACATGTTCCAGCCTGGAAAAGTCCCGGATCACGTCATCGGTAATATAATTGGGCTCTGTGTCCTGAGAGCTGCTGACCATGGCCCCGGAGCTGGACACCACCCCTCCATACATGGAAGGCGAGGAAACCTCTATGGTGGTCAGGCTTCCCATGGACTCAATGCTCTCCATCTGCAGCTCATTGAGCCCGATCCCCAGGGACACCATCACCACAATGGAGGCGGTTCCGATAATCACTCCCAGCACGGTCAGAAACGTCCTCAGCTTCCGCCGCCTCAGGTTATTAAAGCTCATGATCAGGAGATCAGGAAATCTCATCGTCTATCTCCTCTTCTTCCTCTTTGGCCTTTTTCTTCGCTCTCAGTTTCCGGATCACAACCACAGCCGCGATCAGAGCCGCAGCCGCCCCGAGTCCCACAAACAGGCCGTATTTCTCCCAGAAGGAAGGCTCTTCCTCCATCAGGGAAGGATCTGTCATGGCGGGATCCCACATCTCGTCCATGCTCATATCCTCTGTCACCATCAGATTCATCTCCTTTGTCACCGGCTCTGCCAGCACCCCGTTCTCGTCCTCGTAGGTGATGGAGATGGTAATGGTTCCATCATCCATGGTGGGGGCGACGCCGGAAAGCATGGCGTCCACGTTTCCCGTCTCCCCAGGCTTAATATTTCCCACGTAGGAGTCCACCGGGTTTATGCTGTCCCCCAGGAAGGAAACCGTTACATTGTAGAGGATCACCTTGCCGGTATTGTTGATGCCAAACATCACATTTGACTCGGATCCCACCGTAATGCTTGCCGGCATCACCTCGATATTGCTGGTGGTAAGCCTGGCGTATTGTTTCACCGGAATATCCACGGAAATGCTTTCCTCCGCGTTTTTAAACTCCGGGCTGTCGTATTTCTCCTTAATGGTAATGGCGTAAGAGCGCTGGTCCACCCCGGCTCTGGCGGTGTACCTTGCCCGCACCTCCGTAGACTGCCCCGGCCCCAAAGAATCCACCACAATGGAAGAGGAACCGGATTCTGTGGTAAATACCGCCGAGTCGTCCACCTTCTCCGACTCCAGGGTAAAGAGAATGTTGCTGGCCGGCACATTGGTCGATGCGTTCTTCATATTCATCACAAGGTCAAACTCGTCTCCCGCGTATACCACCTCCGGAACCGTATAGTAGCTGTCCACGATCAGACGTGCCCTCACCCGGTCGTTGGCGTCGAAATCTCCTAAGTCGTCCTCCTTGTCCTTGGATGTGATATGGACATAGAACAGCAGCTCCTCCGTGTGAAGGTCGCCCTCGGAGCTTAAGCGGAAGGTAACGGTAAACTTGATGGGATAATAGCCCGTATAGGAATCCTTCCGGATCGCCATGCTATAAGGCACCGCCACCGTCTCCCCGTATCCGATTCGCTCGTAGTAGCGGTCATAGTTGCCGTCGTTAATCTCAAAGGGGAACTTAGTATCGTCCTCGGAAAGCTCCATATGGATGGTCACATCCTGGGCCGTAATATCCCGCTTATTGCGGAAATTCACCGTATAATTCATCACATTGGGGTAAGCGCCCCTTGGGGTGGACTGGTTCTCCCCTACCACAAAATAGACGCCCTCAGCCTCCGTATCCTCCTCGCTGTCATCAGAGGTATCCGTGGAAATCCAGATATTCACATAGTCAATATCCTCGCCCCCGTCCCACTCGATCAGAATGGGGATGCTGTAATAGCCCTGCCCCGCGTCCCGCCTGACCTGTGCGGAAAGGGAAGTGCTCTTGGTCTTTCCCTGGGATACGTCCCCCACACTTTTTGCCACAAAGGTGGTTTCCATGATCTCGAAGGGATAGTAGTCTACAATATAATCCCCGCTGCCCCGCTCCTCGATCTGCTGGAAATCATCGGTCTGGGCCAGACGCACCCGCACATTTTCCATGTCGCTGTCCGTGGCCCGGATGCGAAAGGAAATGGTCATGGATTTTCCGATCCGCCCTCTGGGGGTCCGAGTGGTGTAAATATAATCATTCTCGCTGGGATTGGTGCTGTAGCCCAGATTATAATCCGCGCCAAGGGACAATGCCGCCGGTCCGGCGGACACCGTCAGCGCAGCCGCCGTAAGGGCGGCGATTCCTCTCATCAGCCAATATCTGATTTTATCCTTCATACAATCTTTCCTCCTCGGGCTTCTCCTTCGCCCCCTCTTCGATCCCCACGATCTTTCCATCCATGATGCGGATTCTCCGGTCCGCGTAGGAGGCCAGATGATCGTCGTGGGTCACCATCACCAGCGTCTGATTCTGCTCCCGCACAATCTTCTGAAGCAGCCGCAATACCTCCATGGTGGTTCTGGAATCCAGATTGCCCGTAGGCTCGTCCGCAAAGATAATCTGCGGCTTCACCACCAGAGCCCTGGCGATTCCCACCCGCTGCTGCTGGCCGCCCGACATCTGGTTGGGCATATGGTCTGCCTGTTCCTCAACCCCCACCAGCTTCAGGTATTTTTTCGCGATCAGAAGCCGCTTCTTCTTCGGAACCCCCCGAAAAGCCAGGGGCAGGGCCACATTTTCCAGGGCGTTCATGGTATTTAGCAGGTTATAGGACTGAAAAATAAATCCAACCTTCTCCCTGCGCAGGGCCACCAGCTGCTTCTCCGACAGCTTCTCAATATGGCGGCCCCCGATCTCGATCTGCCCCTTCGTGGGCTTCTCCAAACCGGCCAGCATATTTAAAAGGGTGGACTTGCCGGAACCGGATGCCCCCACAATGGCAATAAACTGCCCCCGGTAAACCTCAAAATCCACGCCGTTTAGCGCGTATACCTTCGTCTCTCCTACCCGGTAAATCTTGTAAAGACCTTTTACGCGGATCACCGGATCTAACTGTCTCTCTCCCATGGGCAACTTCCCCGCTGTTCTAAACATTTGCATTCCACTACTATCATATCATATCCGCGCTCAAGGGGCATTGCATTTTTCTTAATTATTCCTTACAGGCAAAAAATATCCCGGCAGACGCTTAAGACCTGCCGGGACAACCGATTCTTTTAAACCTTTTACCGCTTCTTCCCATACCGCTCTTCGCAGTACTGGCAGCGGTAAGTCTCTGTCTTCTCATCGGCCAGATAGAAGATGTGGGGAAGCTCCTGCTCGATGGAGGTAATGCAGCGCGGATTCTTGCAGCGGATCACATTGGTGATCTTCTTGGGAAGCTTCAGCGCTTTTTTCTCTACAATCGCGTTGTCGTGGATGATATTGACGGTGATATTATGATCAATGTAGCCCAGCACATCCAGATCCAGGGTATCCAGATTCCCCTCGATCTTAATAATATCCTTGCGGCCCATCTTGCTGCTGCGGGCGTTCTTGATGATGGCTACCTGACAGTCCAGCTTGTCAAGGCCCAGCTGGTAGTAGATATCCATGCTTCTGCCTGCTTCGATATGGTCTAATACAACCCCTTCTTTTAATCCGCTGATATTTAACATGGTTTCTCCACCTCCAGTAAAGTCATAATCAGGGCCATACGGACGTATACGCCGTACTGAGCCTGGTCAAAGTACGCGGCTCTGGGATCATCGTCCACCTCCACGGAGATCTCGTTGACTCTGGGAAGGGGATGAAGGACGAACATATCATCCTTTGCCAGCTTCATTTTCTTGCGGTCCAGAATATAACAGTCCTTTAAGCGGATGTAATCCTCTTCGTTAAAGAAGCGCTCCTTCTGCACCCGGGTCATATAGAGAATATCTAAGGAACCCAATGCCGCATCCAAGCTGTCCACCTCTTCAAAGGGGATTCCCTTT
Organism: uncultured Enterocloster sp.; assembly: GCA_944383785.1. Taxonomy (GTDB): domain Bacteria; phylum Bacillota; class Clostridia; order Lachnospirales; family Lachnospiraceae; genus Enterocloster. Next base: position 15,685 of record CALWQV010000043.1, on the reverse strand, counting down.
GCTCTCAGCACATCCTCGCGGATGCTGTCCGGAACCCGCAGCTCCTGGGGAGAAATCAGGATGAACTTGATTCCCTCGTAGCGGGCCATGGCGCTGATCAGAGAGTGAACGGTACGGCCGAACTTAAGGTCGCCGCAAAGACCGATGGTCAGGTTGTTCAAACGTCCCTTTTTCGAGCGAATAGTCATCAGGTCCGTAAGGGTCTGGGTGGGGTGCTGATGGCCGCCGTCGCCGGCATTAATCACCGGAATCCGGGCCTTCTGGGCAGCTACAAAGGCGGCTCCCTCTTTGGGATGGCGCATAGCGCAGATATCCGCATAGCAGGAAATCATCCTTATGGTGTCCGCAACGCTCTCGCCCTTGGCAGCGGAGCTGGAGTTTGCAGAAGAAAAGCCCAGTACGCTTCCGCCAAGATTCAGCATCGCTGCTTCAAAGCTCAAGCGTGTTCTGGTGCTTGGCTCGTAGAACAGGGTGGCCAGCTTCTTGCCGTCGCAGACATGGGCATACTTTGGCAGGTCCTTCTCGATGTCTCTGGCAAGAGACAGGAGGCTGTCGATTTCTTCCACAGAGAAATCAAGAGGATTCAGTAGGTGTCTCATGGTTTTCTCCTTTACCTTGTATTGAATTATTACGGTTATATGAAAAAGGGAATAAAGGCAGACGCACCAGTGCAACAGCCGGCGTGGCCAGATCTGGCACTGATTTGTGCCTCGTCATATTCTTACACAGAATGGGATAGAAGTCAAGCACTTTTTTCTTTTTTTCTTTTGGCATTAAAGCAGCCAGCCCGCATAGCGCTTTACGGGCTGGCTTCTATCGTTTTTACCGCTCCGGCACAATCTCAATCCAATATCCGTCCGGATCCGTGATAAAATAAATCCCCATCGCAGGATTCTCAAAGCAGATGCACCCCATCTCCTGGTGGCGTCTGTGAAGTTCCTCATAGGCGTCCACATGGAACGCCAGGTGGAACTCGCACTCTCCCAGGTTATAGGGCTCTTTGCGGTCCCTCAGCCAGGTAAGCTCCAGGGTGAAGTCCGAAACCCCGTCCCCCAGGTAAACCAGCTTAAAGGAGCCGTCGGAGGCTTCCTTCTCTCTTACAGGCTTTAAATCCAGGGCCCTGGCATAAAAATCAAGGCTCTTTTCCAGATTCAGCACATTAAAATTAAAGTGGTTGAATTTGATCACGGTCTTCTCTCCTTTTTAGTGCTTGGGAACCATCACTTCCATGCCGCCCATATAAGGCTGCAGTACCTTGGGAATCTTCACGCTGCCGTCCGCCTGCAGGTTGTTTTCCAGAAAGGCGATCAGCATCCGGGGCGGAGCCACTACCGTATTGTTTAAGGTGTGGGCCAGGTACTTGCCGCCGTCCTCTCCCTGAACGCGGATCTTTAAGCGGCGGGCCTGGGCGTCGCCTAAGTTGGAGCAGCTGCCCACCTCAAAATACTTCTTCTGTCTGGGGGACCATGCCTCCACATCCACGGACTTTACCTTTAAATCCGCCAGATCGCCGGAGCAGCACTCCAGAGTCCGCACCGGGATGTCCAGGCTGCGGAACAGATCCACCGTGTTCTTCCACAACTTATCATACCACATGGGGCTGTCCTCAGGCTTGCAGACCACGATCATCTCCTGCTTCTCAAACTGGTGGATGCGGTAAACGCCTCTCTCCTCGATGCCGTGGGCTCCCTTCTCCTTGCGGAAGCATGGGGAATAGCTGGTAAGGGTCAAGGGCAGCTTGCTCTCCGGGGTGATGGTATCGATGAACTTTCCGATCATGGAGTGCTCGCTGGTGCCGATCAGATACAGATCCTCGCCCTCGATCTTATACATCATGGCGTCCATCTCCGCGAAGCTCATCACGCCGGTCACCACGTTGCTGCGGATCATAAAGGGAGGCACGCAGTAGGTAAAGCCCCGGTTAATCATAAAATCCCTGGCATAGGCGATCACAGAGGAATGAAGCCTGGCAATATCGCCCATGAGATAATAAAAGCCGTTTCCCGCTACCTTCCTGGCCGCGTCCAGATCGATGCCGTCAAAGCGCTCCATAATATCCGTATGGTAGGGGATCTCAAAGTCCGGAACCACAGGCTCCCCAAAGCGCTCCACCTCAACGTTCTCGCTGTCGTCCTTTCCGATGGGCACGCTGGGATCGATGATATTGGGAATGGTCATCATAATCTTGGTAATCTGGGCAGAAAGCTCGCTCTCCATGGCCTCCAGCTCAGCCAGGCGGGCGGAATTGGCGTTCACCTGGGCCTTTACGGCCTCCGCTTCCTCTTTCTTTCCCTGGCCCATCAGCTTTCCAATCTCCTTGGACAGCTTATTGCGGCTGGCTCTCAAATCATCCGCTTCCTTCTGGGTGGCGCGGCTCTTGGCGTCAAGCTCAATCACCTGATCCACTAAAGGGAGCTTTCCATCCTGGAATTTATTTCGGATATTCTGCTTTACAATCTCCGGATTTTCCCTGACAAACTTTAAATCTAACATCTCTTTCCTCCTAGTCGCGGCTTTTTCATTTCTCGCTGGCACTGCCTGTAACAGTTCAGGACGGCGTATCTTCTTGCCCGGCCTTGGCCGGACAAGAAGCATCGGATGTCCATCCGATGGGAAAACAGGGGCAAAAGCATGCTTATAAGCAAGCTTAACGCCTGTTTTTGCCCCTGTTTTCCCGCCGTCCTGAACTGTTACAAGTATATACTATTTCCCTTTGAAAAAAAAGCCTTTTTACAGAAATTTTGAAAGCAATCCGCTTTTTGCCAGGCCCCGGCGCAGAGGCATGTAGAGTCCTACGGCTACAATGGTGGAAATCACCGCGTTGATGGAGGTGCTGGCAATGTTCCAGCTCAGGGCCAGGCTTGCCGCCGGCTTTCCAATGATCAAAAGCTTGTAGTAATATCCCAACAACGGGTCCGCCACCACGTTAAATCCCAGCCCGCAGACAGCCGCCGCCAGGCTCCAGCGGAAAATATGCTTCGGATCGCCGCTCTGGCCGATCTTGCCAATTCTATGGGCCACCAGCCCGGTAATCAGCCCGATGCACATCTTTAAAATCAGCGTCTTGGGGGCGTAAATCACATAAACTGGATCTAAAAGATCCCCGATGGTCATGCCGATGGCCCCTCCAAGTCCGCCGTAAAAGCCGCCCAAAAGCAGGGCTCCCAGCACGCAGACCGCATTTCCTAAGTGGATGGACGTGGCGTCTCCCCCTGGCAGGGAAATCTTAAACTGCAGGAAGGTAAAAACCACATAGGACAATGCGGCAAACAGTCCTGTCATAGCGATTTTATTAATTCCGCGATCCCCTTTCAGGGCCGCGGTCCCGCGGATTTCATTGGTTTTCATCATTGGTCACTCCTTTTTCCTTAATGTGACCATATCTTAACACCTTTATGGACTGATATAAATATCCAGTTTCATTCATTTTAACCAGTCCAGCAAATATTCCTAATCGTGGGACTCCACGCAGATCAGCACGCCGTCCCGGATCTCAACGCGCCCCGTCTCCCGCGCCAGCTCGTTGCTGATGCACAGGCTGGTTCCAATCTCGATATCCCGGTCTGTTAAGGGATATTTAAATCCCTCCAGGGTGATTCCGAAAACCCGCTCGGTCAGGGGCAGAAAGGAGATATATTTCCCCCAAACCTCCGATTTGCGGTATTCCCTTGCTCCGTCCAAGAGATAAATCTTATTCTGTGGGTCCAAAAGGCAGGCGAAGACGCCCTTTTGAAGGCACTGGTAAAGCAGCTGCACATTCCCCATCATATGGTCCGCCCGGCCTCCGGTGGCCCCCAGGATCACAATCTCCCCGCAGCCTAAGGCCATGGCTTTCTGAAGGGCCAGCTCCGTATCCGTCTCATCCTTTTCCGGCTGATGGACGTCCCATACAATGTGTTCCCTGGCGCGGAACCTGGAAAGGACCTCCGGCTCCACCGTATCAAAGTCCCCTACGATCAGATCCGGCACGAGCCCCAGGGCTTCCGCCTGTTTCAGTCCTGCATCCGCCGCGATCACCCGGTCAAAGGACTGCTCTTTCAAAAAATCCCCGGCGAAACCCAGATCCAGGGTTCCGCCGGTTATAATCAAACCTCTCTTCATGATTCCCGTTCCTTAAAAATATCCATAAACCGCTTTACATTCTCCCCGATGTCGTTCTTAAACACCGCGGAGCCGGCTACAAATACGTTTGCCCCCGCATCCATCAGGGCGCGGACGTTGTCCGGCGTTACCCCGCCGTCCACTTCAATATCCGTATCCAGTCCCCTCTCCTGAAGCAGCCCGCGCAGGGCCCGAACCTTTTCCAGCGTATAGGGGATAAACTTCTGCCCTCCAAAGCCTGGGTTTACCGTCATAATTAAAATCAGGTCCACCTGATCCAGCACGCACTCCAGGGTGGAGATGGGCGTCGCCGGATTTAAGGCCACCCCCGCTTTGCAGCCGGCCGCCTTGATCTGGTTGATCACCCGGTCCAGATGGATACAGGCCTCCTGGTGAACGGTGATCAGATCCGCCCCCGCCTTCTTGATATCCTCAATATACCTGCCCGGATCCTCCACCATCATGTGAACGTCAAATACCTGCTTCGTATATCCTCTCAGGGAAGAAAGAACCGGCATCCCAAAGGAGATACTGGGTACAAAGGCCCCGTCCATTACATCCAGGTGGATGTAGCGGGCCCCTCCTTTTTCGGTCTCCTGAACCGCTTCTCCCAGCTTTCCAAAGTCTGCGGCCAGCACAGACGGCGCTAAAATATACATTTCTAATACCTCCTTTTATTTTTCAGTTCCTGGTACATCAGAACATAATTCTCGTAACGGCTTTCGGCGATTTTCCCCGCCTTTACCCCGTCCTTTACCCCGCAGTCCTTCTCCCCGATGTGGACGCATCCCAAGAAACGGCACCGCTCCTCAAAGGGGGCAAACTCCGGGAAATAACCTTTCAGCTCCTCCGGCTCCAGATCCTCCACATACATGGAGCTGAAACCCGGCGTATCCATCATGTAGGTATCCTCTCCCAGGCAAAACAGCTGAGAATGGCGGGTGGTATGCTTCCCTCTCTGAATCTTGCGGCTGATCTCGCCGGTTTCCATCTGAGCCTGAGGGCAGATGGCGTTGGTCAGGGTAGACTTTCCCACCCCGGAGGGCCCCGCAAAAACCGTGGTTTTCCCCTTTAAAAGCTCCTGTATTCCCTCAATCCCCTGCTGGTTCAAAGCGCTGACGCAAAGGACCCGGTATCCCGCCTGGCGGTAGGCCCGGACAGCGGGAAGCTCTGTAAGCTCCCGCCCCCCTTCCCCTTCCTCTAAATCCGCTTTATTAAAGCAGATGATCACCGGCACCTTCTGCCGCTCCATCATAACCAGGAAACGGTCCAAAAGATTCAGGTTCGGAGCCGGATGGCTTAAGGCAAATACCACCAGCGCCTGGTCGATATTGGCCGCCGCCGGACGGATGAGCTCATTCTTCCTCGGAAGGATGGCGTCGATATTTCCCTCCCCATCCTTCTCATCCACAATGGTAAACTCCACATCGTCCCCTACCAGAGGCTTCACCTTCTGATTGCGGAAAATCCCCTTGGCCCGGCACTGGTAAAGGCGTCCGCCGCCGCAGTCCACGTAATAAAATCCCGCGATTCCTTTAATAATTTTTCCTATCATAAGCTTCCTGTCCTCTTGCTATTCCACCGGGAAAAAGCTGATGGTAAAGGACTCGATCACCTCGTTTGTCTCGGCGTTCACCACCTCGATCTCCCCTGTATCCACCCCGTAAATGCCATGGATTTCCGAGATGGACACCGGTATGGTCTGTCCGCCTGTTACGGTATGGGCCGGAATCAGAGTCGTAAAGAGAACCTCATTGCCTACGGTCTGTTTCAGGCGGATGGCCACCTTTACGCTGCTGATCTGGGAGGCAGGGCCGATATAGTTGGAAAGGGAGCAGGTGGTATTGATGGAGCCCAGATAGTATTTTCCATCGCCCTGATCCCCCATCGCCTGGCCCTCAGGCCCAAGGCTGACGGTAAATCCCACCGCCGTTCCGGGAGTCAGCATGGTATCCGGAAGGAAATCCTGGGCGATCACCTGGCCTGCCGGCACATCGGCCCTTGCTTCGCTTTTCACATCGCCCGGAACTAAGCTCACCTGGGCCAGCATGGCCTCGGCTTCCGCCTGGGTATGGCCGGTGAGATGGGGCACCTTGCCCGCCACCACCTGGGGCCCCTGGCTTACCGTCAGTGCTACGGACTCCCCTACCTTGGCTTCATCCGGGCTGAAGCGGATCACCTGATCCACCGGAATCTGGTCGTTATACTCCCGTTCCACCGTTACCGAAAGTCCCTTCTCTTCCAAAAGCTGCTGAGCCTGGGACAATGCCATGCCCGGCAGATTCAGCTGGGCAAGCAACACCCGGTCGCTGCCCTTGCTGATGGTAACGCCCACGCTGCTGCCCCGCTCTACGGCCTGGCCCTCGGGAATCTGCTGTCCCATCACCTGGCCCTGGGCGTAATTCTCAGAAAACTCTTCCCCTGTCACAGTCAGCGTCAGGGACTGGGCCTCAAGCTCACTGGCGGCTTCCTCCTGGGTTTTTCCCAAAAGATCCGGCATAAACACCTGGTTATCCGTGATGGTCACCGCCTGGGGCTCAATGCTCTCCATAGTTTCCTCCTGGGGCTTTTCGATGCTGGCTCCCCGGCCAAAGAGGCCGATGAGCTGGGCTCCCACAAAGAGCACCGCCGCCACCAGAATAATGGCCACCGCCACCAGGATTCCGGTAAAGATCCGCTGGAACTGGGGATTCACATTTTCCCGGTCCCGGACGTGCTTATGCTTCCCATGAGCCTGATCCGTCCCTTCCGGTCCCCGCAGCCTGCGGCTGCCCTCCTGGATCCTGGAAACTTCCTGAGGACTTAAGGTCTTGGTCCGTCCCATCTCCTCCTCCGCCACCAGGCCAAGTAAGTCGCTGTCCGGATTCACCAGGGCCTTTCTTAAGTCCGCGATCACCTCGGTCATGGAGGCGTAGCGGCTTTCAGGCTTCTTCTGGGTGCATTTTAGGATAATCTCCTCCAGGGCCAGCCCTACCTTCGGGTTTGCCTGGCTTGGAGGGGCGATGGGCTCGTTTAAGTGGGCCAGGGCCACCGTAACCGTATTGTCCCCCTTAAAGGGCACGGTTCCCGCCACCATCTCGTACATGGTAATTCCGAAGGAATAGATATCGCTGCGCTCATCGCAGAATTCCCCCTTTGCCTGTTCCGGGGAAATATAGTGGACAGAGCCTACGGCCTGGGCGTTCATGGTCTGGGCGGAAACTGCCCGGGCGATGCCAAAATCCGCCACCTTCACCTTGCCGTCCATGGCAATAATCATGTTCTGGGGCTTAATATCCCGGTGAATGATGTGGTGGGCGTGAGCCGCCTCGATGCCCTGGGCCACCTGGAGGGCGATGCCCGCCGCCTCCCTGGTTTCCAGCTGTCCCTTTTTCTGGATATAGCTTTTGAGGGTGATGCCGTCGATCAGCTCCATTACAATATAATGAAGCTCCCCTTCGTCCACTACGTCATACACGTTTACAATATTGGGGTGGGAGAGACGGGCCGCCGCCTGGGCCTCCATCTTGAACTTCTCCACAAAAGCCTCGTCGGAGGCAAATTCCTCCTTTAAAACCTTGATGGCTACCTGCCGGTTCAGGGTGTGGCACATGGCGCGGTAAACGTAAGACATGCCGCCCGCGCCGATCTGCTCTAAAATCTCATACCGGTTCTGAAGATATGTTCCCACGCTCAGCATGGAGCATCACCTCCATTCCCCAGAGGATCTACCAGAACCACCGCGATATTGTCCCTGCCGCCCTTCTGGTTGGCCCGGGCGATCAGATTCCTGGCCTTATCACCAAGGCTTCCCTCACCGGAAACGATCTGGCAGATTTCCCGGTTTTCCACCATATTGCTCAGTCCGTCGGAGCACATGAGAATATAATCCCCCTCTTCCAGGTTCACCTCAAAAAAATCCGTCTGGACGGAGGCGTTTATGCCCATGGCTCTCGTAATAATATTCTTCTGGCTGTTGTAAGCCTCGCTTCCCCTTACCATCTGGCCTCTGGCAACCATTTCCTCCACATAGGAGTGATCTCTGGTCACCTGGTGGATCAGATTCCCGTGGATCAGATAAAGGCGGCTGTCTCCCACGTTGGCTACGTAAAGGGTATCCCCCTCGGCCACGGCGGCTACCAGGGTGCAGCCCATGCCCAGAAGATCCTCATGCTTCATGGATTCCTCATAAAGGCCCCGGTTTACTATGTCAATGCCGCTTTTTAACTGGCTGATCACTCCGTTTCCCTTGTGGCGGCTTAAGTAAACCACCAGATTTTCCACCATATAGCGGGAGGCGAAATCCCCCGCCCGATGGCCGCCCATGCCGTCGGCTACCAGAAACAGGTTGGGCAGGCTTCCCACCGGCTCCGGCGAAGAATAGATATAATCCTGGTTCATGGCGCGGACTTTTCCCACATCCGTTAACGCATATGCTTTCATGGCTTTTCCGCTCCTTCCCTTTCAAATTATGTCGGTTCCTGCTGCTCCAAATAGCTCTTTCTTAACTGGCCGCAGGCGCCGCCGATATCGCGGCCCATTTCCCTTCTTATGGTAACATTTATCCCGCTTTTTTCAAGCAGATTTTTAAAATCCTGCACCGCTTTATGGGTAGACTCCACAAAATCCCGTTCCTTAATGGGATTCACCGGAATCAGGTTGACGTGGCCGTGATACCCTCCAATCAGACGTGCCAGGGCCCTGGCCTCATTTTCATTGTCATTGACGCCCCGCACCAGGCTGTATTCAAAGGTCAGCCTGCGTCCCGTCGTCTCATAGTAATAGCGGCATGCCTCCAGCACTTCCTTTAAGCCGTAGCGGTTGGCAATGGGCATAAGCCCCCGCCTTACCTGGTCGTTGGGGGCGTGAAGGGACAGGGCCAGGGTCACCTGCAGCCCCTCTTTGGCGAACCTGCGAATCTGGGGCACCAGCCCGCAGGTGGAAACCGTCAGGTTTCTCTGGCTGATATTTAAGCCCTCCTTGGAGGAAATCAGCCGCAGAAAGCGCACCACATTGTCGTAATTGTCCATGGGCTCCCCGGACCCCATGACCACCACATTGGAAACCCGCTCTCCGGTCAGCTTCTGAATCATGTAAACCTGATCCAGCATCTCGGAAGCTCTCAGGTTCCGCTCCAGTCCCTCCAGGGTGGAGGCGCAGAAGCGGCAGCCCATGCGGCAGCCCACCTGTGAGGAAATGCAGACGGAGTTTCCGTGATGGTACTGCATCCACACGCTCTCAATCACATTCCCGTCCTCTAGGGCAAAGAGATACTTGCGGGTGCCGTCTATGGCGGAAACACGCTCCCCCGCCACCTTAAGGCTGGTAAGGGACGCCTTCTCTTCGAGGCTTCCCCGCAGCTCTTTTGAAAGGCTGCTCATCTCTTCAAAGCTTCCCGCCAGCTTTTCATGCATCCACTGGTACAGCTGCCTGGCCCTGAAAGGCTTTTCCCCCAAACCGGCCAGAAAGGCCTTCAATTCCTCTTCCGTCATGGATTTTAAATCCTGTTTTCCGCTGCAATCCACCAAATCCAACATCAGTCCGCCCTCCTGAATACAGAGATAAAAAATCCATCCCCCCGGTGAATCCCCGGAAGGAGCTGGATCCATCCTTTTTCAAGGGAGTCCTCTTTAAAGTACTCTCCCAAAGTTTCCCTCAAGTCCACAGGCTCAAAGGGGAAGGAGGATAAAAACCAGGCGGCATTGTCCTGATTCTCCTCAGGGTTAATGGTGCATGTGCTGTAAATCAGCCGGCCACCGGGCTTTACATAGCGCCAGACCACGGAAAGAATCTCCCTCTGCAGTCCCGCCAGCTTCCTCATCTGCTGCGGGGACATGTTCCAGCGGATATCCGGCTTTTTCCCCAAGATCCCTAAGCCGGAGCAGGGGAGATCCGCGATCACCAGATCCGCCCGGTCCTCCATGGACGCATCAAGGATCCTGGCGTCCCAGGTTTTGCAGTACACATTTTGAAAACCGCTGCGGCGTACATTTTCCTCAATCAGCTCCCGCTTCCGGTCGGTCAGATCCCTGGCCTCCACGCAGCCCTTCCCATCCATCAGCTGCGCCATATGTAAGCTTTTCCCGCCGGGGGCGGCGCAGACGTCTAACACAAAGCTTTCCTTCTCAGGCGGGGCCGCCACCCCTGCCAGATAGGAGGACCGGTCCTGAACCTGAAGCCAGCCCTTCCGGAAGGCCTCCAGGCTTTCCAGGTAATCATAGCCTGAAAGCTTCAGAAGATCCGGCAGTTCGGAATCCGGCAGTGCTCTTACGCCCTGGGACGCGAGACTCTCCAGAGCCTCACCGCGCATTTCGGGCTTTACCCACACCGTGGTTTCGGCGTCTTCCTCCAAAAAGGCCCGGCCCATCCTGCCGGTTACCTCTTTCCCGTACTGCCCCTCCCACATTTCATAAAGCCACCTGGGAAGGGACAACTCTACCCAGGGCTCCCTAAAGGAAATTCCCTCTTTTTCCCTGGAAATGGTCCGCAAAACTCCGTTTACAAAGCCCTTCAGGCCCCCGAAGCGGCGTTTCTGGGCCAGCTTCACCGCCTCGCTGCAGGCAGCCCGGTCCGGCACCCGGTCCATATATACGATTTGATAAACGCTAAGCCGCAGAAGATTGCGGATCACCGGCTTCATCTTCTGCGTGCTTGTCTTCGAATATCGGTTTATGATTTCATCAATCTGGATCAGATACTCCACGGTTCCTTCTGAGACGCGAGAAATAAAGGCCCGGTCCGCCTTATCCAGATACTGGTATTTTTTAAGGGCCTGCCCTAATACCAGATGGATAAAGCTTCCCCGTTCCAAAACCTCCATCAGTACGTCCAATACAATTTCCCGGTTTTCCAATCCTCTGTCTGTCTGTTTTGCCATATTGCCGCCGTCCTCTAATGCCTTTTATTCATCCCGGCGGTTTCCAAAGAGAATCATCAGGCGCAGAAGCTGCAGGATCGATGCCGCAGCCGCAGCTACATAGGTCAGCGCCGCCGCGCTTAAAACCTGCCTGGTCTGCCCGACCTCCTGGCCAACTAAGATTCCGTTCTCATCCAAAAGCCGCACTGCCCGGCTGGAAGCGTTAAACTCCACCGGAAGAGTTACCAGCTGAAAGAGAACCGACAGTGAAAACAGCAGGATTCCCAGTTGGATCAAAACAGAGCCGCTCCCCATAAACAGGCCGATGATGATCAAGGGCCAGGATATGGTGGCGCCGAAATTGGCTACCGGCACAAGGGCACCTCTCAGCCTTAAGGGCACATAGGAATCCGCATCCTGGATGGCATGGCCGCACTCGTGGGCCGCCACACCGATAGCCGCGATGGAAGTAGCGCCGTAAACCGCGTCGGATAAGTTCACGGTTCTTGTCCTGGGATCGTAGTGGTCCGTCAGATGGCCCGACACCCTGCGGATGGTCACATCGTAGATTCCCTGGGAATTTAAAAGCTGTCTGGCAGCCTCCGCGCCGGTCATGCCGCAGCGGGCTCCAACCCTGGCATAACGGCTATAGGTGGAATTCACCTTGGAGGACGCGGCTAAGGACAGCAGCACTCCGATCAGCACCAGAATATAGGTAGGGTCAAAATAAAACATGGGATACATCATGAATCAGTCATTCTCCTCTCAAACACATCGCCAAAAGAGATGGGGCAGCCTCTTAAAAAGGCTTCCACATCCATCCGTTTCTTTCCTTCCAGCTGAAGCTCTTTTACGGACAAAATTCCGCCGCCGGTCTGAACCCCCAGGCCGTCGCGGCCGCATCGAACCACCTGGCCCGGCGCGGCCCCTTCTACATTCTCATCCAGTGCCTTTGCAGCCCACAGCTTTAAGGTTTTTCCATTCCACCTGGTGTAGGCGCTGGGCCAGGGGTTTAAGCCCCGGATCAGGCGCTCAATGGAAACGGCGTCCTTCCTCCAGTCGATATCTCCCAGCTCCTTATTCAAACGCCCCGCATAGCTGCTCCCCTCCTGGGGCTGAGGGGTGGGCGTCAGGCTTCCCTCTTCCAGTTTCTTTAAAGTAGAAAGAATCAGGCGGCTTCCAAGAAGGCTCAGCTTCTCAAAAAGGCTGCCCCCCGTCTCGTCCTCCGCCAGCAAAATCTTCTCCTGCTCTAAAATAGCCCCTGTATCCAGGCCCGCGTCCATCTGCATCGTGGTAACCCCCGACTCCTTCTGTCCGTCGATCACCGCCCACTGGATGGGGGCGGCTCCCCGGTACTTTGGCAGAAGAGAGGCGTGGATGTTGATGCAGCCGTAGGGCGGCACATCCAATATGGACTGAGGAATGATCTGCCCAAAGGCCACCACCACGATCACATCTGGAGCCAGCTCTTTTATCACCCGGACAAATTCCGGATCCCGCACCTTCACCGGCTGATAAACGGAAATCCCCTTTTTTAAGGCTTCCTCCTTTACCGGCGTCATCTGCATATTCTTTCCCCTGCCCCTGGGCTTATCCGGCTGAGTCACAGCCGCCAGGATTTCATGGCCGCCCTCCAGCAGGGCCTTCAACGGGGCTACGGAAAAATCCGGCGTCCCCATAAATACAACGCGCATAGTCTCTACTCCTCTTCTTCCTCGTCAGGGGCAGTATCCATCAATTCCCCTTCCACCAGATCCACATACAGCTGGCCCTCCAGATGGGCGCACTCGTGGCAGATGGCTCTGGCTAAAAGTCCCTCTCCCTCCAGCTCGTAGGGCTCCATATTTTCATTCCAGGCTTTTACCTTAGCGTACATGGGCCGCGTCACGATGCCGCTCTTTCCCGGAACGCTTAAACAGCCCTCATATCCGGTCTGGCTTCCCCTCGTCTCCACAATCTCTGGGTTCACAAGGACATACCGGTTTCCATCCTCCACGTCAATCACTACGATCCTCTTTAAAATTCCCACCTGAGGGGCGGCCAGGCCTACGCCGCTTGCCTGGTACATGGTATCAAACATGTCCCCGATCAGCTCCTTGGTCCTGGGCGTCATCTCCTTTACCGCCTTGCATTTTTTTGTTAAAATCTCGTCCCCAATGGTACGGATCTGCCGAATTGCCATATCTTAAGGCTCCTTTCTCTGCTGCTTGGGCGGCTTCTCCTTCCGCCGCCCTAAGTGGTTATGTTAAATCGTACTGGACGGACAGGGATCTGGCCGTCTCCCGTTCTTTTAGGAATTGCTCCGCTCTTTTCCTAATCTGTATCAGTATATCATAATTTTCCCCTTTGATATATAAAAATTTTCTATAAATATCATTAACTTTATACACCGGGGCGTTCACCGGGCCGATCAGGCGGCAGTTCTCCCTTAAATAAGCCCCCAAGGCAGCCGCCTCCCTCTCAAGGATTTTCTCGTCCTTTCCGGACAGCTGCAAAGTTAAAAGCCCTGCCGCAGGCGGATACTCCATTAGCCGGCGGTATCCCATCTCCTGCCGATAAAATTCCTCATAATCCTGGGCCGCCGCCGCCCGGATGGCATAATGATCGGGCTGATAGGTCTGAATCAGGGCGACTCCCGGGCGTTCCCCTCTCCCGGCCCGTCCCGCGGCCTGAACTAAAAGGTCAAAGGTCTGCTCCCCGCAGCGGTAATCCGGAGCGTACAAAGACAGATCCGCCGCCAAAGCCCCTACCAGGGTCACCCGGGGGAAATCATGGCCTTTCACGATCATCTGTGTTCCAATGAGGATATCCGCTTCCCCCCTGGCAAAAGCGGACAAAATCTCCTGGTGCCCCTCCTTTTTCGACGTGGTATCCAGATCCATCCGCAGCACCCTGGCTGCGGGAAACATTTCCCTGGTCAGTTCCTCGATCTTTTGGGTTCCGGTTCCGAAGGGGGCGATATAGGGGGAGCCGCAGGATGGGCATACCTTCGGCACAAGGACCTGATAGCCGCAGTAGTGGCACATCAGCCGCCCGTTTTTATGATAGGTCAGGGTCACGTCGCAATGGGGGCAGCGCAGGGCCTCGCCGCAGGAACGGCAGGAAACAAAATTCGCGTAGCCCCGGCGATTAATAAAAAGCATAATCTGTTCTTTTGCCTGAAGGCGCTCCTCCATCAACTCTTTTAGCCGGCGGCTGAAAATCGAGCGGTTTCCCTGGGTAAGCTCCCGGCGCAGATCCACCACCTCGATCTTTGACAGGCTGCTGTCCGCCTTTGCTCTGATGTTTAAGGTACACAATCCATACTCTCCTTTTAAGGCCCTGGCGTAGGATTCCAGGGAGGGGGTCGCGGAGCCTAAAATCAGGGAAGCGCCGCAAAGCTTTGCCCGGCAGGCGGCCGCCTCTCTGGCATGATAGCGGGGCGACAGCTCGCTCTGATAGGCATTTTCGTGTTCCTCATCGATGATAATCATGCCAAGATGGGCAAAGGGGGCGAAAAGAGCGGATCTGGGGCCAATGATAATGTCGATCTCCCCTTTTCTGGCTCTCTCGTACTGATCATAGCGCTCTCCCTGGGACATACGGGAATTCAGCACGGAAACCCGGTCCCCAAAGCGGCCATAAAAGCGCATAACCGTCTGCCAGGTGAGGGAAATTTCCGGAATCAACACAATAACCTGACGGCCCAGCTCCAGCACCCGGCTGATGAGCTCCATATAAACCTCCGTCTTTCCGCTTCCCGTAATCCCGTGAATCAGCCAGGTTTTCCGGCTTCCGGAAAGGTAATCCTCCCAGATTTCATCCGCTGCCCGCCGCTGCTGCTCATTCAGCGCGACGCGCTGCTTTTCTGCCCCTTTCTCTACTGCCTGCAGGGGATTCCGGTATTGCTGCTTTTCCTCTAAAACAAGCAGGCCCTTTTGGACCAACGGTTTCAAGGAAGCCGTCGTAGCCCCCAGCTGGGCAGAAGCCGCCTCAAAGGGAATGACGGAATTCGCTTTCAACGCTTCCAGGATCCGAAGCTGAAGCTTGTACCCCCGCCTTCCCGCCTGCTCTGCCGCCTCCTTTAGGGTCCTTTCATCCGCCAGAAGGCGGATGGTACGCCTGGGGATCTCCTTCACCTGCTTCTTAACCGGAAGCACCGTTTTTAAAGCCTGATTCATGGTAGAGCCGTACCGCTCCTTCATCCACCAGGCAAGGCAAATAAGCTGGGACTGAACCGAGACGCTTCCCGGCACAACCCCAGCGATTTCCTTTAGCTTATGTTCATCATACTCAGCCTCATCCGTCAATTCCACCACATAGCCGGTACGGATGCTGTTCCCCCGGCCAAACGGAATATAGACCTGCTGCCCCACCTGAATGCTTTCCCGCAGCCCTTCCGGAATCCGGTACTGGAAGAGACGGTCTACGCTCTCATGGGAAATATCGATGATAATATTGGCAAATTGTTCTCTCAATGTGTGTTCTCCCTGCCCGGCTTACCTGCCTCTTTCTTCTCCTTTTTGCTTTTATTCTAGCACGAAAAGAGCCGGACCGCAAGGCGCTTATCCCAGGCTCCACCCTGCGCTCTTCTGCTGAAGCTCGGTCATGCGCCGGTAAAGCCCCTTTTTTCCATCAATTGATTAACTTCTATCTGGCGTAGGCTACTGTGCCGTCACTTCAAAAACCGTCCCGCCAACCGTCACCTGATAAGTTTCCCCGGCAGTCAAATCCGGACTGCTGAAAAGAATCATGGAGAAAGATTGATCG
>CALWQV010000042.1 GCA_944383785.1 uncultured Enterocloster sp. | reverse complement strand
CGGATATGTAAAGGCGGAGCCGGTGGGGATTACGATGGAGGAATCTGCCGAGATTCAAAAAGTAGAGATGAAGGATGATACCACGAAGATTTACATCGAAAAGATTGACGGCCCGGCGGTGGGGGAAAGCGAAGAAAACCCGGCTTACTACACCAACCGTCAGCTTTCCGGGGCGCGGATCGCCCTTTATCCGGCCCGGATGGAGATGGACCCGGATGCGCCGGAAGGGTATCGTCTGATGAAGGTTTCAGACACTCCCTTAAGGTTTGAGACGACGGACAGCAGGGCGGATGAGATCAAGGAACGGACAGCGGTGTGGACCACAGAAAGCCGGCCCATTTATCTGGAGGGAATCCCGGCGGGATGGTATATTCTGGAGGAGCTTGAGGCGCCGGAGGGCTTTGTGAAGTCAGAACCGGTTTACGTGCGGGTGGAGAACCAGGAGGAGATCGTAAACATTCTCATGGCAGACGACCACACGAAGATCGCTTTTGAGAAATACGCCATGGAAGAAAAGGAAAAGCGCCTGTTAAATGGCGCGAAGTTTACCCTCTATCAGGCCAAGACCGATGAAGACGGGGAAATCCTTTATCAGGACGGTATCCCCCAGTACCAGGAAGACCAGGAGATCTGCAGCTGGGTCAGCGACGATGGAACTGATTATACGGAAAATATTAACCTGAAGGATTACGCCAATACTTCCGGGAAAAATGAGCTGACCGGCTTTACTCTGGAGTTTGCCCGCATGTATGAAGCCTATGGAGTTGAGGGAACGGGCTTTTCCTGGTCCGTAGAGAGGATGGCAAAGCGGGCCAGCTCTGGCTCCAACGTGTGGCTGCTGGAGGACGGCTCAAGGATTGTAACAGGGGAAGATACGGTGGTATTCCCTGAAACTATGGGCCGTGAGGACCGGGAAGGCTTTAAGGCTGCCTACGAAGAGATGGCCGGCGAAAAGCTGGAGCTAAGGTGGGCGGTGTCCCGAAGGGCGAAGGTGGAGGAAATCCGGACCATGGACGCCAAAGACGGACAGAAATATCCGGCGGTGGCGAAAGTTACCCTGGCGATTGAGGAAACCGGCCGGAAGGTGCTGGCGGATGCGCGTTTTAACGGGGCGGATTTTACCTACACTTACAAGTTCAACTTCCAGTCCCTGCCTCAGGTAAACGCCTATGCCAACGCCTGGCTGGATTCCCAGGGACGCTTCCGGATCGATTACCTGCCGGTGGGCGGCAAGTACGTGCTGGTGGAAAAGGAAGCGCCGGAAGGATACGAGAAGGCGGAGCCGATTGCGGTCCAGGTAGAGGAAAGGTTGGATGTGCAGCTGCACGGTCTTCTCAATGAGCGCAGCCGCCTGGCTCTATCCAAGGTGTCCTCTGAAACCGGGAAAGAACTTCCCGGAGCGAAGCTGGTACTGTACCGGGCTGACTCAAATGGAGATTTCCGGCAGGAAGAGGAATACCTGATGGATCAGTGGATTTCCGGAGAGGACGGCAGCTATACGGAAACAGACCGCATCAATGGGCGGATTCCGGTGGGCTATGGGGTCGGAGATTTAAAGCCCCATGTGATTCAGGGGCTGGAAGACGGGAACTATTACCTGGCGGAGCTGGAAGCTCCGGCCTACTACAAGGCCATGGAGCCGGTGCGGATCGATTACCGGAGCGCGGATGGGTTCCATGTGATCCGGGGAGAAAACAAACCCATCACCGGAAAGCTGGTGATCCAAAAGACGGACGAGGACGGGAGGTCCCTGGCGGGAGCGGTATTTGAGCTTTCCGCCTATGATCGGTCCGGAAAGGAGGCGGAGGGATTTCCCATTACCGTATCGGATACCAATGGAACCGTGTCCGTGGAAGATCTTCCTGTGGGTAAGGTAAAGGAAGACGGAAGCATAGGGGCCTATACCTACAAGCTGAAGGAGATTACGCCGCCGGATGGATTCGCGGCCAGCTCCCAGGTGTTTACCTTCTCCTTTGACGGGGGTGGAGGATACCGGAAAGACCCGGAAGCAGAGTACGTTCTTTATGAAACGTCCGTGAAAAACAGTCCCACCAGAGTGCGGATTGAGAAGAAGGATTTTGACGGCCTGACGGACGAAGGAATCGACGGAGCTTTTGTAAAAGGCGCTCTGCTGGCGGTCTACGAGGCAAGGATGGGGGAGGATGGAAATTATACCTACAGGGAAGAAGACCTTTTTGAGCAGTGGACCACCACAGGCAGCAGCCATCTGCTGGAGGGATTAACCGCCGGAAAGGCTTATATCCTGGTGGAAAAGGAAGCGCCAAAAGGCTATAACCGCATGAAGCCGGCACTATTTCATATATCGGAAAGCGGCCGCTCCATCCAGGGAATCTCCAATGAGATGGCCATGGTAAAAGCACATTATGTTAGGACGGATGAACAGGACGCTCTAGAGCAGGATACCATAGCGGCGGTCACGATCCGGGGAAGAATTGTGCTGAAAAATGAGGTTATCATGCGGGATGAAAAGGGAAGGGAGGCCCTGCGCTTTATCACCACAGGAGAAAAGCAGCTGATTCCGAAAACAGACGAGCTGGAAGAGGGCGGGCTTTACACCTTTGAAGAGCATACGCTCTACTCCGATGGAAGCGACGTGGTGACGAAACGGCAGACCAGGCGGGTGTACTTTGGGGAAAATGGTTTTACCTACCAGGGCAGGCAGGCGGAGCAGACGGCATTGACCGTAAGCAATGAAGAAGGGAGCGTCATTACCACTATGATTCCCCTTGAGCCGGGCCAGGAGCAGACCATTTCTAACGGCGTAAACCCGGAGAATCCCAAAATTACGGTGAAAAGTAGGAACAGCCAGGCGGGAGCGCCCCTTGAGCCAGGCCAGCCGGTGATCAGCACCGTGACCTACTATAATCCCAGTTCCAAGCCTCAGACGATCCAGGTAGAGGCGGTGATGGATAAAAATATGGAGCTGCTGGACGCCTATGAGGGGCAGTATCAGGGAGATTCGATGGGAAAAACCATACGCTGGACGATTCCGGATGTAAAGCCCTATGCAATGGGCAGCGTATCCTTTGCCGCTTCGCTGGCAAAAGACTGCGGCGGCGAGACGAGACTGGCTGTGAGGGTGAAGGCAGGAAGCAGGACATTGACCGGAACAAAGTTGGTCCCCATCTTAAAGCCCAACCAGCTGACGGTCTTTTACGAGCTCACCGGCAGCGGCCAAGAAACGTTTCAAAAGGAGCCCAGCCGCTTTACCATCCGGCTGTGGGACGAAAGGGGACGGGAGCTGGCCGGAAGCTACGCCTACACAGGCAGTAAAAACGGCGTGCTGCGAAGCGGAGATACCATCGAGCTGGCTGGAAACCAGTATATCACCATTGACCCGGCGGCCTACAAAAATTGTACTTATGAGGTGGAGCGGGAAGAGGACGGGCTGGAGATTGAGGCTCATAACGCAAGGGGCCGTATCGGAGCGGAAGGAAGGGGGGCGCGGTTTGCCAGGAATGTGTCCGACCCGGCGGACCGTCAGATTTTCGCCAAAGGGGGAACCTACTTTTTGACGGAAACCACCAGCTACTCCGACGGGGAAGAGCGGGTGAGCAGCCGGATGTCCTTTACCCTGAATGAACAGGCCAGCATCTCCGCGATCGGAGGCTATGATAAGGAAACGGAGGTGTCGATCTCAAAGACCGACCTGACAACGGGTGAAGAGCTTCCCGGAAATCATCTGACGGTTACCGATGAAAATGGGGAGATCGCGGACCAGTGGATCTCCGGCGAAGAGCCTCATGTGATCCGGGGGCTGGAGCCGGGAAAGGAATATACCCTGACCGAGGTACGGCCGGCAGAGGGCTTTGCCTACGCGGAGGAGATCCGCTTTACCCTAAATGAGGACGGAACGGTGGAAGAGGTTTTGATGGAAAATCTGCCGACTCATGTAGTTGTAACCAAGAAGGATATCACCAACGGTGAAGAACTTCCGGGAGCTCATTTAGAGGTGCTGGACGGGGAGCAAAATGTGGTGGAGCAGTGGATTTCCACGGATAAACCCCATGAGATTGTGGGAAAGCTGACGGCCGGAAAGACCTATGTGCTGCGGGAAACCATACCGGCAGATGGATTTGTGAGGGCAAATGACATTTCCTTTACTGTCAATCGGGACGGCAGCGTAAATCGTGTGGAGATGATCGACGACACCACCAAGGTACGGATTTACAAGAACATATTTGGGACAGCCAGTCCCTCGGTGGCAACACCGTCAAAAGCGGAAAGCGGGAGGCCCATGGCGGGAGCTGTTTTGCAGATTCTCAATGAGGATAAGACGCCGGCCTTTTATGAGGGAAAGGAGATGATCTTTGCTACCACAGAAGGATTTGCCTTTTTTGAGAAGCAGCTGATTGCGGGAAAAACTTATTGGCTGCACGAGATGGAACCGGCGCCCGGCTACGCCTACGCGGAGGATGTGAAATTTACGGTCAGCCAGGACGGCTCGGTGGATGTGGTGCTGATGGAGGATAAGCCTACAAAGGTGGTTATCACTAAAACCGATCTGACGGGAGAAAAGGAGATTCCGGGCTGTAAGCTGCAGCTGGTGGATGAGAAGAATCGGATCATAGACCAGTGGATTTCCACAGGCCGCCCCCACGAGATTATAGGAAGGCTAGAGGCCGGAAAGACCTACCGACTGATCGAGGTGAACCCGGCTCCGGGCTATGCCTATGCCCGGGACGTGGTCTTTACGGTTAATCGGGACGGAACCGTGAACCAGGTACAGATGAAGGACGATGTGACAAAGGTTGAAATCCTGAAAGTTTCCGCGGAAACCGGAAAGCCCTTAGCGGGAGCGGAATTCGAGATCCTGGATAAGAACGGCGCGGTGATGGAGCACTGGACTTCCACAGGAAAGGCCCACCGGGTAGAGGGTAAGCTTCTTGCGGGGGAGAGGTATCGGCTCCACGAGGTATCGGCCCCCTCTGGCTATTATCCCATGGCGGATGTAGAGTTTCAGGTCAACGACTATGGGGATGTACTGAAGATTACCGCAGAGAACAGGAAAAAGGAAGGCGACCGGGGCGGCAGCGAGTATACCATCCGCATCAAAAAGATAGACCAAGAGGGAGAGCCTCTGGCCGGGGCGGCCTTTAAAGTAACGGATGAGTCCGGCCGCAGTTTGTCCCTGGTTAAAGAAGAAGGGGGGACCCTGTTTAAAGCGGTGGTGAAATCCACTGGAACGCTGACGGTAACAGAGATTGCCGCGCCGGAAGGCTATTTAAAGCTGGATGGGGCGTACCGAATCGAAATTCCCAGAACCGGAGACGCGGTTTTAATGAACGGGGATGAAAGCTTCTATCAGGATTCCGAAAACAGCTATGTATTTTTCGCGGTGAACCGGAAGAAGACGGATGAGCCAAAGCCGCCGGGAGACCGGCGGGTCGGCTGGATCACGGCCCACTATGACCGGAAGTTATACGGCAGCAGGAAAGCATGGGAGCAGATGAACCGAAGGGAGATCCAGCTGACAAAAACAGGGGATGATTTCCCCTACCTGTTACTGGAAGTCTTGTGTGCTGTCTCGGCGGCTGGAACGGCCTTTGGAATCCGGAGAATACGAAGGAGGAAAAAAGAGTGAGGGGATTGATCAAGGGAAGAAAGCCCTTCTTGGGCCTGATGCTTCTGGCTGTACTGGCATTCCTTCTGCCTGTTTTTAAAGGAGGGGGAGCGGGCCGGGAAGCAGTCGCGGACTTAAAGGATTTGTTTGTTGAAACCATCTATCGGTCTGATTCGGACGCCCCAAAGGGGCAGAAGCTGGAGCCGGAGGATACCGTAACAGTAGATGGAACCGCCTATTACCTGGAAGAGGTTCAATATGAAGTTTTAGAGAAGAACCCCTTGCCCTCCAAGTCACAGCATATGCGCATTGAAACCTCGGCTCCCT
The DNA here is from genome assembly GCA_944383785.1 of uncultured Enterocloster sp. GTDB lineage: Bacteria > Bacillota > Clostridia > Lachnospirales > Lachnospiraceae > Enterocloster. Next base: position 17,415 of record CALWQV010000042.1, on the reverse strand, counting down.
TTACCGGGGAGCCAGAGAAAAATCTGCCCCAGGAGAAAATCAGGGCAGAGGGGAAGGACTGGTATCTGAAATCCTACGAAATTCTGGATACGGTGATTGACGCCAGGGAACAGCCGGTTGCTGATGTGATTCGGTATACGTCGCTTCCGGCAAAAAGCCAGGTTCCGGAGGCGGCGGATTTGAAGATTAGGGACAGGCTGACCGGGGATGAGGTAATGGTGCAGGTTCCCTTACAGTCCGTATCCTGGGGCGAGGAGCGCTGGGAACAAGGATTTGAATTTTCGGTCACCATAAAGGACTATGGGGTGGGGAAATTTGACTTAAACGGTATGGAAGTGGTTATCGATGAGGAAAATCCATTGAAAGGGTATGAAAAGGAGCTGCTGGATATGATCGGCGTATCAAAGGAAAGCTACAGGATTAAAAAGATCAGCTGGGAAGGAGAACCTTACTGGGAGAACGGTCGCCTGTGCAGAGGGCTGAAGGCTGAGGGAGACTGGAAGGTAAGGGACTGCGAGGCCGTTTATTCCGGAGTGGCGAATCTGCCGGAGGCGGAAGCAAAAATCATTCAGGCGGTATATACGGATTTGGAGCCAGCGGGCGCGGGTCAGGATTATATCTATACCATGAAAGCCACTGCCAGGTACAGCAATACACTTGAGCGAAAGAAAAGCGGCATAAGGCCCTATTTGGTCACAGTGGTATGCGCACTGCTTGCCATATCCTCCGCCTTTCTGCTTTTTGGAAGGTATATAGACGGAAGGAAGGGGGAGCGGGAATATGAACAGCTCAGGCAGTACGCGGGGCATATGAAAGGGACAGCGGGGATGTCAGCGGGAGGTCCTGGAGAAGCCGCGAAAGTTACCTTTCCCATGATTGAGGAAGAGGTCCTGAAAGCGATCAATCCGGAATACGCTGCCTGGCTTTTGATCCCAGACACAGAGATTCACTACCCGGTGGTCTGGCCTGAGGACAATCAGACCTATTTAAAGAGAACCTTTGGTGGTGAGAAAAGAGCCTGCGGGGCCCTGTTTTTTGAGGCATCCCGCAGCCCCTTCGGGGGTTTTAACACCGTTATTTACGGCCACAACATGAGATCCGAGGCAATGTTTGGCGGCTTGAAAAAATATCTGGAGCCGGATTACGGCAAAACCCACCGGGATTTCTATATCTTCTTTGGAGGCTCCTGGCGGCACTATCAGATATTCGCCGTCTACCGGATTCGGCCGCAGGATATAAGTCCCTATGAAGGGGCCTTTGCATCCCGGGAGGCTTTGGAGGAATTTGTCCAAAGCTGCCGGGACAGAAGCCTTTATGCGCTGGAAGCGGCCCCGGAAGGGACAGGGGAGATTTTGACCCTTTCCACCTGCCACGGATCAGGGGAGAGGCTGATCGTGCAGGGGTGGAGAAAAGCGGAAATGGAATAAGTATTCCGCCAGGTATCAGAGCGTTATGGGCTAGGGCTTAAAGACGCTCAGGCTCTTCCAGGGGCATATGCTGAAACTGGCTGTCATAGCCGGTTTCCCACTTCTCCAGCCCCAGGAGATTGGGCATTCCGAAATGCAGGTTGAAGGAATCTCCATAGCGGTCGGTTAAGGTGAGGATATTGCCGGGATGAAACTGAACCTTTTTGGAGCCAATGGAGATGGGACTTGCCTCCTGAAAGAATGATTCTGTCTCTGGCTCCCCGTCGTCTGCTTCCTTTTTGCGGCGCTGGTATTCTGTAAAGGAATCCAGCATTCGCTCCGCACGCTGGTAGTGGAGCTGGCGCTCCCATTCGCTGGAGCTGTTGTCCCCTATCTGGCTTTCCACCATAGGAGCCGCGGCGCCTACAATCTCCAGGGCCATCTGTAAAAAGTTCAGGAAAATTTTAACAAGGCCGATGGTGACCGTGCCGATTATTTTTGCCGGTATCTGGATAAAATATTTGAAAAATTTTTGCCGCGCCAGTTTTTTGCGGTCTGCGGGTGTTATGTCTTCCAGCAGGGCATTCAGCCACTCCTGGTACTCCTGCTTTGCTTCCGGCAAAAATTGCCGGTAATACCAGTGGCTTGCATCGTTAAAGGCTTTTTTGGAAGTCCGCTTGTACTCCTTTACATAAGCGGCGACGGACTTTTTGTAGGCTTTCTCTTCCCTCTTGCGGCTTTTTTCGTCAAGGCTGCCGGTTTCCCCTTTGACCGGAAGCTGGTAGGCAGGGAGGGGAGGGCACTGCTTTGGAAGAAAATAGACCGTAGGCCTCCAGGCTAAGGCGGTGTCGGCGCTTAAATCCACCAGATCTGCCAGAAAGCAGCAGGGAACGGCGAAGAATTTCAGTTCTTTGGTTACACCCCAGAAATCCGTTATCATGATAATGTCTTTTGGCTGTTTGCTCATTGTAAAATCCTCCTTAAATTGTGGTTTTGTATCCTTCTGCTATTTAGACGATGAAAAGAGGCGGATGGTTTTACAAAAATAAAAAAAAGAAAGCAAAATATGTCATCCTGCTTTCTTTCCTTCTGACCTGACCGGGAATCGAACCCGGGTTTACGCCGTGAGAGGGCGTCGTCTTAGCCGCTTGACCATCAGGCCGTATCAAATTATGCTGTCAAAGAAATGACCTGACCGGGAATCGAACCCGGGTTTACGCCGTGAGAGGGCGTCGTCTTAGCCGCTTGACCATCAGGCCATATGGAATGTGGTTTCTGCTGACAGCTCATTTATAGTATCATAGGTTCCCGGTTTTGTCCAGCACTTTTTAAAATTTTTTAAATCTTTTTAAAATAGGACTTTCGGAAAGCACGCGGAAGGGTTATAGTAGTAAGGAGAGGGATTGATACAAAAGAAGGGAGGGTGTTTATGCCATCTTATATTATGGCCCTTGACGCGGGTACTACCAGCAACCGCTGTATTTTATTTGATCAAAAAGGACGGATTGTCAGCAGCGCCCAGAAGGAGTTTACCCAGTATTTTCCAAAATCGGGATGGGTAGAGCACAATGCCAATGAAATCTGGTCCACTCAGCTGGGGGTAGCGGTGGAGGCCATGTCCAAGGCAGGAGCGAAGGCGGAGGATATCGCCGCCATTGGGATTGCCAACCAGAGGGAGACGGCGATTGTATGGGATAAAATGACAGGGGAGCCCATCTGCCCAGCCATTGTGTGGCAGTGCAGGCGGACCTCCGAGTTCTGCGACCAGCTTAAAAGCCGCAGGCTGGTGGATTTTTTTCGGGAGAAGACCGGTCTGGTGATCGATGCTTATTTTTCCGGTACGAAACTTAGATGGATTCTGGATCATGTGGAGGGGGCAAGAAAGCGGGCCGAGAAGGGGGAGCTTCTTTTTGGTACGGTGGAAACCTGGCTGATCTGGAAGCTCACCGGCGGCCGCGTCCATGTAACCGACTATTCCAACGCTTCCAGGACCATGCTGTTTAATATTAATACGTTGCAGTGGGACCCGGAGATTTTGGACCTTTTAGAGATCCCTGCCTGCATGCTTCCTGAGCCTATGCCTTCCAGCTGCCGGTATGGAGTTACGGATCCCAGGTTTTTCGGCGCGCCGATCTCCATCGGAGGAGCGGCGGGGGATCAGCAGGCGGCTCTTTTCGGTCAGACCTGCTTTGAGCCGGGGGAGGCGAAAAATACTTACGGCACCGGCTGTTTCCTGCTGATGAACACAGGGGAGAAACCGGTATTTTCCAAAAACGGGCTGGTGACCACTATTGCCTGGGGCATCGACGGCAAGGTTTCCTATGCCTTGGAAGGCTCCATTTTTGTAGCGGGAGCCGCGATCCAGTGGCTGCGGGACGAGCTGGGGCTGGTGCGGACGGCTCCGGAGACGGAGCAGATGGCCCTCCAGGTTCCGGATACTAATGGCTGCTATGTGGTTCCGGCTTTTACAGGGCTGGGAGCGCCTTACTGGGATCAGTACGCCAGGGGCGCGATTGTAGGTCTGACCAGAGGGGTGAACCGGTATCATCTGGTGCGGGCTACACTGGATTCCCTCTGCTACCAGGTTTGCGATGTGTTAAAGGCTATGGAGAGCGATTCCGGCTCCCGTCTGTCAGCGCTTAGGGCGGGCTGCGGAGCCAGCGCCAACAACTAGATTCTTCCGACCCAGGCGGAGTTGACCGTGGTTCCGGTGAACCGCCCCAGATGCGTGGAAACCACCGCCATGGGGGCCGCTTATCTGGCGGGGCTGGCCGAAGGGTACTGGAATGATAAGGAAGAGGTTCGGGCCAACTGGGCCATAGACCGGATTTTTGAGCCCGCCATCAGCCATGAGGCGCGGGACCGGATGTTAGCCGGGTGGAAACGGGCGGTGGAGCGGGCATTTGCCTGGGAACCCCCCAAGAAATAGAAGAAAACGGCGTCAGATAGCGCCTTAAGGACAGGAAGGGGAAAAATATGAAAAAATTGATCAACGATGTCGAGCTGGTGGAGCAGCAGATGATTACCGGGATGGTGAAAGCCTACCCTCAGTATTTGAGACAGCTGGAAGATTATAATGTAGTTGTCCGGGCTCAGAAAAAAGAAGGAAAGGTAGCCTTAATCAGCGGCGGCGGCAGCGGTCACGAGCCTGCCCACGGAGGCTATGTGGGGCAGGGGATGCTGGACTGCGCGGTGGCGGGAGCGGTATTTACCTCCCCTACTCCTGACATGATTTACGAGGGGATCAAGGCGGTGGAGGCCGGCGCGGGCGTCCTGATGGTCGTGAAAAATTATACCGGCGACGTGATGAACTTTGAAATGGCGGCTGAGATGGCCCAGATGGAGGGCATCGAGGTAAAGCATGTGGTGGTAAACGACGATGTGGCGGTGAAGGACAGCCTTTACACCATCGGCCGCAGGGGCGTGGCGGGAACCGTATTTGTCCACAAGATCGCCGGGGCTAAGGCGGAGCAGGGGGCTTCGTTGGATGAGGTTCAGACCGTGGCCCAGAAGGTCATCGACAATGTGCGCACCATGGGAGCCGCCATCCGCCCCTGTACGGTGCCGGCGGCGGGAAAGCCGGGCTTTGAGCTGGGAGAAGATGAGATGGAGATCGGAATCGGAATCCATGGCGAGCCGGGAACCCACAGGGAGAAGCTAAAACCGGCAGACGCCATTGCAGATCAGCTGCTGGAACAGATTTTAGCGGATCTGGACTATGAGGGCCACGAAGTGGCGGTGATGATCAATGGCTCAGGGGCGACTCCTTTGATGGAGCTGTTTATTATCAACAACCATGTGGCGGACGTGCTGAAGGAAAAAGGCATCCGGGTTTACCGCACGTTTGTGGGAGAATATATGACATCCCTGGAGATGGAGGGATTTTCCATTTCCCTGCTGCGGCTGGATGAAGAGCTGAAGGAGCTTTTGGATGCGCCCGCAGATACGCCGGCGTGGAAATAAACTGACAGGAAGGATCAAAGCATATGACAGACAGCAGCAAGGTTTTGGAAATTTTAAGACAGATGGCCCAGACCATAGAGGCCCACAAGGAGGAACTGACAGAGCTGGATCAGCCCATCGGCGACAGCGACCACGGCATCAATATGGCCAGAGGCTTTCAGGCGGTGGAGCAGAAGCTTCCCGGCCTGGAAGGAAAGGATATCGGAACCGTACTGAAAACCACGGGCATGACCCTGGTATCCACCGTGGGAGGGGCCTCCGGGCCTCTTTATGGAACCGCATTTATGAAGGCGGGCATGGAGACAGCGGGAAAGAATGAGATCGGCCTGGAGGATTTCCTGAAGCTTTTGGATACCGCCATCCAAGGTGTTATGATGCGCGGCAAGGCGGTGGAGGGGGAGGCGACGATGCTAGACGCTATGCTTCCCTCCCTGAAGGCTATGAAAGAGGCCTTCGCAAAGGGCATGAGCACCGGGGAAACATTGAGGGCCGGGGTGAAGGCCGCCTGGGCCGGTGCGGAGCATACCAAGGATCTGGTGGCGACCAAGGGCCGCGCAAGCTACGTAGGCGAGCGGGGACTGGGCCATCAGGACCCGGGGGCTACCTCCTACAGCTATCTGCTGGAGGCCGTGGCCAGAGCGTATGAATAAGGGGCAATGGAGGAAAAAAGACCATGGTTGGAATTGTGATTGTATCTCACAGCAGGAAGCTTGCTGAGAGCGTAGTGGAGCTGGCGGGGCAGATGGCCCCGGCGGCTCCTATGGCCGCCGCCGGAGGATTGGAGGACGGAAGCTTTGGAACCAGTTTTGAGCGGATTGAAGCAGCCATCCGTTCCGTATACTCAGAAGACGGAGTGGTAATCCTGATGGATCTGGGCAGCGCGGTGATGACCACGGAGATGGTGCTGGAATCCATGGAAGGGAAGAAAGCGGCTATGGCCGACTGCCCCTTGGTGGAGGGGGCGGTGGTAGCCGCTATCGAATCCGCCGGGGGCGTGGGCTTTGAGGAACTTTTGGAGCATCTGGGAAAGGTGGGGGAGACGAAGAAGTTTTAATATTTTCTTACACACCTTGACATGAGCCCCTGCATCTGCTAGGATATAGTAAGCCTCTTCGTCGGGCATCCAGTTTACCTCGGGGTTGTACTGGTTTCGACGGGGACCATGCAGCTGGTGAAGCTATCCCCACGCAATGGGTTAAATGGCAAACCTAAATATAAACGCTAACGACGAATTAGCATACGCTGCTTAATTGCAGCTGTCAGACTTAAGGCACCCACACTTTAAGACCCTGGCATCGACCTATGTGGGAAACGACGTATGCAAAGCTTTGCGCATACGGGCGTATGATGAAGCTACCAAAACCGTCCGGGTGTTCGTTCTCTGACGGCGGAGGGAATGTGAAAGAACGAACTATGATAGTAGAAGAACAGGGAATTGGTTTTCGGACAGGGGTTCGATTCCCCTCAGCTCCACTAAAGCAAGCGCCTACTTTTCTTGAGTTTTCAAGGAAGATAGGCGCTTGCTTTGTTTTACTAAGATAAAAGCCCTGGGCCAGTTCCCAGGGCTAACTTGATCACGCCGGCTTTTTGAGTTTTTCAGAATGTTCAGCCACTACTTTTTTGACAATTTCCATATCTGCTTTTAATGCTTCCATCTCCTCAATTCCGCTTGCATATCTCCGGTATGTGGAGGTGTAGCATGACTCAATATTTTGCAGCCGCGGCAAAATATCATTTTCCTGTGTCAGCTCAATTCTTTTTAACCGTTCGTTTACAGGAGTCAGCTTTTTATCCATCATTTCGGATATTGCCAATAAAAACTCGTTATCGCTCATGTAATCCCCTCCTCTTACCTTTCTTGGTCAGAATATGCTCTGCATGATTCGTACTAGGCTCGAAAAGATTTCGCCAAGTGCTCATAGCATAACATAACAAACGAAGAATATCTAGTGGTTTCTCGTATAGTTCCCCCTAATCTTCTGTGTTCTTCCCACTGTCATCTTATGTCTCATCCCCCTTTGGAAACTGCAGCGCCCCCTCATCATCGGGCACAAAGGTGACGGGCTCCGTGGCCATGCGGCCTTCCTCATCGAAGTAGTACCATTTCCCTCTAATGCGGTCCAGGCCGGTGATCATAGCCCCGTCGGGACCGAAATAGTACCAGTACCCCTGATATTCATACCAGTCGTCGGAGATCATAAAGCCGGCTCCGTTGAACCAGTACCAGTTTCCCTCCCAGAAGAGCCAGTCGTTGCGGATGGGAAGGCCGGTATCGCCGTTATAGTAGCGCCAGCCTCCGTCCTCTTCGTACCAGCCGGATTTTTTGGACTCATCCGGCTGGGAAATGGCGGACTTAAACTGCTCCCAGGTGTGGGCAGTATGGTTGTAGACATATGGGTTAGGGCAGATTTTCCCGGTTACATCGTAGTGGCGCAGCACATGATCTGGGGCAATCTGATACCGTTCCATGATCTGGCGGGCCAGCAGGACGGCGGACTGGACGGTTGCGTCCTCAAAGTACCAGTCCTTGCTGGTTGCGGCCTGGGAGCCCCTGTTTCGGACGCACAGCTCGATGCCGATGCTGTTTGAATTGCGGCATTCCGGGTGACGGTAGGTGTTGGAACCGCAGTGCCAGGCAATATTGCGTTCCTCTACGGACTGCCAGATTTCCCCGTCAAAGCCTACGAAGTAGTGGGCGCTGGCGCCGATGTAGCTGGAGGCGTAGTAGCGGCAGTTGGCTTCGGCCCCGCCGGTGGCGCCTACGTAGTGTATGACCAGATATTTGACCCGGCCGGCCTTTCCATTGGTGTAATTGTAGGGAGTTAAAAGCTTGCGGATTTCCATCTATACGCCCTCCTTCCGACCGGAGAATCCCATGCGGTTGGGATCAAAGGAATCCCTAAACCGCCGGATTTCCTTGTAATTGGCTTTTTTCAGATTTTCTTGTATCTCCTTTAATTCAGCGGATGACATCCCCTTTGTAACCAGACTTTTTACCATGTGAAGGTCCGCCTTTCAGGCTTTTACCTTATTGTATGAGGAAAGGGCGAAAAGGTGGTAAGAAATATTAATGCAAGCTTAAGAGAAAAGCAAAGCGCAGTCCGGGCTTTGATGGTAAGATAAGGATGCAGAACAAAAACAACCGACAGGAGGACGATAATATGAGAAAATATGGAAAAATAGGCAGATGGATTCCGGCTGCTGCGATAGCTGCAATGGTAAGCGCGGCAGCCCTGACTGGATGCGGCGCCGCCGGGACCCAGACGATTCAGGTACAGACGGAGAACAGCCAGGACCAGATCGTGGTCACAGGCAAGGATGAGGTGAGCGTGACGCCGGACATGGCTGAGATGGTATTTCAGGTGAGGACTCAGGCGGCGACCGCCCAGGAGTGCCAGCAAAAGAATGGGGAGGATTTAAATGCGGCCATTGAGGTGTTAAAGGGGCTGGGGGTGGAGGAGAGCTCCATGCAGACCTCCGCCTACGGAATGAATCCGATTTATGACTGGAATTCCAGCACCCAGGAGATCACAGGCTATGAGATGAACACCAGCCTGACGGTTTCCGATGTCCCGATCGACCAGGCGGGAGAGATCATCAGCCAGGCGGTGGCGGCGGGGGTCAACAGCCTTGACTCTGTCAACTATTTCTGCAGCAGCTACGATGCCAGCTACCAGGAGGCGTTGACCAAGGCGGTGGCTATGGCCCAGACCAAGGCACAGGCCCTGGCCGAAGCGGGGGGACGGACCCTGGGCGGCGTGGTGAATATCGAGGAATACGGTTATAATCCCTACCAGCGCTACGCGGAAGGCGCGGCCCGCAATATGGCGGTGGAGGAGACGGCGGCCGCTTCCATGGACGCCGTGGCCGCTATGGGCGTGATGCCGGGCGAGGTGCAGGTGGAGGCTCAGGTGACGGTTACATTTTCCCTCCAGTAGGAATGAAAGGAATGGACAATCCGCTCCGAAAGCTTTATAATAAGTAGAGACAACTGTTAGGAAGGAGTATCAACTGGAATTATGAGCGAATGTAATCATGACTGCGGATCCTGCAGCGCTGAGTGCAGCAGCCGCAGGCCGGATCCATCTGAGTTTTTGGAGGCGCTGAATCCGGAAAGTTCGGTAAAAAAGGTAATTGGAATTGTCAGCGGAAAGGGCGGCGTGGGCAAATCCCTGGTGACTTCCATGCTGGCGGTGTCCATGAACCGGAAGGGCCTGCGGACCGGCATTCTGGATGCGGATATTACGGGGCCGTCCATTCCCACGGCATTTGGCATTGATACCAGCCAGGGAGTGGCGGTGACGCCGGACGGGAAGCTGATGATACCGGCCAAATCCTTAGAGGGAGTGGAGATCATGTCCTCCAACCTGCTTTTGGATCACAATACGGATCCCGTGATCTGGAGAGGCCCGGTGATCGCCGGAGCGGTGAAGCAGTTCTGGAGCGAGACATTGTGGCAGGATATCGACTACATGTTTGTGGATATGCCTCCGGGGACCGGAGACGTGCCTTTGACCGTATTTCAGTCTCTGCCGGTGGACGGCATCATCATCGTCACCTCCCCCCAGGAGTTGGTGAGCATGATCGTGACCAAGGCTGTGAATATGGCAAAGAAGATGGATATTCCCATCATTGGCGTGGTGGAAAATATGAGCTACCTGCAGTGCCCGGACTGCGGAAAGAAGATCTCCGTCTTTGGGGAGAGCCATATTGACGAGGTGGCCAAAGAGAACGGCATCAAGGTGCTGGCTCAGCTGCCGATCGATCCGAAGATTTCCCAGATGGTGGACGCCGGACGGGTGGAGTATCTGGAGCTTCCCTGGCTTGAGGGAGCGGTAGAGGCGATCCAGAAGCTGTAGCGTCAGTGAGGTGCAGCATATGAATTTGAACCCCAACAGCGAGCTGAAGCAGTCCATTGTCCATGTGCCGGATCTGGCCCAGGTGCCGGAGGTGTGGATTCACGAGGCGAGGGAATTTCAGCAGGAGATGATGATGTACACCTGCGCTATCCGCATGGTTAAAGCCAGGCTGGAGGTGCTCAACGATGAGCTCTCGATCAAGAACCAGAGGAATCCCATCGAGATGATTAAGTCCAGGGTGAAGAAGCCGGCCAGCATTGTGCAGAAGCTGCGCCGCCGGGGCTTTGAGGTTTCCGTGGAGTCCATGAAGAAGAACCTGGACGATGTGGCGGGGATCCGTATCATCTGCTCCTTTGTGGACGATATCTATGAGGTGGCGGAAATGCTGGTGCGCCAGGATGATGTGAAGGTGATCGCGGTGAAGGATTACATCAAGAATCCCAAGGACAACGGCTACCGCAGCTATCACATGATCATTGAGATGCCCGTATTCTTCTCCCAGTGCAAGCGCTCGATCCGGGTGGAGGTGCAGATCCGCACCATTGCCATGGATTTCTGGGCAAGTCTGGACCATCAGCTGAAGTATAAAAAAGAGATTGCCGATGATCCGGAGATTACAGCGGAATTGAAGCAGTGCGCGGATGTGATCGCCCAGACCGATGAGAAGATGCTGGCCATCCGTAAGAAGATTGAGGCCAGGGGGATTGCGGTCCGCCGGGATTAAGGCAGTGATCAGGACGGTGGAAATCAATACAGATAATAAGACAGGGTGTCCCGTATGCGGAACCCTGTTTTTTTGTACAGGGAGAGGGCGGCATGGTTCTGCCCCGATACCTGAAGGGTCATGGAGGAGATTCCCTCAAGGGAGAGGCGGGCCAAAAGCTTTTGCAGAAAGGAGTATCCAAGGCCCCCTCCCCTGCGGCCGGGACGGATTTCAAAGGAGAAAAGACAGCAGGAGGAACCGCTTAAGGCCAGGCGGCAGCTGCCCACAGGGATCCCATCCTCCGCCAGAACCGAGAGAAGCTCCTGATCTTCGGGGTCCCGGCTGATTCGCAGCCTTAAAGGCCGGAGGCTTCCTTTTGGGGCCGGGCGGCCGGAAAGCTCCAGGGCCATGGCGTATTCCTCATACCAGAGGCTTGCGCCAATGGCCTCTAAGGTTTTGAGGCCATCGCCTCCCTTTGGATCAGCGGCGAAGACCATCTGCCCCTCACCCAGCTCTGACTCAAACTGATCTAAAAGCTGTCTAAAATACCCCTGCCTCCTGCAGGAGGGCAGGGTGAAGGCCCGGCATTCAGGCAGATCCATATCCTCGTAGATACACAGGGCGCTTGCCAGCCTTCCCTCCTTATCCTCCAGCAGATAAAAACAGTCCGCATCCAGCGGGCAGGACAGGCGGATTCCCTCATAATCCCGGCAGAGACGGACAAGGGTTTCCAGCTGCTCCTGCCGGGAAGGCGTCAGCTGCCGCAGGTTTAAAAGATTCATATACATACCTCATTTCCAGAACGGATAGGTCTATTATACATGAGAAGTCAGGCGCAGGGAAGGAGAAAATATCTGTTCCCGGACTTGCGAAGCTGCCTGTGGAATGTTAAAATAGGTGGCGTTAAATGCGGGATAAAATAGAAGGAGATTCTGGATATGAAATATGTGCGACAAATTGGAATTATCTGGGGGATGACCCTGGCAGGAGAACTGTTAAACCTGCTGCTGCCTCTTCCGGTGCCGGCTGGGGTTTACGGCCTGTTTCTGCTGCTTGCCGCCCTGCTGACGGGAGCGGTGAAGCTGGAAAGCGTGGAGAAAACCGGAAATTTTCTTATGGACACCATGGCGATGATGTTTATTCCGGCTACTGTAGGGCTGATGGAGTACGCGGGGCAGATCCGGGAGGTATTCGTCCCCTTTGCCATTATCATCGTATGCTCTACGGTGGCGGTGATGGCGATTACGGGGCGGCTGGCCCAGGTGATGCTGGAGCGCCAGGAGCAAAAGGAGAGCCAAAAGAAGAGAGAGACGAAGGAGGACTAGGACATGAGAGAGGTATTGAAAACCGTATTGGAAGAGTCTCAGTATTTTGGGCTGGCTTTAAGTATCGGGGCCTATCTTCTGGCCATGTGGATTCGCAAAAAGACGGGGCTTGCCATCTTAAATCCCCTTTTGGTAGCCTCCGCCATGATTATCTGCTGCCTTTTGGGGGTAGGAATGAGCTATGAGGCATATAATAAGAGCGCCGGCTATCTGGGCTGGCTTTTGACGCCGGCCACCGTCTGTCTGGCGGTGCCGCTGTACAAGCAGATCCATCTATTAAAGGCATACAAGGCGGCAGTGGCCGCCAGCATCGGAGCAGGAGTAATTGTCAGCGCCGCCTGCGTATTTCTCCTGTCTAAGGTACTGGGCTTAAGCCACACCCACTATGTGACGCTGCTTCCCAAATCTATCACCACTGCCATCGGCATGGGAGTCAGCGAGGAGGCAGGAGGAATCGTGACCCTGACGGTGATGAGCATCGCCTTTACTGGGATTCTGGGCAGCATCATCTGCGATTTTCTGCTGAAGCTGTGCAGAGTAACCCACCCGGTAGCCAAGGGCCTTGCCATCGGCACCAGCTCCCACGCCATGGGAACGGCCAAGGCCCTGGAGCTGGGGGAGATCGAAGGGGCCATGAGCAGCCTGTCTATTGCGGTGGCCGGACTGATGACGGTGGTGGTGGCGCCTATTGCGGCAAATTTGATGTGATACAAGCAAGGAGGTAAGAAGCGAATATGAAAAAACGCTGGGAGATTGAAGAAAAAGATACATGGAAGCTGGAGGATATCATTTCGGGGCCTGAGGAATGGGAGAGCCTTTACAGCCAGGCCTGGCAGGAGATCCGGGAGTACGGGCGGTTTCAGGGAAGACTGGGGGAGTCGGCCTCGCTCCTTCTGGAGGCGCTGGAGTTTGAGGACCGCATTTCCCTTGAGATCGAGCGGCTTTATGTCTATGCCAGGATGAAGTCCGATGAGGATACGGGAAACCAGGAGGCCCAGGAGCGCTTTGGACGAGCCCAGTCCCTGTATTTTGCGGCGAGCCAGAATTCTTCCTTTATGGTGCCGGAGATTCTGGCGATCCGCCCTGAAAGGCTGAAGGATTTTATGGAACAGGAGAAGGGCCTGCAAAAATACGGCCGTCTGATGGAGATGCTGGAGAAAAAGCGGGAGCACACCCTCTCAAAGGAGATGGAGACCCTGCTGGCCCAGTCTCTGGACGCCACCCAGGGCGCTTCCCAGATTTTTACCATGTTCAACAACGCGGATGTAAAGTTTCCGGTGATTACCGGGGAAAACGGCCAGGAGCTGGCGGTGACCCACGGCACCTACATTTCCCTTCTGGAGAATGCGGACAGGAGGATCCGGCGGGATGCGTTTTTGTCACTTTACAGCGTGTACGCCCAGTTTCAGAACACCCTGGCCGCCGCCTTTTCGGCAAATGTGAAGCAGGCCTGCTTCTACGCCAAGGCCAGGGGCTATGCCTCCAGCCGCCAGCATTCCCTGGAGGAAAATGAGGTGCCGGAGACGGTTTACGACAATCTGGTGGCCACGGTGCGCCAGGGACTTCCTCTGCTTCACCGCTATGTGGGGCTTCGCAAGAGGGAGCTGGGGCTGGATGAGATCCACATGTACGATTTGTATGTGCCTATGGCGGAAAAGGAAAAGGAAAAGGAAAAGGGCCGCTATTCCTATGAGGAAGCCAAGGCTATGGTTTTGGAGGGCTTAAAGCCTCTGGGAGAGGAATACGGCAATCTTTTGCGGGAGGGCTTTGAGAACCGCTGGGTGGATGTGTACGAGAATGAGGGGAAGCGCAGCGGGGCCTATTCCTGGGGCGTCTACGGCGTTCATCCCTACGTGCTGATGAACTTTAACGGCACCTTAAACGATGTGTTTACCCTGGCCCACGAGATGGGACATTCCATCCACACCTACTATTCCAACCAGGCCCAGCCTTATGTCTACGCGGGATATAAGATATTCGTCGCCGAGGTGGCCTCTACTTGCAACGAGGCGCTGTTGATCCGGCATCTGCTGGGAAAGGCGAAGAGCCGGCAGGAGCGCCGCTATCTCATCAACCATTTTCTGGAGAGCTTCCGCGGCACATTGTTCCGTCAGACCATGTTTGCGGAATTTGAGCAGAAGGCCCATGAAATGGCTCAGAAGGGGCAGACGCTGACAGCCAAGGCCCTAGGTCAGATTTACCATCAGCTGAATGTGGATTATTTCGGGCCGGAAATGACGGTGGATGGTGAGATCGACTATGAATGGGAGCGGATTCCCCATTTCTACACACCCTTTTACGTGTACCAGTACGCCACAGGCTTTTCCGCCGCAGTGGCCATCAGCAGCAGAATCCTGGATGGGGATGCGGATGTGATCGACGGCTACCGGAAGTTTCTGGAAGGCGGCTGCACGAAGCCGCCGGTGGAGCTTTTAAAGCTGTGCGGGGTGGATCTGTCCTCGCCTCAGCCGGTAAAAGAGGCTCTGGCAGTGTTTGAGGATCTGCTGAAGCGTTTTGAGGCGGAATAAAATTAGGCAAGTGAGGGAAGCATAAGATGACAGACAGAAAAACAGAACGCCGGGACGGGCTTTTGAAGGGAAATCCGGCAAAGGGACTGTTTCTTTTCGCGGTTCCGTTGATTTTGGGAAACCTGTTCCAGCAGTTTTACAACATGACCGACTCCATTATTGTGGGGAATTTCGTGGGGGAGGACGCCCTGGCCGCAGTTGGAGCTTCCTATGCCCTGACCAATGTATTTATCATGATCGCCATCGGAGGGGGAAACGGGGCCTCGGTGCTCACCGCCCAGTATTTGGGGGCTGGCCAGTACGGACGCATGAAAACATCCATTTCCACCTCCTGCCTGACCTTTTTGGCCTTGAGCATTTTCCTGGGAGGCTTCGGCTTTTTCTTCAGCGGCCCCATCCTGGAGGTCCTGGATACGCCGGAAAATATTTTAGGCCAGGCGAAGCTGTACTTAAGCATTTATTTTCTGGGGATGCCATTTCTCTTTATGTACAATGTGCTGGCATCTGTGTTTAACGCCATGGGAGATTCCAAGACACCGCTTTTTTTGCTGATCTTTTCCTCCCTGTTAAATGTGGTTCTGGATATTATTTCCGTGACCTGGATGGGGATGGGGGTAGACGGCGTGGCCATCGCTACCGTCATGGCCCAGGGAATTTCCGTGTGCATCTCCTTTGGCGTGCTTTTAAAGCGGCTTAAAGGCTATGACCACTCAGGGGACCGGGAGGGCTTTAAGCGCTATGACCTTCCCATGCTGGGAGCCGGGACGAAGATCGCCATTCCCACGATTCTGCAGCAGTCCATCGTATCCATCGGCATGCTGCTGGTGCAGTCGGTGGTCAACGGCTTTGGCTCCGCTGCCCTGGCGGGATATTCGGCGGCCAGCCGGATTGAGTCCATCTGTATTGTGCCCATGATCGCCACAGGCAACGCGGTGGCTACCTTTACGGCCCAGAACATCGGGGCCGGACAGAGGGACCGGGTGAAAAAAGGATACCGGGCCAGCTATTTCCTGGTCTTTGGCTTTGGGGTGGTAATCGCGGTGATCGTCGGACTCTTTAAAGGGCCCATTATTTCCAGCTTCCTGCAGGGGGATACGGCTTCCACCGCCTTTACGGTGGGATACGGCTATCTGTCCTTTATCGGCTGGTTCTTTGCTGTGATCGGCTTAAAAGCCTGTACCGACGCGGTGCTGCGGGGCTCCGGCGATGTGCTGGTGTTCACCACCGCTAATCTGGTCAACCTGGCGATCCGCGTATTTGCCGCCTTTCATTTTGCCCCGGTGTGGGGCGTGGCCGCCGTGTGGTACGCGGTGCCTATGGGCTGGGCGGCCAATTACCTGATCTCCTTCGGGAGGTATCTGTCAGGCAAATGGATGGAACAAAAGGTGATTGAAAAATAAGGAAAGTCTGGGAGGGATTACAATGGAAGGAAAACGGAAGCTTTTTTACAATGGACCGATTGTAACCATGGATGAGGGCGGTAAGCCTCAGGCGGTTCTGACGGAGGGAAGAAGGATTCTGGCTGTGGGAAGCTTTGAGGAGCTTCGAGGGATGGCGGGGGCTGGGGCAGAGCTTCGGGATCTGGAGGGCCATACCCTGATGCCGGCCTTTATCGATCCACACAGCCATTTTACGGCCTGCGCCAATTCCTTTTTGGAGGCGGATCTGGAAGGAGCAGATTCCTTTGACGAGATTGAAAGGCGGCTGCGGAAGTTTGCGGGGGAGAATCCGCCTGCTTCCGGACAATGGCTGCGGGGCGGAAAGTACGATCAGAACGAGCTGGCCGAGGGCCGCCATCCTACCCGGGCGGTTCTGGATCAGGCCTGCCCGGACTGCCCGGACTGCCCGGCGGTGATCAGCCATCAGTCGGGGCATATGGGCGTGTTTAATACAAAGGCCCTCAAGCTTTTGGGAGTGACGGGAGACACAATCGCCCCGGAGGGCGGCGTTATCGCTATGGAAAACGGGGAGCCTACGGGCTATATGGAGGAAGCGGCCTTTGTGCAGTATCTGCAGAAGGTTCCCATGCCCGCGCCCCAGGATTTTCTGAAGGCATATGAGAGAGCCCAGGAAATGTATTTTTCCTATGGCATCACCACAGCCCAGGAGGGGATGATGACCGAGGCCGTGGGAGGGCTCTACCGGCTGCTGCTTGCCAGCGGGCTCTTAAAGCTGGATGTGACGGCTTACGCGGATCTTAAAGCAGGCCATAAGCTGATGGAGGAATTTCAGGATTATACCAAAGGATACCGGCAGCATTTCCGCGTGGGAGGGTATAAGATGTTCCTGGACGGTTCTCCCCAGGGGCGGACGGCCTGGCTGCGGAGGCCTTACGAGAGGTTGTCCCAAGGCGGTTCTTTGGCACCTGGCGGCTCTTCTGCTTCCGACCGGGAGGCGAGCTACCGGGGGTATCCGGTGCTGGATGATGAGACAGTTTACCGGAATCTGAAGCTGGCGGCTTTGGAAGGGCGGCAGATTTTGACCCATTGCAACGGGGATGCCGCCTGCGGACAGCTTTTAGCTCAGTGCGAAAGAGTGGAGAAGGAGGGACTGCCTCTGGCCGCGGTGCGTCCGGTGATGGTTCACGCCCAGATGCTGGGAGCGGACCAGATGGACGAGTTAAAGCGGCTG
>CALWQV010000041.1 GCA_944383785.1 uncultured Enterocloster sp. | reverse complement strand
AATCCGGGCGGACGCAGACTGGAAGTGCTGGATATTCCCGAAGTCGAGGGTGTCGATATGCCAAAGCCCCATGAGTTCCTCTCCGCCGAGCAGCGTGACGGGAGTACGCTCCAGGCGGAGGAGATATACACGGAAACCTGGGAGTGGCTGAAAAAGGTCTGCTACTGTCCAACGGAGACGCCAATAAAGAAAATATGTATCTGAACTACTATGCCGCTGAAGTCAACGACCCCGATGACAATCCGTCTATCGGTATCATCCTCTGCACCGAGAAAGACAGCGTGGCGGCAGAATATGCGTTAGGTGGTCTTTCCAACAACATTTTCGCTTCCCGCTATGTTCTCTATATGCCGGACAAGGAGCAGTTGATCGCCCAGGTGGAGGCTGTCTTGAAAAACTGGCATGAGAAAAATGATGGTTCCGTCCATGAATGAGAAAGAACTGGTTGGGAAAGTACATTATAAGCCCCCGTCAGACCAATTACTCCCCCTATTATAAAATAAGTGCAGATGCCAGAGTTAATTACTTTCTAACAACTACGCTTTTATGGTACTAAATAAGCCACAAATGGCTTAAACAAAGAATTTTTTTAAGATGAATAAAAAAGCAAGTGCCAAAAACCCGGACTGGCTGTGCTTGCCACCGCCTTCCATCTATGCTAGAATGAATACAGACTTTTAAATTGAAGGAGGAATACCATGATTCAACAGTTAATTGAAAAGATAAAAACCACAAAAGCTCCCATCTGCGTAGGCTTAGATCCCATGCTTTCCTACATTCCGGAGCACATCTTAAAGAAGTCCTTCGGCGAGTACGGCGAGACTTTAGAGGGAGCGGCGGATGCCATCTGGCAGTTTAATAAGGAGATCATCGACCACACCTGGGATCTGATTCCGGCGGTAAAACCCCAGATCGCTATGTACGAGCAGTTCGGCATCGAGGGTATGAAGTCCTATCAGAAGACCGTGGATTACTGCCAGGAAAAGGGATTGATCGTCATCGGGGACGCCAAGCGGGGAGACATCGGCTCCACCTCAGCAGCCTACGCAGTGGGGCACCTGGGGAAGGTGAAGGTAGGGGAGAAGACCTACAGCGGGTTCCATACGGATTTCCTGACGGTCAATCCCTATCTGGGAACTGATGGGGTGAAGCCTTTTGTGGACGTGTGCAAGGCAGAGGATAAGGGGATTTTTGTTCTGGTGAAAACTTCTAATCCTTCCAGCGGTGAGTTTCAGGACCGCTTAATCGATGGAAAGCCGCTCTATGAGCTGGTGGCCCAGAAGGTAGTGGAGTGGGGAGCCGACTGCATGGACGGAGACTACAGCAATGTGGGAGCCGTGGTTGGAGCTACCTATCCCCAAATGAGCCAGATTTTAAGAAAGCTGATGCCCCACACCTACTTCTTGGTTCCCGGCTACGGCGCTCAGGGCGGGACGGCTCAGGATCTGAAGCACTGCTTTAATGAAGACGGCCTGGGAGCCATTGTCAATTCCTCCAGAGGCATCATTGCCGCCTACCGTCAGGAGAAATATGGAAAATTCGGCCCGGAGCATTTTGCTGAAGCTTCTCGCCAGGCCGTAATCGATATGGCGGCGGACATCAACAGCGTATTATAAGCCGAGTAACAGGAGAAATAAGATTATGGCGAAAGTGAAAGTAAGGGCAGAGATTCTTTCTCAGGAATGTCTCTGCGGCGATATATACAGTATGTGGCTGAATGTTCCCCAGATCGCTTCCCAGTCGGTGCCGGGGCAGTTTGTGGATCTGTACTCAAGAGACGGCTCCCGGCTGCTTCCAAGGCCCATCAGCCTGTGCGAAATCCGCCGGGCGGAGGGCAGGCTGCGTCTGGTTTACCGGGTGGCGGGAGCCGGGACGAAGGAATTTTCCCAGATGAAGGCCGGGGACTGGCTGGAGGTGCTGGGCCCCTTGGGAAATGGTTTTCCCATGGATGAGGCGGAGGGAAAGGGTGCTTTTCTCATCGGCGGGGGAATCGGCATCCCGCCGATGCTTGAGCTGGCAAAGGAGCTGGCGGGCCGCTATGGCCGGGAGCATGTGACGGCGGTGCTGGGCTACCGGGACAGCCAGCTGTTTTTAAAGGAAGAGTTTGAGCCTTTCGCGAAGGTTTACGTGGCCACAGAGGACGGAAGCATTGGGACAAAGGGAAATGTGCTGGATGCCATCCGGGCAGAGGGACTGACGGCCAAGGTTCTCTATGCCTGCGGCCCCACCCCCATGCTGCGGGCTTTAAAGGCATACGGAGGGGAGACGGGGATTCCCTGCTGGATTTCTCTGGAGGAGAAGATGGCCTGCGGCATCGGTGCCTGCTTAGCCTGCGTCTGCCAGTCAAAGGACGTGGACAGCCATTCCCATGTACACAACAAGAGGATCTGCAAGGACGGACCAGTGTTTTTGGCAGATGAGATCGAGCTCTAGGGAGGTGACGCGCAGATGAATCAGGAAAATCAGAACAGAATCCATGAGGAAATCAATATGGAGGTGGAGATCGCCGGCGTGAGGCTTAAAAATCCGGTGATGGAAGCATCCGGCACCTTCGGTTCCGGGGAAGAGTACAGCGAGTTTGTTGACTTAAACCGCCTGGGGGCGGTGGTGACTAAGGGCGTGGCAAATGTGCCCTGGCCCGGCAATCCCACTCCCAGAATCGCGGAAACCTACGGCGGCATGATCAACGCTATCGGCCTGCAGAATCCAGGGGTGGAGGTATTTGCCGGCCGGGATATCCCGTTTTTAAAGAAATACGACACAAAGATCGTGGTGAACGTTTGCGGCAAAACCACAGAGGACTACATTCAGGTGGTGGAGCGGCTGAGGGACGAGCCGGTGGATCTGCTGGAGATCAATATTTCCTGCCCCAATGTAAAGGAGGGAGGCATCGCCTTCGGCCAAGATCCCAAAGCGGTGGAGGCCATTACAAAGGCAGTGAAGGCTCACGCCAAACAGCCTATTATCATGAAGCTGAGTCCAAATGTAACGGACATTACGGTGATGGCCAAGGCGGCTGAGGCCGGCGGGGCGGACGCTATTTCCCTGATCAATACCCTGACGGGGATGAAGATCGATATTCACCGCAGAACCTTTGCCGTGGCCAATAAGACCGGCGGCCTTTCCGGCCCCGCCATCCGTCCGGTGGCGGTGCGCATGGTCTACCAGGCGGCCAAGGCGGTGAAGCTTCCCATCATCGGCATGGGAGGCATCTGCAATGGAGAGGACGCCTTAGAGTTTATCCTGGCCGGCGCTACGGCGGTGGCGGTGGGAACCGCTAATTTCCACAATCCTTACGCCACGGTGGAGACGGTAGAGGGCATCCGTCGGTACATGGAGCGGTACGGAGTGAAGGATATTAAGGAACTGATCGGCGCGGTAAGATAACAGGCCGCGGCAGTGAAAGGGGTGATATGTATGAAAGTGGATCTTCAGGGCTATGCCCAAGAAATTCTGCAAAAAAAGATTGAGACTTATCATATTGTGGTGCGTCAGCACGACGAGATTGTGGGGCGGTTTGATTTTCGCAAGGATAACCGCCGGGACAATATCCACTCGGTGAGCAAGAGCTTTGTCAGTATGGCTGTGGGTATGGCCGTTGAAGAGGGGATACTGAGCCTGGATGAAAGGCCGGCGGAAATCTTTCGGGACAAGCTGCCCCAAAATCCCAGTGAAAACCTGATGAACATTACCATCCGGGATATGCTGATGATGGCGGCGGGACACGATTATTTTGTGCTCCAGGGCTACAGCGGGGACCCGAAGTATCCGGGCAGAGACGAGCTGACGGATCCGGACTGGGTGAAGTACGCTCTTAGCTTTCCGGTGCCCTACGCTCCCGGAACCCACTGGAAATACAGCAATTTCGGCCCCTATCTCTGCTCGGTGATCATACAGGACCGCACAGGAAAACGGCTTCGGGACTACCTGATGCCCCGGCTTTTTGACCCTTTAAACATCATCAATCCCCAGTGGTTTGAGTCCACTGCCGGATATACCTTGGGCTGCGGGGGACTCCACTTGAACACGGAGGAGATGGCCTGTTTCGGCCAGCTGATCTTAAATAAGGGAAATTGGAAGGGACGTCAGCTCATTCCCGCCCAGTGGGTTGAGACAGCTACATCCAACCTGATTTCCAATGTAAATTCCGGCAAAGGGCCGGATTCCACCGCCGGCTACGGCTATTATTTCTGGCGCTGTGCCAGGGACGGCGCCTGCCGCGGCGACGGCTGGGCCGGCCAGTATGTGATCGTGCTTCCTGAGCAGGACGCCTGCATCGCCATCATGTCCCATGATTTTAATAAGCAGGGGATTCTGGATGCGGTGTGGGAGTATGTGGTGCCCCAGCTGAAGGGAAATTAAGGAAGCGAGGTCGGGATGGGGATTTACTTAAATGGCGGAAGTGCCTATGGATTGTTCCAGGAGGATGTATCCTCTGCTTATTATGTGGATAAGACGGATATTTTGGAAAAGGCATAGACAGCCATGAAGAGTTTGACCACTTAAAGGCGTCGAGGTATTCCTGGTATAAAAAACACTTAAACCAGCATAATGTAATTCACATGGTTTTTAATAGGATTCCGCTGGGCTGCAGTTCCTATTCCCAGTACATCTGCCGATTTGCAAATGGACTGCTGACGGACCTGCGCAGGGCGTATCCGGAGGCAGGGATCCAAAAGGACGAGGACCTATGGGACGCCCTGACAAAGGTGTATGAATACTGTGACGGCGAGAAATTTATCTTCGTGCTGGACGAGTGGGACTATATCTACCATCAGGATTTCGCCACCCAGGAGGATAAGGCGGGAGTCGGATATGTGGACTTTATTTTTTATCCTTATGTAAAAATTGAGGACGCGATTATCCTTGAGCTGAAGGTAAACCATACGGCGGATGAGGCCATCCGCCAGATCAAGGAGCGCCAGTACGTGCTGCGGGAACGGATATAACAAAGAATACGGAGGTTTTAAAAGATATGGAACAGTATAAGCAGGAATTTATTGAATTTATGGTACAGAGTGATGTATTGAAATTCGGCGAGTTTACCTTAAAGAGCGGGCGCAAATCCCCCTTCTTTATGAATGCGGGAAGCTATGTGACCGGAACCCAGTTAAGGAAGCTGGGCGAGTATTACGCAAAGGCCATCCATGATAATTTTGGCCTGGATTTTGACGTACTCTTCGGACCGGCTTACAAGGGGATTCCCCTTTCTGTAGCCACATCCATCGCCATCAGCGAGCTTTACGGCAAGGACGTGCGCTACTGCTCCAACCGTAAGGAGGTTAAAGATCACGGCGATGCCGGAATTTTGCTGGGAAGTCCCATTAAGGACGGCGACCGGGTGATGATCATCGAGGATGTGACCACCTCCGGAAAATCCATCGAGGAAACCTTCCCCATTATCAAGGCTCAGGGCGATGTAGAGATTAAGGGCCTGATCGTTTCCTTAAACCGCATGGAGCGGGGGAAGGGGGAGAAGAGCGCCCTGGAGGAGATCCGGGATCTCTACGGCTTCCCCACCGCCGCCATCGTGTCCATGAAGGACGTGACGGAGCATCTGTACAACCGGGAGTGTGGCGGAAAGGTTGTCATTGATGATACCATCAAGAAAGCCCTGGATGCCTACTATGAGGAGTATGGGGTGAAGTAAGAAAAAGTTTCAGCATTTTTCATAAGTGGGAATTTCCCTGCAAGGCTCTCTGGGCAGTGCAGGGATTTTTTTACGAATTTACGTTCCCTATATGGAAAATTTACATTAGGAAAAATTTCCTATGCTATAATGAAAAAAACAGAAAAAAATGACTCAACAAAATTGGAGCTGAAAAAGGAGGCGATTTTCTCATGACGCAAAAAAAGACGATCTTGAGGCTGGCGGCCTGCGCACTTTTGGGTCTGCTCCTTTGCGGCTGCGGGGAAAGAACAGAGCTTCAGATCTTGTCGGGTTCTGAAAACCAGGAGCTGGAAGAGATCCTGGAGGATTGTGAGAAAGAGACAGGCGTCCGGATCCGGATGACCTATAAAGGCTCTGTTGACATTATGCGCAGCCTGCAGGCAGGCGGCGAGGGATACGATGCCGTTTGGCCAGCCAGCAGTATGTGGATTTCTCTGGGCGATGAAGCCCATAAGGTGAAATACGCCCAGTCCATTTCCACAACGCCGGTGGTTTTCGGGATCCGGAAATCCCTGGCCCAGGAACTAGGATTTACCGAAGGCAACGTCTCTGTAAAGGATCTGTTAGCGGCCATTGAAGCAGGGAATTTAAGCTTCTGTATGACCAGCGCAACTCAGTCCAATTCCGGGGCCAGCGCTTATATCGGCTTCCTTGCCGCTTTTTTAGGAAAAGAGGGGGCAATTACGGAAGAGGATTTGCAGAAGGAAGGCCTGCAGGAGGAGATGCGTCGTTTCTTTTCCGGCGTAGAGCGCAGCTCCGGCAGTTCCGACTGGTTGAAGGATATGTTCTTGGAGGGGAATTATGATGCTATGGTGAATTATGAGTGCCTGATGATCAGCGCAAATGAGCAGCTGGAGGCGGCGGGCCGGGAGCCCCTCTATGTGGTCTATCCCTATGACGGCCTGTCCATCGCCGACTCCCCCCTGGGATATTTGGACCAGGGAGATGAAAAGAAGGAGGAGGCGTTTTTAAAGGTGCAGGAATATCTGCTGTCTGACAAGGCCCAGGAGGCTATCGAGGCCACTGGCAGACGGACGGGCTATGGAGGCGTCAGCGAAAAGAACCGCCCGGTCTTTAAGCCGGAATGGGGGATTGATGTGGACCGGATTCTTTCACCCATCCCTATGCCGGAGGGATCGGTGCTGATGGATGCCCTGAATTTGTATCAGACCCAGCTTCGAAAGCCCTCTCTAACGGTTTACTGTCTGGACTATTCCGGAAGCATGACAGGGGAAGGGCGGGAGCAGCTGGTCGAGGCCATGGGAACCATCCTGATCCAGGATGAGGCGGCTAAATATCTTCTGCAGGCAAGGGAGGAGGAGATGAACGGCGCGGTGCTCTTTGACGACACCATACTGGAGGCAAAGATGTTGGAACATTCCGGCCGACGGGAGCTGGAGCAGCTCTACGGGCTAGTGGAGAGCTACAGCGCCGGCGGCGGCACGGATATTTACCAGGCGGCCATCCGGGCATTGGAGATGATGAAGGGATACGACCTGTCCCAGTATACGCCGGCCATTATCCTGATGACAGACGGCCAGTCCAATGGGGCCATGGATTTTGAGGATTTCCAGGCGGCTTATGACCAAGCAGGACTGGATGTACCGGTATTTTCTATTCTGTTTGGGGACGCCAGAGAGGGGCAGTTAAAAGAGCTGGTGAGCTATACCAACGGACGAGTATTTGACGGTACGGATGACCTCATCGGGGCCTTCCGCAGCGTAAAGGGGTATAACTAAGCAGGGGAAAGGAAGGATTTGATTGAATAAAGAAATCAGGGCCATTGGAGTGTCCCTGGGGGCGGCGCTGGTATTTTTCGGCCTGGACTTTTGGGTCTTAAGGCTTGGATGGCTGCTCTCGCTGATTCTGGCGGTTCTATTATATGGGGGGCTTCTGCTTCTCACAAAGCCAAGGCGGCGGATCGGTGGCATCGATGTGGAGGAAATCCCCGGGGGTGAGGAGCTGGAAGAAAAGCTGAATCAAGCCAGGGAGGACTTTAAAAGGATCGGGGAGGCCATGGAGGAGATTGAGGATGAGGAGTTGTTAGCGGACTCCCGGAAGCTTCACCAAAAGGCGGGGAACATCCTGAAATTCTTGGAGGAAAATCCGGAAAAGATCACGGAGGCCAGGCGTTTTATTGATTATTATCAGGAGACAGCTTCCAGCCTGTTAGAGAAGTATGTAAGGCTTCAGGAAAGCGGTTTGGGTTCGAGGGAAGCTAAGAGGCTGAAAAGCCAGGCCAGGCAGGCGCTGCTGACCTTAAACCGGGCCTTTGAAGGCCAGTTTGAAAAATTAATGCGAAATGAGCTCATGGATCTGGAGGCGGATCTGCGCCTTTTAAAACAGACCATGAGGGTGGAGGGTTATGAAGAGGAGAGCCATTGACCCCAAGATACTGGGACTGCTGATCCTGGTTGCCGTAGCGGCTTTCACCGCCATGGCCTACGGGATCGGATCAAAGAGAAGAAATATTGTTGCGCTGGACGGATATTTGGGAGGAGAAAAGATCGGTTTTTTTGAGGACCAAGAGGCCGCAAAAATCTTAAAGGACCGCTATGGGATTGTGATGGACTATTCTAAGGCAGGCTCCCTGGATATGGTGACCCTGGATGAGACGGGACGGGATTATCTGTTTCCTTCCAGCCAGACCGCTCTGGAATACTATCGGGAGGAGCGGGGCGAACCGTTAAAAAGCGAGATTATTTTCAACACTCCCATTGTCCTTTACACACACCGGATGGTGGCGGATGCCCTGGAAAAAAAGGGGATTATTACCTGGCAGGATGGGGTGGGCTACGCGGACATGAGCGCTCTGACTCAGCTGATTTTAGCGGATACCTCCTGGGCGGATTTGGGAATTCCGCAGCTTTACGGAAATATCTCCATTGATACCACGGATCCGGCTAAGTCAAACTCCGGCAATATGTTCGCCGGCCTTCTGGCAAATACCTTAAATGGCGGGCAGACAGTGGACGGCGAGACAGTGGAGCAGGTGTTGCCCCAGCTTCAGGAAATTTTCAGCCGTCTTGGGTATATGGAGACTTCTTCAGCGGATCTGTTTGACCAGTTCTTGAAAATGGGCGTGGGAGCCAAGCCGATGATCGCAGGCTATGAAAACCAGCTTTTGGAATTTGCCGTGGAAGAGCCAGAGGATTTCGCTCAGCTGAAGGAAGATCTGGTGCTGCTTTATCCTACGCCTACGGTCTGGTCAACCCATATCTACATTGCCCTGACGGGAAATGGGGAGAGGGCCATAGACGGATTATTAGACGAGGATATCCAGCGGCTGGCCTGGGAAAAGCATGGGTTTCGGACCAATGCGTACCTGGCGGCGACTTCAGCAGATGATTTTGGGGTGGCTGGACTTGCCCCGGAGATTACCCAGGTGACCCAGATCCCCAATTATCAGGCCATGAGAAGGATCATTGACTGTTTGGATTAAAGGGATGAAGGAGGAAAAATATATGTGTGAAGAGCTGAAGCTTACGCCCGCAGAGCGCAAGAAGGTGGATTCCATCAAGGAGAGCCTGGATTTGACGGATTCCCAGGCCTGCATCCAGTTTGGAACAGCCGCTCAGCGCGATATTTCAGAGTTCGCGGACCATATCCTGGCTCAGGTGCGCTTAAAAGACAGCGGATACGTAGGGGAGCTTTTAAGCCAGCTGGTGACGGAGATCAAGGAGGTGGACGTAAGCTCGCCAGGGGATGATAAAGGGATTTTGGGAAAGCTTTCCTTTTTTAAGAGCGCGAAAAATAAGGTGGAGAAGCTGGCTGCCCGCTATGAGGCCCTGAAGGTCCAGGTGGATAAAATCGAGGCAAAGCTGGATTCGGCCAAAATGGAGATGCTAAAGGACATCGGGATGTTTGACATGATGTATGAGAAGAATCTGGAATATTTCCGGAATTTGAATCTTTATATCGCCGCCGGGGAGGAGAAGATTGGAGAGCTGAGGACGGAGAACCTGCCCAGGCTGAGGCAGGAGGCCTCCTTATCCGGCGATCCGATGGCGGCTCAGCTGGTTCACGATTTTGAGGAAAATGTAAACCGTTTTGAGAAAAAGCTCCATGACCTGAAGCTGAGCCGCACCATCGCCATCCAGACAGCTCCCCAGATAAAATTAATCCAAAACAACGACAAGCTCCTGGTGGATAAGATTCAGACGGCTACCTTAAATACCATTCCCATCTGGAAGAGCCAGATCGTGATCGCCCTGGGGCTTGGAAAGCAGCAGAAGGTACTCCGCCTGAATCAGGAGATATCAGAAACCACAAATGAGCTGCTAAAGCGCAATTCCCAGCTGCTTCGGACCAATACAGCGGAGACGGCCCAGGAGTCGGAGCGCAGCGTGGTGGATCTGGAAACCTTAAAGAAGACCAACGAGGATCTGATCGCCACCATCCAGGAAACCCTCCGGATCCAGCAGGAAGGAAGAAAGAAGCGTCAGGAGGCGGAGGGGGAGCTGGCGAAGTTAGAGGATCAGCTAAAGCAGATTTTATCAGGGGAAGCCATAAACCAGGAAACCGCTCTGCCGTCCTGAACTGCTGCCATAAAACCTAAAATTCCTCCATCAGCTGCTTCTGCACCAGATCAATGAAGCGCAGGCCAGTAACCACATGGGGATTTGGTATAGTGGTTACTTTTTTCAGGTCTGCGGTCATAATACCCCGCTCCACCGTCTGGACGGTTACCTGGCGCAGACGGCGGCCGAAATCTGCCAGCTGGATATTGCCGTCCAGCTCGCCCCGCTTTTCCAATGCGCTTCCCCAGGCAAAGATGATAGCCAGAGGATTGGTGTAGGCCACTCCGCCTTCCAGATAGCGGTAATAATGGCGCCGTACAGTGCCGTGGGCCGCCTCGTACTCATACTGGCCGCCAGGGGAAACCAGCACAGAGGTCATCATGGCAGCAGAGCCGTAGGCAGTGGCCAGCATATCGCTCATCACATCGCCGTCATAGTTTTGACAGGCCCACACATAGCCGCCCTCGCTCTTGATGGCCTTGGAGACGGCGTCATCGATCAGGCAGTATTCATAAGTGATGTCGGCCTGGTTAAAGTCCTCCATATACTCTTCCATGAAAACCTGCTTAAAGATTTCACGAAACTGCCGGTCATAAACCTTGGAAATGGTATCCTTAGCGGAGAAAAGAAGATTCTGCTTGACGTCCAGGGCGTAGTTCATGCAGCAGCGGGCAAACCCTCGGATGGAGCTGTCCAGGTTATGAGAACCGGAGACAACGCCGGGCCCCTTAAATTGATGGATCAGCTGACGGGTTTCCTGGCCGTTCTCGTCGGTGAAAACCAGCTCGCACTTGCCGGGCTGTTCGATTCGCATCTCTGCAGCGCGGTACAGGTCGCCGTAGGCGTGCCGGGCCAGGGTGATGGGTTGCTTCCAGGAGGTGACATAGGGCTGGATGCCTTTAATCAGGATGGGAGCGCGAAAGACCGTGCCGTCTAAGGCGGCCCGGATGGTAGCGTTGGGGCTCTTCCACATTTTTTTCAGATTATACTCCTGGACACGTTCCAGGTTTGGGGTGATGGTGGCGCATTTCACGGCGACGCCGTATTTTTTGGTGGCCTCAGCGGAATCTAAGGTAACCTGATCCTCCGTTTCATCCCGGTTGCGGACACTTAAGTCATAGTATTCCACTTTCAAATCCACAAAGGGCAGGACCAGCTTCTCTTTGGTTTCCTTCCAGAGGATGGCCGCCATCTCGTCTCCGTCCATCTCGACTAAAGGGGTGGACATGGTGATTTTTTCCATTTCTTGTACCTCCCGTAAGAATTTGCCTTGAGTATAGCACAGGAGAATCATTCCTGCTATGAAATTTTAAAATAAGGCATTTAATGGCCGCCAGAGTTCCAGAAGCATCCGTCCCATTTGCTTTTCGGATAGATCCATATTACGGTTTACCCAAACAGAAAAAAGCGATATATAGAGAGCGCTGAGAATCTCTTCCCGATAAGCGATAAAAGTAGAGAACTGGTCGGGTTCCTCTTTAGAGTTTCCATACCACTGCTGGCGCGTTTTCAGACGGTTTTTACAGATGACTTTGGAAAAGCGAAGAGTAAAGCCGGAAACATAGTTTGCTGAAAAAAGGATTCGGAATTCGTAAAAATGTTCTTTGATATAGTGGAAATATTGTTCGAAATATTCTGTATTACAGTTTTCAATATTGTCATAGTACAGCTGCATTCCCCCTGCACGAATTTCTTCCATGATTTTGACAAAACCATTTAGTATTTCATTTTCTAGCTCTTCAGCTAAATCATATTTGCTGTCGTAATAAAAGTAAAATGTCCCTCTACTTACCTCTGCAATTTCTGTAATGTCTTTTACGGTGATGGATTCAAAATTCTTAGTTTCCAGAAGTTTAAGAAAAGCCTGACGAATGTAGCGTTTACTTTTTTGGCTTAAATCCATGAAAATTCCCTCCTGACTTTTCCTGTATTTGCACTAGGCTTGAAAAAACTTCGCCCAGTGTCCCTATTATAACATAGGAAAGTGAGACTGATAATGGGGTTGGACTTGGAAATTAGCAACTTTGAACACGAGAATACAAAGTGTTAAATATTGTACAAAAAAATTGCTTTGTCCTTCTATTGAAATAAAGAAAACGTTATAATAAATTCACAAAATAAAGAAGCAAAAGCAGAGAGGAATGAGAATAAATGACGATGAATAAGAAGGTTGATATGAAAAAGATTGTGGAAATTGTCCGCGAAGGCGATCGGCTAATGATTGGCGGATTCGGGAGTAGAGGCTATCCTTCCTTTTTACTAGAGCATTTTCTAAATGATAGCGAAGTTGGTCACTTGACAATTTACGTAAATGCACCGGATTCAAACCGACGCCCGGAATTGGAGGAGTTAATCCGTACACGTTGTGATAAGTTGGTATGTACTTTCATGAGAAAAAGCAAGGCGGCTTTTGATATGTTCGAAGAGGGAAAAGTGGAACTTTTACCTCAGGGAACTTTCTCAGAAAGTTTACGGCTTGGAGGTGCCGGAATCCCTGCGTACTATTGTCCGGTGGGTGTGGGAACCAGAGTAGCGGAAGGAAAAGAACAGAGGGAGTTTGAGGGAAAGAAATATATTTTAGAGAGAACGTTTATAGGCGATGTGGCGTTTCTTCATGTAAATCAGGCGGATGAAATGGGCAATTGCTTTATTAAAGGTTCTTCTAAAAATTTTACAGTGTTAATGGCTGGCGCATGCAGGAATACATTTGTAGAAGCAGAAGAGATTGTAAAAGTCGGAGAAATTGATCCGGAACTGGTGACAATTCCGGGAATTTTGGTAAAAGGCATTATAAAGGCAGGTGAATCGAATGAGTATTGATATAAAGAAAACGATTGCGATGAATGCGGCAAGGTTATTAAAAGACGGGCAGGTAGTAAATTTGGGAATTGGAATTCCTACTATGGTGGCAAATTACATACCTGAAAATGTGGGCGTGATTTTCCAAAGTGAAAACGGGATTTTAGGGTTGGGTCCTACGCCTAAGCCAGGGGAAGAAAATCCGGATTTTCTGGATGCGGGTTCCAACCTTGTTACCATTGAACCGGGCGGTGTTTTTATGAACAGCGCTGATGGCTTTGGATTGATTCGAAGTGGACATGTGGACGCCACAGTGCTGGGTGCTCTCCAGGTAGATGAAAAGGGTAATCTTGCAAATTGGATGATACCTGGAAAAATGATTGCTGGATATGGCGGGGCAATGGATTTAATTACTTGCACGCCGGTAGTAATCGCGGCAATGGAGCACGCTAATAAGGGAAAGGCTAAAATTTTAAAAGAATGTACGTTCCCGTTAACTGGAGTGAGCTGTGTTACATATATCGTAACAGAAATGGGGTTTATGGAAGTAACTGACAGGGGAATTGTACTGAGAGAAGTAGCAGAAGGCTTGACACCGGAAGATGTGCAGGCTGCTACAGAAGCGGAACTAATTATACCGGATGATCTCAAGGTAATGCCGGTTGTTCAGGAAAACTAAATGAATGGTGAGGTGAGAAAAATGAGGGAAGCGGTTATTGTTGCGTATGGACGGTCCGGAATTGGCCGTGCTGTAAAAGGCTCCCTGGCATCCGTTTATCCATCCCATTTTGCTGCTCAGGTTTTGAAGGGGGTTCTGAAGCAAGTGGATGGATTGAAAATGGATGAAATTGATGATGTGATCGTAGGCTGTGCGAAGCCAGAGGTCATGCAGGGTAAAAATCTGGGAAGAATTGTGGCTCAGGCTGCCGGACTGCCGGATTGTGTACCAGGCCAGACGATTAACCGGTTTTGTGCGTCAGGACTTCAAAGTGTGGCTTCGGGCGCTTATGCGATTATGTGCGGACAAGCGGATGTAATTATTGCGGGAGGAGTTGAGTCTATGTCTATGCTTCCAATGACTCAGGATCCTCAGGTGTGCGATCCGGATCTGTTGAGGGAGCGCCCAAATGTATATCTGCCAATGGGAATTACTGCTGAAAATGTAGCGAACCATTACGGAATTACCAGGATGGAAATGGATGAATTCTCTTTTAACAGTCAGATGAAAGCGGCAAAAGCGCGGGCAGATGGCTGCTTTAAAAAAGAGATTATACCGGTATCATACAAGGATACTGAGGGAAATGAAAAAATGTTTGATCAGGATGAGTGTATCCGGGCGAACAGTAATTTGGAAAAAATGGGAACACTCAAGCCGTCTTTTAAGGAGGATGGGAAAGTAACCGCCGGAAATGCTTCTGTTACTAGTGACGGAGCTGGCTTTTTGGTCTTAATGTCTTTAGAAAAAGCAACATTTTTGGGCTTAAAGCCAATCGCACGTTTTAAAGGATTTGCAACTGCAGGAGTTGATCCGGCTTTAATGGGAACCGGGCCGATTAAGGCAATTCCCAAATTGATGAAACTGTTAAATACAACGCCGGATGATTACGATGTGATCGAATTAAACGAAGCGTTTGCGGCTCAGGCGATTCCATGTATCCGCCAGCTCCATTTGAATACACAAAAGGTAAATCCCAGAGGCGGAGCCGTAGCAATGGGGCATCCTTTGGGAGCCACCGGAGCGATCCTTTTAATCAAGGCAATGTCTTATTTGCAGGATGAAGGCGGAAGGGCTGCGCTGATTTCAATGTGCATTGGAGGCGGCATGGGTGCTGCAGGCGCGATCGAAATGCTATAAGACAGAATAATACAAGTAGGGGGAATTTGCTATGTTAAGCATAATAGGTATTTTGTTGGGGTTGATCGTACTGGTTGTAATGATCTATCGCCGTAGCAATATGGTTATGACTTCATTGGTAGCGGCGACTGTGGTACTCTTATTCAGCGGGCTTCCATTTATAGACAGTATGACACAGTGGTCGGGGTCATTTGCGGACTATGTAAAGAATAATTTTCTTCTGTTTACTTTTTCCGCTCTATTTGGAAAGCTAATGGAAGATTCAGGGGCGGCTGCGGCATTTGCGAAACTTATTTACAGAGCTTTAGGGATGCGCTTAGCGCCGCTGGGATGCATACTGGCAACCTCGTTGCTGGGATATGCTGGAATTTCTTCATTTGTAATCGTGTTTGCGGTATTTCCAATTTTTCTGGCGGTATGGAAGGAAGCAGATCTGCCACGAAAGCTGATTCCGGGCTGCATATTTGCTTCTGTATGCTCCTATTCCTGCGGATTCTTTCCGGGAGCGGCCTCAACTATCAATATGATGCCTATCAGTTATTTGAATACAGCTCCTTACGCAGAACCTCTGATTGGTGTGGTTTCCGGAATTTTTACGATGATTCTGGTACTGGCATATTTAATGTATGAGATTGGAAAGGCTAAAAAGCGCGGAGAACATTTTGTGCCCAGCGAAAAAGATCAGAGTATCATTGCTCAGGAAGATAAGGTTACGAAAAACAAATGGCTGGTTGTAATTCCTATGATTGTGCTGATTGTCAGCTTAAATATTTTGAAAGTTCACAGGTACTATGCGTTGCTCTTAGGCTGTGCTTCCTGTCTGCTGATTTTCTGGAAAAATTTTGGCGCGAAGCTTGATACTTTAAATAAAGGAATTGCAAACTCAGTCTCGCCGATTGTTAATACAGCGGCAGTAACCGCATTCGGAGGTGTGGTGCAGTCTACTGCTGGATTTGCTTCAGCGGCGGCAGCAATGATGGCGCTTCCATTTAATCCGATCGTATCCTATTGCCTTACTGCCTGCGTAGTGGCTGGACTTTGCGGTTCAAGTACAGGAGCGACCGGTATTTTACTGTCATCACTTGCGCCGGAATATATCGCGATGGGAGTACCCGCCAGTGTAATTCATCGAGTTGGCTGCGCTGCAGCCCTAAGTCTTGATAGTCTTCCTTATAATGGTCTAGTTGTTACCATGCTTACCTATTGCGGAGTAAGCCATAAGGAGGGGTATAAAACCATATTTGTGACAACCGTTGTAATTAATTTCCTAGGAGCGCTTGTGGCAATGTTTATGGCTTGTGCGATGTATCCAATTTAAGTGATATCTATGAATCATAGCCGGAAGGCATGAAAATAATTTAATGGAGGTATTTTATTATGGCAGTTGTAATCGGAGTGAAGTACAGATTGAAACCTGGCAAGAGGGACGAGCTTCTTTCCTTTGTAATGGAGAATGTGGAAAAGACCAGACAAGAACCAGGAAATTTGGCTTATGCCCATTTCCCGTCCTTGGAAAATGAGGACGAAATGTTTGTATTCGAAATGTGGGAGGATATCAAAAATGTAGATGACCATATTAATGCGCCCCATTATGTTGAATTCGCAAACAGAAGATATCCGATTCTGGAGTCCTATGAATCGAAAGCTTTTGAAGCCTCGTTGATCAGAGAACGGAAAAAAGCACCGAGATTCGACTAGGGAGTGAAGCAGGGGTACAGTGAAATGAGGAACAAGCAAATATGGGGTGGCGCGCTGGGACTTATTGCCTTTATCGTCTTTTATATGATACCGGCGGCAGAGCCGTTTACTCCAAGAGCATTTGTGGGGATTGGTTGTCTGGTAACTGCGGTAATCTGGATTTTATTTGAGGTAGTTCCGGACTATGTGGCGGCGATGGCCATGAGCGTAGCCTTTGTTCTTACAGGCTCGGCTACTGTAGAGGTTGCCTTTGCGCAATTTTCCAGCACTACAATCTGGATTGTAGTTGGTGCGCTGATCCTAGGAACCGCTGCTTCCGAGAGCGGCTTGCTGAAACGGGTGGCGCTGTACCTGATGAAAATTTTGCCGGCTACCTATGGCGGCCAGTGTATGGCCCTTCTCATTTCCGGCATATTGATTTCGCCTTTAATTCCAAGTACATCGGCAAAGGCGACCGTTATGGCACCAATCACAAAAACCACAGGAGAAGCGTTGGGATTAAAAGCCCATTCCAAAGGGGCATTAGGATTGTTTATGGCTTTCTTTACAGGATACATTTCTTCCGCTAATGGATATTTAAGCGGCTCTTTTATCAGCTATGCGCTTGCGGGATTAATGCCCGATGGGTACGAGATTTCCTGGGGAAACTGGTTCTTTTACGGATTGCCCTTTTTAATTATTTCAACCATGTTAATGACTGTGGTGATTTTGAAATTCTGGAAGCCTAAGGAAAAAAGTTGTATTCCGAAAGACGTAATCGATACGCAGTTTGCTAATATGGGGCCTTTGTCCTGGAAAGAAAAGCTGACTGCCGCCGTTATGGCAGGCTGCCTATTTCTGTGGATGATGGAAAGAACGTGGAATATTCCGGCCTCAATGGTTGCCTGCGCAGGCGCTTTGATTGTAATGACAGCAGGAATTTGCGATAAAAAGTCGTTCAGGAGTAAGATTCCATGGGAAGGAATTATCTTTATCGGCTGTTTTGTGGGAGTTACAAATGTATTTGACTCACTGAAAATCAATGCCGCTATTTCTGAACTGATCGGGGATCAATTAAATGGGGTCGTGGGGAATCCCTACATATTGGTTATTTTTTTGTGCCTCGTTACCTTCGCCTTGCGGATGCTGATCGTGTCTATGGCTGCATGTACGACTCTTACGACGGTTTTGCTGATGCCTTTGTGTATCATCGGAGGAATTCATCCATTTATTTTAATTTTTGTAGGTTATGCTGCAGGAAATATATGGATTTTTTCGTACCAGAATTCTTCTATGATATTATCACTAACAGCTACGGATCATCAGATGGTTACCCACAAAGATTTGATATCAGCTTCTGTATTTAACATGTTTTTCTGTGTAGCTGCTTGTATGGCTTGTGTGCCAGTATGGCAGATGCTTGGACTTTGTTGATTAAGGGGAGCCGGAGAAGACAGATTGAACAAACGTTTAATTTGTCTTCTCCGGTTTTCTGGTGTCTACATTTTGCATAACAGAATTGAAAAACATCCATCCTTATGTTAGAATGATATGTAAAATCTATGTTCAGGAGTGATGAATATGAGCCAGTTGGAAAAGGCATATCAGACCATGAGAAATACAGGAGCGGGCAGTATTGCCGTAGGGATTATTATTTTGGTGACGGGCGTGACCGTGGGAATCATTTCCATTGTAAACGGCGCGCTGCTGTTAAAGCATAAATCGGATATCGAGTTTTAGGCCATGCTGAAAGGGACTACAAAACGCCAGAAAATGGGCTGGGTACTGTTTCTATTGTACCTGGCTCTGTTATCGTATCTTATGTTCTTTTCGGAAGATTTCGGCCGGACGAACCCGAACCGGGGATATGCCTACAATTTAGCGCCTTTTAAGGAGATTATGCGGTTTATCACCTATTATGAGACTCTGGGAATGAAGGCAGTGGTTGTGAATCTGGCGGGCAATGTGATCGCTTTTATGCCCTTTGGCTTTTTTATGCCGGTGGTCAGCCGCAGGAGCCGGGGGCCGGTTCGGATTATTTTCCTGGGATTTGGATTCAGCCTGATGTTAGAAACTATTCAGCTGGGATTTAAGGTAGGAAGCTTTGACGTGGACGACCTGATTTTAAATACCTTGGGGGCGGCCATCGGCTTTTTCTGTTACCGGAGAGTACAGCGTTTTCGGGTGCGGTTGCGCCAGAGGAGGAATACACGGTGAAATATGTGGGCAATAAAATTTCCTATGTCCGTCATCCTTTCGCGAAAAATGGATTTTTCAGCTTTGGGCTGGGCCTCTTAAGCCTGGGGCTGGCGGCGGCCTCCATCGTCCTTTCGGTTCGCGGCGGAGGCCAGGGGGGGATGGTGATCGGGGCACTGGGATTTTCCAGCATCGCCTTTGGGATAATGGGCCTGTGGTACAGCTTCCTAGCCTTTCGGGAGCAGGAGAAAAATTACATTTTCGCCAGAATCGGACTGGGCCTTTTGGGCGTAGTGATGATCTGCTGGGTGATGGTTCTGATCGTTGGGATCAGAGGATAGATGATAAAATGACAAGGAGCGGAAGGGATCAATGGATTACAGATATTTGCTGAAAGAGGAAAATGAGGCAGTCCGGGAGCGGTACGAGCTTTCTCTGGAGCGGATCCGCGCCATGAAGGACGAGGAGATGAGGGAGCCTTACGGATCTTACTTTAGGCGGACCGGGGCTTTTATTGAGATGATAGCCGGCCTGACGGAACAGCTTCTTTCCGGGCGGCAGCTTTCCATGGAAGAGCTTAAAGGACGCAATGAGTGCTTGTATCATGACATTCTGCCGGAGAACTACGGGGAAAGCTTTGCCAATCCTTCTTTCGCGGCGGAAAAGCTGGGCAAGGAGATGGGGCAGCTGCTTTGTTTCCTCTATACGGAGATCAGGGCGGAGATTCCCCTGGCCTTTGAGATGCGGATGGAGGAAATTACGGCTGTCAACGAGACGTTTATTGAGGTCTATAATCTGTTCCAGGAGGCTTTTGCCGAAGGAAAAGAGGAGCCGGATGCCAGACAGATTCAGGATGCGCTGTATTGGTATGTCAGCGATTATGCCGACCTGACCGTGCGTTTTCGGATTCGGGAGGGGGTGGATCCGCAGCTTTCCTTTGCCGCTGATCTGATCCGGGAATCGGATCTTGAGGATCTGCGATACCTCTACTATTTTGGCGAGTATATTTCCGAAGGGGATCTGAAGCTGGCGGCCTTTTTAAACAGCCTGTCCCAGGAGACGATTAACCGGATGGCGGATACCTATACGGAAGGCTTCAGGCGGGGCTTTCAGGTAATGGGGCGGGATTTGTCAAAAAAGAAAACCGTGGTGATCGAGTACCAGCTGGGCTTTGAACGGATGATCCGCAGGGCCATGGAGAATTTCCGTGCCATGGGTTTAAGCCCCATCCTTTACCGGGCCGCCGCCCAAGCCATTAACCGTCGCAGCGCCGGAAAACGGGGGTATTATGGCTCGTCGCCCAATCGCCAGTATGAATATGACCACCGCTACGACAGCGCGCTCTTTATGGGCAGCAATTTAAAGGAGCGCAAGCTTTCTGTCACAAAGGCGGCTTACGAGGAATTTAAGGAGCTGGCGGCAGTCTGTGCGGGCCCGGCGGTAGTGGAGACCTTCGGCCTGCCGGGATTCCATCCGGAAAATAGACCGGAGGCATTTGCCTTAAGCCCCCACCAGGAAGAGGTTTCCAATCAGCTGGCAAATGAGATCCGGCAGATTACAAACCAGTATATGCCGGGGGATGAAACCAGCTTTACCATCATTGCCTTCCCAAGGCCAGAGATTGGAAAAGATTTCGAGGGGATTTTCCGGGACACCATTGCTTTAAATACCCTGGATTATGTGAAATATCAGAAGATTCAGCAGACTATGATCGATGCCTTGGACCAGGCTTCTAAGGTTCACATTACGGGACGAGGCGGCAACCGCACGGATTTGTGGGTGCGCCTTCACGAGCTGAAGAACCGGGACAAGGAGACGAATTTTGAAAACTGCGTGGCGGATGTGAATATTCCCCTGGGAGAGGTCTTTACTTCCCCGGTTCTCGCAGGGACGAAGGGGCTTCTCCATGTGGAAAGAGTCTATATTGACGAGTATCAGTTTCAGGATTTGTGGCTGCGCTTTGAGGATGGCCGGGTGACGGATTACGGCTGTGGAAATTTCAAGCCCCAGGAGGACTGGGAAGAGCAGGGCAAAAAGCTGGTGAAACAGGTCATTTTAAGGGGGCATGAATGGCTTCCCATGGGCGAATTTGCCATCGGCACTAATACCACGGCCTACGCTATGGCCAGGCGTTATGAGATCGGGGATCAGCTGCCGATTCTGATTGCGGAGAAAACAGGGCCCCATTTCGCGGTCGGCGATACCTGCTACAGCTTCAGCGAGGATACGCCCATGTATAACCCTGATGGGAAAGAAGTGACCGCCCGGGATAATGAAATCTCCATCCAAAGAAAGACGAATCCGGCTCAGGCGTATTTCAGCTGCCATACGGATATTACGGTTCCTTATTCGGAGCTGGGGGATATTGTGGCTGTGGATGAGGCTGGAAAAGAGATGGCGCTGATCCGGCAGGGACGTTTTGCGCTGCCGGGGACGGAAGGGCTGAATGAGGCGCTGGAGGAATAGGAGAAAAAGGGGGCTGTCCATGAGCGGCTCCTTTTTTGTTACGAGCACTTAGCGCCTGTCTATCAAGGCGCCTACGTGCGATACATGCAGAACACTTGGCGAGGTTTTTTCGAGCCTAGTGTGCAGCATTGTTACGAGCACTTAGCGCCTGTCTTATCATTCAGGGGGAACCAAAATGGCAAATGTAATTCAGTTTTCAGATTTAATTCCGGAAAACCTTTCAGATTCTTGGTTTGCGGTGTACCGCCTGCCGGGGGAGGTGTACGCTCTTTATGAGCCGCATCATTTCCAGGACGTGATTTCCTATCTCATTTTGGGAAAGGAGAGGGCTCTGCTTTTAGATACGGGTATGGGGATTGGAAATATCCGGGCGGTGGCGGAGCGGCTGACAAAGCTCCCTATTACGGTGGTCAACAGTCATAGCCATTTCGACCATGTGGGGGATAACTGGCGTTTTGAGGAGGTAAGGCTTTTGAACTGTCCGGAGAAGACAGCTCTTTTGGAGAAGGGGTTTCGCCTGAAGCCCGGAGATCCGAATCTGAGGAGGGAGGCATTCCGCCTGCCGGACCCTCTGTGGTTCGAGCCAAAAGATCTTCAAGTGAGAGCATGCAAAGTCAGGCCTACAATGGAGGGGGAGATATTTGAACTAGGGGGAAGAAGGCTGCGGGTAGTGGCCGCTCCGGGACATTCGGAGGACGGCCTTATGCTGGCGGAGGATGAGAAAAGGCTGCTGTTTACTGGTGATACGGTGTATCCCGGTCCCCTCTATGCCCATCGGACGGATTCACGGCCGGAGCTCTACCGTGATACGATCCGCAGACTGGCAGGGGAATTTTCTGAATATACCCTCTACTGCTCCCACAATGCGCCTGTCTGGGAAGGAAAAGCTTTAAGAGAGATTGAGAAGGCTTTTGAGAGGATACTGAAAGAAAAGAGGAAGAAGAGCAGAGGGAGCAGCTGCGGGCCCATAGAGTATCACTTTGATGGTTTCTCTATTATCGCGTGAAGCAGAATAAAGGTATTGACGAACGGGGAAAATCTTAGTATCATTAGAATTGCTAAGAGGTCACGCGAGATTAATTAGCTGTACTTATAAAAAAGGATATGGGTTAATTATGAACGGCTAAAAAAGAATGCAAAGCCGGCACCAAGAAAAGGAGAATAGTTTATGGCAAAAGTAGGGATTGTAATGGGAAGCGATTCGGATCTGCCGGTGATGAGCAAAGCGGCAGAGATCCTAGAACAGTTTGGCATCGATTATGAAATGACCATTATTTCCGCCCACCGGGAGCCGGATCTTTTCTTTCAGTGGGCAAAAAGTGCGGAGGAAAAGGGCTTTAAGGTGATCATTGCCGGGGCGGGCAAGGCCGCTCACCTGCCGGGAATGTGCGCCGCTATTTTCCCGCTGCCGGTGATTGGGATTCCCATGAAGACTTCGGATTTGGGCGGAGTTGATTCCCTGTACTCCATTGTGCAGATGCCAAGCGGCATTCCGGTGGCTACCGTAGCCATCAATGGTGGGGCAAACGCGGGGATTCTGGCGGCAAAGATTCTGGCGGCTTCTGATCCGTCGCTTCTTAAGAAGGTGAAGGACTATTCCGGAAGATTAAAAGAGGATGTGGAGCAGAAGGCGGACCTCCTGCAGAAGCTGGGCTATGAGGCCTCTATGGAGCAGATGAAAAAGTAAACCGCCGGGGATACGGCGCACAAACAGGCCGCAGGATGGCGGCAGAATGGAGATTGGAATGGATTATAAGAGCGCGGGAGTGGATATTGAAGCTGGCTACAAGTCGGTGGAGTTGATGAAGCAGTATGTGAAGGGAACTATGCGGCCTGAGGTGCTGGGCGGCATCGGCGGTTTTTCAGGAGCATTTTCCGCCGCCGCTTTTAAGGGGATGGAGGAGCCAACCCTGCTGTCCGGAACGGACGGAGTGGGCACGAAGCTGAAGCTGGCGTTTATTATGGATCAGCACGACACGGTGGGCATCGACTGTGTGGCCATGTGCGTCAATGATGTGGCCTGCGCCGGGGGCGAACCGCTGTTTTTCCTGGATTATATTGCCTGTGGTAAGAATTACCCGGAAAAGATCGCGGCTATTGTTAAAGGCGTGGCTGAGGGCTGCCGCCAGGCGGGCGCGGCTTTAATCGGCGGGGAAACGGCGGAGATGCCTGGATTTTACCCGGAGGATGAGTACGATCTGGCGGG
>CALWQV010000040.1 GCA_944383785.1 uncultured Enterocloster sp. | reverse complement strand
CATTTCTGGTACAGACGGTCCTCAATGGCCGCCGGATTGTAGGTCTTTTCCAGTTCCTTCATGGTCCTTGTCTCCTTTTTCAAATGTCTTGTTTTGGAAGCTGGCGCTAAGTGCCTATAACAATACTCCGCACTAGGCTCGAAAAAACCTCGCCAAGTGCTCTGTATGTATCGCACGTAAGCGCCTAAAAGACAGGCGCTAAGTGCTCGTAACAAAACAGCCCTCTGCAAATCCGGCTTCCGGTTTTGCAAAGGGCGAATTGACTCGCGGTACCACCTTATTTCACCGGAAATTCCCCGCTCTGCATCTGCGGCGGTCTTCCGGCCTCATTTGCGCCTTTAACGGGGCGGTCCGGGAGCGCTTACTGCCTGGGCCCTTTCAGGACTCACAGGCTTTCTGGGCGTTCCGGCTCCGAAGCTACCTTCCACTGACGCCTATCCCGGACTGCCTTTCAGCCTGCGGACAGTCCTCTCTGAGGGAGGCGGCGGTGTACTCCTCTTCTTCACAGCCTTTTTCGATATTACCCATCATATCGGTTTACCGGGCGTTTGTCAAGATAATTCCGGTAACAGTAGAGCTGTTTGAACAAAATAATGCGGTCATGATGCTTCCAGCGAAATTGCGTTCTCCCGGATCTGATTGATGACTGCCATCAGCGCAGTTCTAGTCTTCGGGTCAAACAGCTTAACAAAGCTAATGGGCTTATCAAAGGGAGGTTTCGTAAGTTCCGCAACATTTTCCATATATCCGTTTCGCTCTATGTACTGAATAATCCGCTTTACAAAAGCAATCTGTTTTTGGTTTAAAGATTCATCGTTGATAAAGACGGAAAACGCCTCCATAGCTGCATCGTGGTCCAGCTTGGCAATCTTGCGGATCAGCAGTCCAAAGGGCTTGTTTCCAAATTCCCGCTCATAGTCATCCCTGCTTCCCAGCTCCCTTGTCAGCACTCGTTCCAGCTCCTGATAATCTCCCGCAGTCAGGGGAATATTGTGCGTCAGCTTATAAATGGCAAGGGTATCTCCATGTTCGTTGACATAGCGGTTTACCTTGGCGCCATAGTCCTCAAAGTCATAGGCCGCCTCCAGCAAAATCCCCTCCTGGCAGTCCATCACCGGATCCGCTAGCTTTGTGACAATGTGCTTTTGCCCCCCGTCTCCTTCATCCAAGAAACGGATCAGATCACGGAGCTCTCTCCGAACCTTTTCAAACAGCAAAATGTCATTGGCCTCCCAGAAGGCATCGGTGTGAATTTCCCGCAGAAGCGGTAATTTTTCCTGAATTTGCGGAATATTGCTCTTGCGTTCCAACAGGAAGGCTGTATCATGCAGCTGTCTCTTAGCGTGTTGGAAAGCAGGCAGCTGTTCCATATGGGCCAAGATCAGCCCGTACATAAAGTTGTCAAACCGTTTGGCAAACTCATCCGTTTCTTCTGATTGAACAAGGGGAGCAATCTGCGTCAGCAGCTCGCCCTTATCACCTTCACTGAGGGAACGAAATGAGTCTAGCTTTTTATATTTCTCCACATACTGCAGCCTCAGTTTGACAGAAATCAACTCCGGATTCAGCGCCGCAACCTGCTTATGGCAGGTTTCCACAAGTTCCGCTCTCCAAGCCTGGCAATCCTCTCCGGCAAAGGCGTTTTCCTGTAAGGCCGCGGCAATTCGGATCTGCTTGCCGAAAATATGTTCCGACAGCGTCTTTGTCTCCCTGGCCTCATATCCTTCCTTATGTTCCCGGAAATATTCAAAATTCCCACAGTAGTCGAAAATCAAGAAACGGCGTTTATCTGTGTACGCTCCATCAATCCATCGAAATACTCAAAAATCGCCCGGTATTTCTTGAAAATGCTCCGGTGGCTTTCGTCAATGA
Organism: uncultured Enterocloster sp.; assembly: GCA_944383785.1. GTDB lineage: Bacteria > Bacillota > Clostridia > Lachnospirales > Lachnospiraceae > Enterocloster. Next base: position 21,906 of record CALWQV010000040.1, on the reverse strand, counting down.
TGATCAAATCAAAATGCGCCGGTGTAAACAGCTGGCGGCCATCTTTGGATTTCGTGTCATCAATGGCGTTCAAAATAGTTGGATAGGTAGAAAACACGATTCGGGCATTCCGATCATCCTTGTTGGAACACAGATTGCACAGGGACAAATCCGGCAAATAATTCTTTCTGTGGGACAATTTTACATTGGTCTGATTCACCATAGCATATTCCATTGTAGTGTCAATCTTCGCATGTCCCAGCAAACGCTGCACCTGCTCAATCGGCATCCCCTTGTCGATCGCTTTCGTTGCCAGTGTCCTCCTGAATTTATGCGGATGCACCTTATTAATCCCTAATTTTTTTTCCCAGATTTCTCAGCCGAATCTCAACGCCGCTGATTTCCAGCCGGTTATAGGGCTTTTGTAAAGAGACAAACAACGCCTTATTGCCATCCTTCCTGCTCTCCAAATAATTTTTCAGATGAATTTTTGTCCTAGCATCAAAGTAAACAGGCCGTTCCTTATTTCCCTTGCCAAAAACAACGCACTCCCTGTTTTCAAAATCAATATCTTCGATATTTAGTTTTACCAGCTCGCCTACCCGCATCCCAGTAGACGCCAGCAAATCAATCATTGCCAGATCCCGCAGGCAACTGCACTGATCCCGCAAAATCTCCAACGCCTCATCTGAATAAGTTTCCTTTACCGTCTTAGCAGTACGTATTTTATGAATTCTGCGCACCGGGCTTTTCAGAACATAGTTTTCATCCTCCAGCCACGAAAAAAAGCTGGATAAGATTCGGCGAATGTTATCAATGTTAGACTTACTGCACTGGCTTTTTTGCTGATATTCGGATAGATATTTCCGCAAATCCTCTGTTTGAATATGCACAACTGGACAGTTCAGCGTTTGAATCACTTTTTCAATGGTGATTCTATAGTAGCGAACCGTCTTCTCGCTGCAGCCTTCCACCCGCTTTGCAGCGATGAATAATTTCAGCAGTTCCGCATTTGTCAGCTTTTCTTCAGGTCTCTCTCTCGTATCAATCGCCCTTACTTCCATATTCCAGAAACAATACTGTAGTGTCTCCTGAAGCTGCTTTAGCTGTGCATTATCCAGATAAGGCAGCATGTTGCGGATAATTTCTGAAATGATCTGTTCTTTCATGGTACACTTCTCCTTTCGTGTACCAAACCATCCTGCACCGCCAGCATTGGCCGATTTTTTACAGCCAGTTTTTATCAATTTCTGCTTTTAAATCACAAAACATCTGATAGAAATTGTCCTTGGCCATCTTTACGATTTCTAATGCAATTTTCTGATTATAGGAATGAGCCACATTATTTCTTTCCTGAAGCGCGTGAAGCCATAAGTCCTCATACTTTCAGCCGCTAAATCAATGTCACTGGTTCTCTTAAAGTCGCCTCTTGCCGTGAACCAAATAAAATTACTTTATTCATATTGTGCGTTTTAGCTAATTCCTGAATCTCGTTTATAACCTGTGGTTTAATCCCCGTATTCTTCATATATACATCTAAATTTCAGCTAAAATACTGCTTTTATTATCAAATACTAAAGCATTTTATTTTCCTTATAACACTCAAAAATGTAGGAGGGATTTTCATAATACACACTGCTGTTATAATCATCAATCTTTTTACTGATAAAAGAGTTATACACTTTTATCAGAGCATCTACGATTCCTATTTTTTCATCAGCAGCAGCCATTTTGATGAGCCTTTTATATACTTTTCCAATATCCCAGTAAGTAGGAATCGCGTATCTGCATGCCCTCACATTATCAAAACTTCCCTGTGATATTTTTGCTTCATTGATAAAATCCTGACTAACCCTTTCGATATTGTCGCTGTGGTAAATATCCGCTAGATCGTATATTTTTTCAATCTTCTCCTTGCCCAATGCGTTGACTACATCTGCACGGCTATTTTTAGTCTTTCTGCCAATATAATCAATCAGTGAACAAGTAAAAAACAGATCATTGTCTTTCTGCGCTTCTCTTCCATTTGACCGGCTCATTCATTCACCACCTCATATCCACGATATTGCAGACATTTTAATGCTTCTTCTGTACAAAAATTAATCTGATGTGTAGGATATTTAAACTTTGCTAAAACCCAGAATTGCTCTCTTGTAATCACACCATCTATATAATCTGAAATATAGTTGTAAATCTGGTCATTCGCCATTGCACCGATCACAATATCGTATGCATGGGGCTTACCGCTTCTGCAGGCGATGATAAAATCCAGCCATTCCTCAGACATTTCCGCAAATTCTTTGATCCTCAAAGATGTATTGATACGTACATCATAGATCGAAACGATTTTCGTGTCGTAACGTTTTGCCCAGCGCTGGGCTTGCTCTTTAATAATGGTACAATAAAAACCATTTCCAAAATCTTTCGTGTTGCGGCCAATGCGGATTTCAGGACGTTCCACAGATCTGTAACCGCCGTGGTATACTGTCATCATAGCCATATTTACACCTCATTTCCGCCAAAATACCTTTGCATCAGAGCTTTTTTAAGAGTTTCCAGTCGTTCCAGGCTCTGTTGTATCGCCATTTTTGATAGGTCAGCTGTTCGATCACTGTCAATGGGTTGGTAATACCGCCAGCAAAAATGTCCAGCCAGATTTTATCCACTTTATTTCGAATCGCGCCTGTAATCATGCGTCTTCTCCTCCGTTTTTATCCTCCGGAACTAATTCCACCCCTTGCACACATCCACCCAGCCGGAGCTTTTGGAAGCGCTCTCTAACTCCGGAATGGAAAGCCTTACCGCGCTGTTGGCGCTGCCGCAGGCCGGATAAACGATATCAAACCGCCTTAAGGATTCGTCCAGGTACACCTTGATTCCCGGTTTGATTCCAAAGGGGCAGACTCCTCCTACGGCGTGCCCCACCAGCTCCACCGCCTGGTCCGGCGTCATCATCTTAGCCTTAGTGTGGAAGGTTTCTTTGTATTTGTGGTTATCCACTTTGGCGTCCCCAGCCGCCACAATCAGCATACCTTCATTCCCTGCCAGAAACGAAAGGGTCTTTGCGATATGGGCCGGCTCGCAGCCTACCGCCTGAGCCGCCAGCTCCACGGTAGCGCTGGAAACATCAAATTCCTTCACCCGGTCCCCCAATCCTATGCTGTCTAAATATTGTTTTGCCGCTTCAAAGGCCATTGATCGTATCCTCCTTAACTCATGGTTCTGTAATCCTGCTTCCACTGCTGGATCAGTTCCCCGGCTCCCTTCATGCGCTTTACAGGATCCTTTTTAAAAAGCTCCCGCAGGCCGGCCACTTCCCCTGCCGCCATGGCATTCTGACGGGCCATGGCTAACTCCTGGTCCCAGGACTCCCTTGCCTGAGGCGTAAACAGAGAGTAGTAGCGCTCCCGCACCGCCAAGGCTGGTTCAAATACGGTAAGAAAATAAATCCGCTTTAAAGTTTCCGGGTCCTTGTGAAGCCCGTAAGAACGGTCCAAAGCCTTAAAAGCCTTTTCATACCGGAACATCTGGGCGTAGGCCGCTCCCAGGTTGTGATAAACCCTGGAGCAGAACTCATCGTCCCCAGTCTCATCCTCCGGCAGCTCCAGAATCTTCTGGTAACGGGCCACCGCCTTGCCGTACTGTTTTTTCCGAAACAGGGCGTCCGCCACAGCCTTCAGATACTCCGCCGGCCGCAGCTTCCGGTAGGAAGCCAAAATCTGTTTAAACCGGTTCACCTCTGACTCCGTATAGTAATCGCATTCCGAGAGAATTAAAAGCAGCATGGCATCCCGGCTGTTCTTTTGATCCGCCATCTCGGAAAGCTTGCCCGCCAGAGCCTCCAGATTCAGCTCATCCCGGATAAAGGTGAGCAGAGGCGTGTCCAGAAAATCCTCCATAGCCAGCAAAGGATTATTATAAATTACATAGCAAAGCTCCTGGGAGGAATAGATATGAATCCCCAGGATCTCGATATAATAAGGGTGCCGTACCGGCTCAGGACGGCAGAGCAGAAGACTCATAGCTTCACCTCCTGGCGCACCACTGCATCGGTTGCCGGAAACAGTTCCCCAAAGCCCTTATCCTTCACTGCCACCGACATGGTATTCTCATCTAAAAATCCCAGGCTCAGCCCGATACGGGTGGTCCGCTCCGGCCGGTCCGGAAATCCGGTTAAGGGGATCTTCACCAGCTTCTTTTTCTTTGAATCTAAGGGTGTAATGGTAAACTCGATCTCCTTCTGGCCGTCCAGGATGAGATCCAGGCTGCTTTTGGATTCATACCAGTTGTCCCCGTAGGAGGCCAACAGCAGCTGGTTCTCCTTGCCCCTGCGCATAACCTTCATGGATACCTGGGCCTTTAAACGTCCTTCGCAGATAAAAATATAAGGGTAGGATGAAGCGCCCTTCTGATAGTCGGCCCCCTTAAAAGCCGCCCCAGCGGCAAAAATCACCGGCTCCACAAAAACCTTTCTCCGGTGACAGGCAAGCTTCATAAAATCCCCCGCCCAGTCCTGCCGCTCAAAGCCCTTTCCTGTCAGGAAAATCGAGGAAAACAGCTTCTTACTCAGAACCCGCTCCCCGCAGGCCGTAAGAATCCGGTCCGCCAGCCGTCCTCCCGATGGAGTGTCCAGAATATCCAGATTAAAGGCTTCCTCCATATCCTCCGAATCAGCCTGCACCATATTTTTTCGCAGTCCCCTCTGGACCTTCATCTCATAGTAGCACAGTCTTTGGGAGGAAAGGTCAAAAAGCCCCACCTGATTGCTCCACAGCTCTTTTCTCTGGCTCAGCACATAGTAAACGAAGCTCTCCATATGACTGACCACATGAACCCGTTCCCTGGGAATCTCAAGAAAATCCGCGCACTGCAAAAAGAGATCCATCATCTTCGCGTCTGCCTGGTGAAGGGACACCACCAGCTGCCCGATCCGTCCCGGTCCAAACTCTTTCAGCGGATATTCCAGCACGCTGCGGACAAATTGGTTTAAAAGGCCGCTTCCCGTATAACGAGTTTCCCCGATGGTGGAAATCCCGTCCTTGGCCGCCATCTTCACCAGCTTATCCGCCATCACGCCCTCGCCTACCAGCGTACAGGCGTATGCCTCTTCCCCAGTCAGCCAGACTTCCTCATCCTTGCGGCGGCACAGCACCGTAGGGATGGTCCATGTTTTCTCCTGTCCCAAACAGGCGATTCTAGTATAATCATCATTCAAATCCAATCCAATGATCAAATCATCCACGACCATCCCCCCTTATATGGCCGGAAACAGTTCCCCAAGAACCGCCGCCTTCTTCAAATAGTCCTCCATGGCCTTTTTTAAAGCCTCCTCGTCTTTCTTCTCGTAAGCCGTCCCCATATGGTTCAGCAGAACAAAACGGCTGTTTTCCTTGCCCATAAGCTTCTGGTCGCAGACAACATGTCCCTGAGCCACCAGCGTCCTTTTCCCCTCTGACCGGTCATAGATCTGGTATTCCATGGTTTCTCCCTCAAAGAGAACCTTCTGCTTCACGAAAATCCCCTGGTAAACCCGGTGCATCTCCTCGCTGTGGAATGCCTCCTGTCCGGGAAGGATCCGTACCAGAAGCTCCGGACGGCTGTCTTTTCTGCCATGGTACTCCACCATGGCCTTATCCATAATATCCTCCGGCACCGCCATATGGCGGGATAAGTCGCGGGTATAGGAAAAGATTAGACCCTCGCTGATCAAAAGCCCGCCCACAATCCGACACAGACGCTCCTGCTTCTCGCTCAGCTTCTCCCGAGAGGCATAATATTTCGTCAAGGCCAGCAGATAAATCGTGGGAACCCGGTCCTTTTCAATGCTGGCGTTGACAGCGCCCTCCAGATAGGCAAATACCTGGCCGTCCACCTGCTCCTCTCTCAAAAAATAGGCGATGGACTTTTCCGTAAAATAGGCCTTAACCACGCTCTCCCTGGTATTTTTCCTCCTGGTATAAAGCTGGAAAACCGAGTCGATCCGCCCGGTCTGCCCGGTAAACATCATCTGGGCCAAAAGCCGCTCTTCCAGGTCGTATGTCTCCACATGGCTCTCAATCCCCCGGATCAGAACCTCGTACATCTGCTCCACCGTGCCGTTGAAATGCTCGCAGAGGTAATCCAGAAGCACGCTGTCCGCACCGCCCTCCCGGAATACGCCCCAGGACAGGGACAACAGCAGCTCGTCCTGATCAAAAAGGTTCTGGAGAATCATCCGCCCGCAGAGCTTTGCCCGGCTTTCCATGGCGATATACTGGCTCCCATAGGTGCGGATCATATCGTAGGCTTCCCGCATATGGTTCTGACGGATCAGGATTTCGCAGATCTTCTGACGCTGCCTGGGCTCCAGCTCTTCCTTATCCATCTGGGCCAGATAGGCGCAGTCCAGGCTTCCGCTCTCATCCTCCGCCTTTTTACAGTAGTAATCCGTCAGCGCCGCCAAAAGCCCTGCCCGAAACACCGGATTCAGATTCGTCTGAGCCATAAACTGTTCCAGGAAGGCCGCCTGGGCCTCCTCCCTTATGCCCTCCTCCAAAAGCTTCCGGCAGGCGATCAGCCGCAGCATGGGATGCTCCGGGCAGACCTCGTAGCAGCGCTCCAAAAGCTCCGGCTTATCCATCACCGGAACCTTGATGCAGCGCACATCCAGATAGCGGTTTCCATAGGCGTCCTGGAAGATAAGGATAAAACGGTCGGAAAATACCGGAACATAAGCGCAGCCCTCCTCCAGGGCGAAGGCCTGCTCCTCCGCCAGCTCTTCATAGCGGAGAATCACGTACTTCATCCTGGGATCCCTGCACTGAATACGGTAGGAGCGCAGAATCCCCGGGAGAACCATAGCCGCCTTGCGGTCGATCATATCCTTGTAAATCATATGATCGTAGATCACCGCCAGGCTGCTGTTAATCCTGGATTTTAAAAGCTGCTCCGTAGCAAACTGCTCCATAGGCCGGATATAGGCCTGGTAAAGGTCAGATGAGGGATTCATATAGGTCAGGATATTCCGATAAAGCACGCAGCGGTTCTTCTCATCCAGATCCTTGTCATAGGAGAAATACAGCAGCACCTCCTTGGGCAGCAGATGCCCGTAATCCTCCGGCAGGGAATAAAGAAAATACTCGTAAAGCCTGGTAAGGTTAATCCCCCTCTCCAGGGCCAGCTGATACCAGCCAAAGGCGCTCATCCCCTTCTGATCTCCCCGGATCAAAAGGGCGCAGAGGGCCTCCAGCACCTCGTCCAGGGGATAAAGGCCGTAGATCTTCTCCAGCAGCCACTGGTAAATTCTCCTGTAATAGCGCAGGTTCTGGGCGTATCCCGCGGCCCGCCGGGCCAGGTTCTCCCCCAGGTAGCCCTTTCTGGCCGCCAAATACAGCACCTGAACCTCAAACTCTCCCATACTGGCCATCAGATCCGGGTAATCCTCTAACAGCCGGTCCGCCGCCAGGTACAAAAAGGGGCTGCGGCAGCCCTGCTGGAACAGGGTCTTCATCTTCAGATACAGCTCCAGAGGGTTCTGGCGCAGACGCCCGTCCACCTCCATCAGAAGGAACAGCCGGTAGGGGTTGTTCTCATCCATCCGGGCCAAGTGCTGGCGGATCAGCCGAGTTAATCCCTCCCGGTCCTCCCCCTTCCCGCTCATCAGCAGAAGCTCCGCGTAAAGAAGCTTCGGCAGGCTGTCCTCGGGGAAATCCTCTTCAAGCTTTCTCACCTGCTCCTCCAGCTGTCCCATGATCTCCTTTTGATCCCCCATCCCCGCCTCAAGGGCGAAGCGCCTGGAAAGATATGGGTAGAGCTCTTCCGTTCCGATCTCTTTGCCGCGGCTGTAAGCCGCCTCCTGTCCCGTCGAAGCCTCGATGGGAATCGTAAAAGTCTCCCGCAGGGTGGCAATGCGGATGGAACCGAAATTCCTGCCGCCATGAAGCCGTTCCCTCCGGATCTCAAAGGGCAGGCTCAGAAGGCCTCCCTTAAAATCCTGGTCCGTGTACCGTCCCCGCTCCAATTGAATAAAATCTCCGTCCGCCTGGACCTGAACGGACACATATCCCCAGCCGTTTGCGCGGATTTCAACCGTATCCCGCGATCCATCCTGGCCGCAGTCGTAGACGCGCTTTGACTGTTCCAGGGAAAGGCCCACGCTCTCCTTCACCTTCAGAGCCACCAGAAACTCTTCCAGCAGATTTCTCCTTCCGGGACGGCCTTTTAATCCGTCGTAGATCGAACGGCAGGCGGGATCCTTCAAAAAAGGAGCCTGGATAAAATCCTGGTACTCAAAAAGCTGAAGGGCCAGATCCAGATCCTTCTTTGCCAGGCGGCCAAAATCCTGGGCCGTCTTTAAGCCGTCGATCAGCTCCCCGGAGGCCCCTCCCTGAACGCGCAAAGAATAAGGAATCTCTTTTTCGCCCCCATTGGTGACCAGATAAAAAGATCCCTTAATCATTTCCCCATGTTCGCAGTATTGGCTGTTGACCTCGTAGACAATCCGATTGCGCAGCCCTCCAAAGGCGCTGTTTACGATCGTGACCCTTGGATTGCCGGAATAGGCAAGTCCTTTAATATAAAGATGATTGCTGCTGGCGACCAGCAGCTCCCCCCTGGTTTTGGGGGAGACAGGCACGCTTTCCTCCACCTGCTTTGGCTCCACTGTCACCTGGGGGCTTTCGCTGTCAATGATCCCCCTGGCCAGCCGGTTGATCCGTTCTCTCATAGTACCACCCGATCTTCTCTGATGTTTCCTGCATTGCTTTTATGATAGCACATTTCATCTTGAATTAAAAGCGAAAAGTTGCTATGATAGAGGAAAAGACTTAAAGGCGGTGCGCGTATTCCATGTTGACAGATCCCATAACCCTGTACAAATTGATGATTCTGTATCTGCTCAAGCAGGTAAAATTTCCCTTAACCAACGCCCAGCTGACCAGCTTTTTTACCGAACATGAGTATACTACTTATTTTACCCTCCAGCAGGCCTTAAACGAACTGGAGGAAGCCGGCCTTGTCCACAAGGAGCCCAGCCATAGCAGCACCCGCTATGAGCTGACCCGGGAGGGCGAGGAGACTCTGAACTTTTTTGGCAAAAATATATCCCCCGCCATTGTGGAGGATATGAATCAATATATTAAGGAGAATAAGTTCCGCCTCAGGGACGAGGTGGGCACCAGCGCCGATTATTATAAGTCCACGGATCAGGACTATGTGGCCCACTGCGAGGTCCGGGAGGGCAAGAGCATCCTCATCCGCCTGGACCTCTCCCTGCCGGATAAGGAGCAGGCGGAGCAGGTCTGCGCCAAGTGGAAGGAGAAGAGCCAGGAGATCTATTCCTTCGCCATGCGCGCCCTCCTTTCCTAGCGCTCCCGCAGCTTAAGCTCCACAGAGAAGCGGTTCTGTCCCCCTTCCGACTGGGCGCAGATCCTGCCGCCGCTGCCCTCCACGATGCTTTTTGCGATAGCCAGGCCCAGGCCGTAGCCTTCCCTAGCCCCTCTGGACTCGTCCAGCCGGTAAAACCGATCGAAGATCGCCTCCAGCTTTTCCTTTGGAATTTCCTCGCCCGTGCTGGCCACTGTCAGCCGGGCTTTTTTATTGCCGGTCCGTTTCAGTTCCACCCGGGTACGGCCGCCGGGAGAGGAATATTTTTTCGCGTTGTCCAAAAGGATGCCCAGAACCTGCTTCATCTGCCCTTCATCCCCCCGCACCCAGATTTCCTCCTCCACATCGCTTTCCAGCTCCTGGTTCTCCTGATAAAAAACCGCTTCAAAGGAAAGGACGCTCTCGATCACCACGTCGCTGAAGCAGCAGACGGCCCTCTTTCCCGCGGCTTTCGCGGCCTCGCTGCGGGCCAGGGTCAGCATCTCCTCCACCAGCTTCTTCATCCCCTCCGCTTCCTGAAGGATATTGTTCAGCCACCGGTTTTCATCGGCGTTTCCCTCCCCTCTTTCATCCTCCAAAAGCTGGGCGTTGGCCATGATCACCGTCAGAGGCGTTTTCAGCTCATGGGAAGCGTTGGCCACAAATTGCTTTTCCCGCCGGATGGACCGCTCCACCGGGTCTACCGCCCACTTGGAAAGGATACAGCTGACGGCCAGCAGGGCAAGCCAGACCGCAGCCCCCGTCAGCCCCAGGGTCCGCCACATATCCTGGGTATAGGAATCCCCCAAGCTGGTGTCCACATAGGCGATGCGGTATCCGCTCTCAAAAGGCCGCCGCAGGTAAGTCAGCTGATAGGGCTCTAAGCTCCCCCGGTCCGCCATACCAGCCAGGCTCTGTGCCGCCAGATCCTCCAAAAGCTCTTCGTCAGGCCCCAGGCCGCCGTACTGGCCCTCCACCCGGATCACCCGGTCGTCGCCGTCTGTTACCAGGATAAAATAGGGCAGGCGGCTCCTCTGGCTTTCCCAGGACATTTCCCTGAATTCCGCCTCCGCCGCCTGTCCCAAAAGCCGCTCCTGATTCTGCCTAACCCGAAGCTTCATCATGCCTCCCACAAGGAAAAAGGCCAGACCGATCACCAGGCTGACCATCACCATATTGGAAACAATAAATTTAACCCGCAGTCCCTTCAGTTCCTTCATACGGTTTTTCCCCCTTCCAGATAGTAGCCCAGCTGCCTGGCTGTGACAATGGCCGTGGAGGCCTTGAGAAACGAAAGCTTTTTGCGCAGGAAGGAAATGTAGATCTCCACATTATTGTCCACCGCCTCCCCTTCGCTGCCCCAGATTTTCAAAAGCAGCGTTTCCTTGGAGACAATGGCCCCTTTGGCGTACATCAGAAGGCGCATGACCTCAAACTCACGTTTTCCCAGGCGGATGGATTTCTCTCCCCGCCTCAGGCAGAAGGAGGACTGGTCCAGGCTGATATCCCCAAAGGACACCACCTCCGGAATCATCCCGCCCCCTCTGCGCAGCACCGCCTTTAAAGCTGCGGCCAGCTCATCCTTGTCAAAGGGCTTTGTGAGATAGTAATCCGCCCCCGCGTCAAGCCCCGCCACCCTATCCTCTGTTTCGCTCTTTGCCGTCAGCATCAGCACCGGAATCTTGCTGCCGTGGGAGCGTGCCTCCTTCAGTAAAGTCAGGCCGTCCATCCCCGGCAGCATCACATCCAGAATCACTCCGTCGTACAGTCCGCTCATCACCTGATCATAGCCGTCCCCTCCATCCAGGCAGATGTCCGCCTCATAGCGCAGATGGTTTAAAATGTCCTTCAGCGACTCCGCCAGACGCTTATTGTCTTCTACAATCAGGATTCTCATAATTAATTGGAACGAACCTCCTGTCTCATAAATTTCACATAGGAAAGGGCAAAGACCGCCAGGGTCAGGGCCGCCATACCCACCAGCTGGGGCCATACTAAAAGCAGGCTCTGGCCAAAGGGCAGGTATCCGGCTATGGCTCCGTCCACCTGGGCGTTGGTCACCAGCCCCGTGGTGCGCACGCCCGGATTTAAGATCGTAGTAACCGCCTCCCCGTACAAGTAATAAGGAGACAGCCGGTTGATATACAGCTCCGTATTGTAATAATCCGCCGCATTAAACAACCCCGCAAGCCCCTCTAAGGGGTACATGGCCGCCGCGATCATCCCGGCTAAAAGGCTTAAGAAGATGGTAAAAAACATCCAGCAGGCGATCACTGCCAGAGCGCTGGTGGCCGAGTGGCGGCAAAGGATGGAAAAGAGGATGGAAATCCCCAGCCAGAAGCAGATATAGACTCCGGTAAAGATAAAAAACACCAGGATTCTCCCCACTTCCTCCCCGCTTGGCCTCACTCCCACCGCCAGGATGCCGATGGCGCTGACCGTCCCGATCATCACCGCCAGCATGGCAAAGATCACCGCCGCTCCCGCCAAAAATTTGCCGATGATCACGCTGTCCCGGTAGATGGGCTGGGACAAAAGCCGGTTTAGGGTGCCTCCGCTTCTCTCCCCTCCCACCGCGTCAAAGCCCAGGGACAGCCCCACAAAGGGGCCCAAAAGGGCGATAAAGGATACAAAGGAGGGAATGGAGCTGCCGCTGGTAATAAACAGCTGCAGGAAAGCAAAATCTCCCGGAGCGGAGGCGGAGGACATAGCCCCCACCGCCCCGTAAAGGCTGGCAAAACCTGCCGCCGCCACCAGGGCCAGCACCAGCAGAAACCGCCTGCTGCGGATATGATCCCGCATCTCCTTGTGGTACAGGGCCCAAAGCCCCGTATTCCTTCCGTGGGCCTTTCTCTCAGCGGTTCCGTGAAATGAATCTTTTAATTTTACTGCCGTCCCTGTTTCCATCTTCATGACCTGCCTTTTCAAAATATCTCTGATAAATATCGTCCAAATCATTGCCGCAGGGCCGCAGGCTCACCAGCTTTAAGCCGCAATCAAGCGCTGCCTGGGCCAGGGCGTTTCCCACGTCCCGGTCTGAGCCTACGATCAGGCGGCTTCCTTCCCGCCCGACGCTGTAGACCCCTTCCAGCTCCTTTATAAGCCTTACAAAGCCCTCATCCGCCGGCTCCACCTTAATCTCCGTCAGAACCGGCGCTCCCTCCCTGGTCTGCTCCGCCAGCTCCTCCAGGGTGCCGCAGGCCGCCAGGCGCCCCTCAACAAAGAGGCCCATACGGTCGCATACCTGCTGTACCTGGTACAGCTGATGGGACGAGATTAGGATGGTGCGATGCTCCTTTTTCGACATTTCCCGGATTAACTCCAAAAGCTGTCTCATGCCCTCCGGGTCAATGCCCAGGGTAGGCTCATCCATAATAATCACCTTTGGATCCTTTACCAGCACGTCCGCCACCCCAAGGCGCTGGCGCATGCCCCTGGAATAGGCCCGCACCTTTAAATCCGCCGCCTCCAAAAGTCCGGTCCGCGCCAGAAGGGACTGAATCCGCTCCTCGGCCTCAGGGCCCTCGAGGCCGTTTAAGGCCGCTGTAAACCGCAGGTTCTCCCGCCCGGTCAGGTCGCCGTAAAAGCCTACGTTATCCGGCATGTAGCCTACGATGGATTTTACCTCCATGGGATCTCTCAGGCAGTCCTTTCCGTCAATCAAGGCCGTCCCTTCCGTGGGCTCCGTCAGGCCGGTGAGCATCAGGGTAGTGGTGGTTTTCCCCGCCCCGTTGGGACCCAAAAGGCCGAATACCTCGCCTTTTCGGACCGTCAAATCCAGATGATCCACCGCCGTCTTTTCCCCGTAGCGCTTGGTCAGGTTCCTGGTTTCAATCATGATTTCCTCTGCCATACTATCTTCTCCCGTACTTGCGGAATATCCATCCGATCACGCCCAGCACCGCCGCCAGGATCACCACCGCCACAACGCCCCAGACCATGCTGGTTTCCACGGATACGCGGAATTCCGCGCTGTCCGAGGCTTCGCTGGTGCTGGCTCTCATGGTCACCACATAGTCCCCGGTGAGAGCATCCTCAGAGGGGGTCACATGGGCGGTCACCTCCACGGTGCTCCCGGCCTCCACCACCTCGATGGTGGGGGTGTCAAAGCTGACGTTCCAGCCCGTTGGGGCGGTGGAAGTCAGGTTTACATTCTCCAGGGCCACATTTCCGTTGTTGGTGATGCTTAAGGTCACATCGGAATCCGCGCCCGCCTGGGCGGAGAAGCTTAAAAGGCCGTCCGGAGTGGTCAGATCCATTTGATATTTTTCTGTCACGGTTATGGACAGCTCCATATTCAGAGTTTCGCTGCCGGAAATCGCGCTGCAGGGAATGGTATACTCCCCGGCCTCCACATTTTCCGGAGGTGTCACCGCGATGGTAAGACCCTGGCTCGCTCCCGGCTCCAGCTCGATGCTGGCTACCTGGGTGCTTTCACCGCTGGGCTTAAAGGAGGCCTGCCAGCCGGAAGGCGTCTGGGCGGAAAGGCTGTAGGAGCGGGATTCCCCGCTGTTGTTCACCAGGGTGGCGTTAAAGCTGAAGGAGGTTCCCGCCGCCCCCTCCTGCTCCGGGTACTCGCTGGAGAAATCCCCTTGGCTCACCTGCAGCTCGCTGACCGCCAGATCCAGGGTCAGGGTGTCCGATACCCCGCCTCCCGCATCCGCCGCCAGCACCACCTGATAGGAGCCCTCGGCGGCGTCCGCCGGAACCTCCAGCTGGAAGGTAGCAGTGGCGGAAGCCGTTCCATTTGGCACATGGATACGGCTGATCTGCCCGCCGCCGCCGGATATGTAGCCTTCCCAGCCCTCGGGCAGGGACTGCACCGAAAGGGAGGCATCGCATGCCTCCCCCATATTGTCAAGCTCCAGGTCAAAGGACAGGCTGTCCCCAGCCTTAGCGGTCATGCCCGGATAATCCGTATAAAGATCCAGTCCTCCCGCCGCCTGGGCAGTAGCAGGCCTGGCCGCAAGCAGGCACACGGCAGCTGCCGCAGCCACTGTCCCTCTGCAGATTTGATTCTTTGCGCTCATAATGTTCTCTCCTTTACGTCTGTTTTGAGATACCATTATTATAGCGCCCGAACCTTTAATTAGTCTGAAAGTCCTGAACCGTACGTTCCAGCAGCTCCCAAATTTCCTCCCGCCCCTCCTTTGTCTCCGCTGAGAAGGGGATCAGAATGTCCTCCGCCCCCATTCCCAGCCCCTGACGGATGGTCTTTAGCTGCTTTGCCCTCTGGCTGCGGTTGATCTTATCCAGCTTGGTAGCGATCACAACCGGATGATAGCCGTTGTACACGATCCAATCATACATGGATTTGTCGTTGGCGGAAGGGTCGTGGCGGATGTCCACCAAAAGGAATACCAGCTTTAACATCCGGGAACAGCGCAAATAGCGCTCGATCATCTTCCCCCATTTTTCCTTTGCCTCCAGGGATACCTTGGCGTAGCCGTAGCCGGGAAGGTCCACATAGTAAAAGGCGTCGTTGATCTTATAGAAATTAATGGTCTGGGTCTTGCCCGGCTGGGAAGAGGTTCGGGCATATGCCTTGCGGTTCATCAGGGCATTGATCAGGGAGGATTTCCCTACATTGGACTTGCCCGCAAAGGCGAACTCCGGCGCCTCGTTCTCCGGAAGGCGGCTGGTTACGCCGCAGACCGTCTCCAGGTTCACACTTTTAATAATCACGCCAGCGCCTCCTTTAATACGTCTTCCATCTGACTTACATAGATGATCTCCAGTCCTCTGGTAATCTCCTTTGACAGCTCCGCCATATCCGGCCGGTTCTTATCCGGCACCAGGACCTTTTCCATGTGGGCCATTTTAGCCGCCAGGATCTTTTCCTTTAACCCGCCGATGGGAAGGACCCTTCCCCTTAAGGTGATCTCTCCTGTCATAGCGACCTTACACCTTACGGCCCGGCCGGTCACCGCCGACAGCATGGCCGTGGCCATGGTGATTCCGGCGGAGGGGCCGTCCTTTGGCACCGCTCCCTCGGGAATATGGATATGGAGATCGTGCTTCTCAAAATAATCGTCCGCCACCTGATACTGAGGCGCGGCAGACCGCACGTAAGTAAGGGCCGTCTGGGCCGACTCCTTCATCACATCCCCCAGCTGGCCGGTCATCAGAAGGGTTCCCTTGCCTGGCATCACATTCACCTCGATCTGCAGGGTGTCACCCCCTACGCTGGTCCAGGCCAGGCCCCGGACGATGCCCACCTGATCCTCCTCGTTGGCGTCCTCAAAGGAAATCTTCTCCTTGCCCAGATACTTTTCCAGGCTGCTCTCGGTCACCCGTATGCCGGTTTTCTGGTTCTCCAAAAACTCCCTGGCCGCCTTCCGGCAGATATCCCCGATACGCCGCTCCAGATTGCGGACTCCCGCCTCCCGGGTATAGTTGTGGATGATCCGGGCCAGAGCCTTATCGGAAATCGCCACCTTTTTGGAATCCAGCCCGTTGCGCTCCAACTGCTTAGGAAGCAGATAATCCTTGGCGATGTGAAACTTCTCATTCTCCGTATAGCTGTTGACCTCAATCACCTCCATACGGTCCAAAAGGGGCCCCGGTATGGTCTGGGTGGTATTGGCGGTGGCGATAAACATCACCTGGGACAGGTCAATGGGCGTCTCCACATAGTGATCCCGGAATTTTACATTCTGCTCTCCGTCCAGAACCTCCAGAAGGGCCGACGAGGTATCCCCTTTATAATCACTGCTGACCTTGTCGATCTCATCCAAAAGCATCAGCGGATTGCTGACCCCGGCCTGGCGCAGGCCCTCCACAATCCGTCCGGGCATGGCTCCTACATAGGTCTTGCGGTGGCCCCGAATCTCCGCCTCATCCCGGATTCCTCCGAGACTGATGCGCACATATTTCTTGTTCAAAGCCCTGGCCACAGAGCGGGCAATGGAGGTTTTTCCCGTTCCCGGCGGCCCCACCAGGCAGACGATGGGACTAGTGCCCTTCTTTGTCAGGGTACGCACCGCTAGATACTCTAAAATCCGCTCCTTCACCTGATCCAGGCCGTAATGGTCGTGATCCAGAACCTCCTGGGCATGCTTTAAATCGTCGTTATCCCTGGAAACCTTCTTCCAGGGCAGCTCCAAAAGCGTCTCAATATAGGTTCGCAGCACATTGGCCTCCTGACTTCCCGGAGGCATGATCTTAAACCGGCCGATCTCCTTTAAAAGCTTGTCCTTTGTCTCCTTGTCCGCCTTCAGCTGGGCGGTTTTTCTGCGGTATTCCTCCGCGTCGGAAACCGTATTTTCCTCTCCCAGCTCCTGGCGGATCACCTTCATCTGTTCCCTGAGAATGTATTCCTTCTGGTTCTGGTCGATATCTGCCTTCACCTTCTCCTGAAATTCCCGCTTGATCCGGTAGATCTCCATCTCTGAGAGAATGGTCTTTAACACCACCTCATAGCGGTTTTCCAGGGAAATGCACTCCAAAATTTCCTGGCGGATGGTATAATCCCAGGTCATCTGGATGGCGGTCTGGTTTAACAGCTCTTTTAAGCCCGTGACGGTCCGCAGCCCCGGCATCACCTCCTTGGCGAATTTCAGGTTCTCGTGGCCGTAATCCTCCAGCTTCTCCTTTACGATCCGGCACAATGCCTCCTGAGTTACCTCGTCCAAATCCTCGATGTCCTCCAGGGGGGCCACCTGCCCTCTTAAGACTCTCTCCCCACCTTCCAGGGAAAGAAGCTCTCCCCGCTCCACTCCTTCTACCAGCACCCGCACCACCTTGCCCGGCAGGCGCACTAGCTGCTTGACCCGGGAGATGGTGCCTACCTGGTATAAATCCTCCAGCTCCGGGGCCTCCGGCTCCGAATTTCTCTGCGTCACCAGAAATACCTTCTGGTCGCCCATCAGCGCGCTCTCCACTGCGGCGGCCTCCTGACGCTTTACGGCGTCAAAATGGGTCATCATACCAGGGAGGATCGTAAGCCCTTTTAAAGCCACAACCGGCATCGTCATAATCTGTTCTTCCATGAATCTATCTCACCTCTTGTACATATGAAAGGCCGTTGCAGCAGGGTGCCTTCACATCCATTTTACAACAGCCTTTTATCAGTCCGTTTCAGTTTAAGCGATTTCGCCCTTTTTTCCTTCCCCCCTGGGACGATTTTTTCTGGGGTTTGCGGGCACGTCCCGGTAAACCAGCTCCGGTTTTCCCGTTCCCTCCACCACATCCTTGGTAATGGTGCAGATGCCGATGGTTTCATCGGAAGGAATCTCGTACATCAGATCCATGATCACCGACTCGATAATGGATCTTAAGCCTCTGGCCCCGATCTTGCGGCTTACGGCCCGGTCCGCGATGGCCTCCAGGGCCTCCTGGGTAAATTCCAGCTTTACATTATCCAGCTCGAAAAGCTTCTGATACTGCTTAGTCAGGGCGTTCTTGGGCTCCGAAAGAATCCGCACCATCGCGTCCCTTGTAAGGGATTCCAGCGATACCATCACCGGCACGCGGCCGATAAATTCCGGAATCAGGCCAAACTTTGTCAGATCCTTGGGCTCTACTTGCTTTAGCAGCTGGTCGATATCCAGATTGTTCCGGTCCGCCACCTCGGCGTTAAAGCCGATGGAGCCTACGTTCAGACGGTTCTCCACAATCCGCTCCAGGCCGTCAAAGGCTCCGCCGCAGATAAAGAGAATGTTGGTGGTATCAATCTGTAACAGCTCCTGATGGGGATGCTTTCTGCCTCCCTGAGGCGGCACGCTGGCGATGGTTCCCTCCAGGATCTTAAGCAGCGCCTGCTGCACGCCCTCGCCGGAAACGTCCCGGGTAATGGAAACATTTTCCGATTTCTTCGTAATCTTATCGATCTCGTCAATATAGATAATGCCGTACTCCGCCCTGGGAATATCGTAGTCCGCCGCCTGGATCAGCTTCAGAAGAATGTTCTCCACATCCTCGCCCACGTATCCGGCCTCCGTCAGGGCAGTGGCGTCGGCGATAGCGAAGGGCACGTTGAGAATCTTGGCCAGGGTCTGGGCCAGATAGGTCTTGCCCGATCCCGTAGGTCCGATCATCAGAATATTGCTCTTCTGAACCTCCACGTCCATGTGCTGGCAGGAGGTAACCCGCTTGTAGTGGTTATAAACCGCTACCGAAAGAACCTTCTTGGCCTCATCCTGTCCGATCACGTATTCGTCCAGGAAGGACTTGATCTCCTTGGGCTTCAAAAGCCGGATATCGGAAAGTCCGGGCAGCGCCGCCGCCTCGTCCTTCTCCAGCTCCTCCTCCAGAATTTCCGAACACAGCTCAATGCACTCGTCGCAGATAAAAACGTTGCTGCCGGCGGCCCCGGCAATCATCTTGCGCACCTGATCCTGGGTCCTTCCGCAGAAGGAGCAGCGGATCGTATCGTCTGTTCTAATTGGCATAGCTTCTAAACCCTCTCCTTAATGATTCGTCAGAATATGGTCGATCAGGCCGTATTCCTTCGCCTCAGCGGCGGTCATGTAGTAATCCCGTTCCGTATCGCGTTCAATCACCTCAATGGGCCTTCCCGTATTGGCGGCCAGAATCTCGTTGATCTTGCGCTTGGTCTTTAAGATATTCTCCGCCACAATCTGGATCTCCGTGGCCTGTCCCTGAGCTCCGCCGGAAGGCTGGTGAATCATGATCTGGGAGTTAGGCAGGGCAAAACGCTTGCCCTTGGCTCCGCCGGACAGCAGGAAAGCCCCCATGCTGGCCGCCATGCCGATGCAGATGGTGGAAACATCACACTTGATGTAATTCATAGTGTCATAAATGGCGAACCCAGCCGTCACAGAACCGCCGGGGCTGTTGATATAAAGATTAATGTCCTTTCCCGGATCCTCCGACTCCAGAAACAGCAGCTGAGCCACGATCAGGCTGGCGGATACATCGTTCACATCCTCACCCAGGAAAATAATCCGTTCCTTAAGAAGCCTTGAGTAAATATCGTAAGAGCGCTCCCCACGGCTCGTCTGCTCAATGACATAGGGTACTAAGCTCATGTTTCGGTCCTCCTTCATTCTTTAACAAAAGCAAGGAGATCCCTGCAGGCCGGGACGGCCTCAAAGAATCCCCTTGTCATCCAAACGTACTTTACGTCTTTTAAACCAGCTTGGCCTCTGCCACCAGAAGATCAACGGCCTCCTGAACCGCCAGATCCTCCTTCATCTGCTCTTTATCCATCTCGGTCATGTAGCTCTTTAACTTATCGGCCTCCGTCTGATAGGACTCGGCCATCTTTGCGATCTCCTCATCCAGCTTCTCATCGGAAATCTGAATGTTCTCCGCCTTGGCCACAGCCTCCAGAACCAGTCTGGTCTGAATCCGCTTCACAGCCTGGGGACGGGCCTGCTCCTTCATCTGATCCAGAGTCATGCCGGTGTACTTCAGATACTGATCCAGATCCAGTCCCTGCCTCTGCATACGGCGGGCGGTATCCTGGATCATGTTCTCCACCTGATCGTCGATCATACGCTCCGGAATCTCCATGGAAGCGCCCTCTACAACCTTGTCCACAACCCGGTTCTCATTCTCCGTAGCGGCGGCCTTCTGCTTGCGCTCGGAAATCTTCGCCTCAATATCCTTCTTGTACTCTTCCAGCGTATCAAAGTCAGAAACTTCTCCAGCGAACTCGTCGTCCAGCTCCGGAAGCTCTCTTACCTTGATCTCCTTGATCTTTACCTTAAATACGGCAGGCTTGCCAGCCAGCTCCTTGGCATGATACTCGCCAGGGAAGGTTACATGTACCTCGCACTCCTCGCCGATATTCTTTCCGATCAGCTGATCCTCAAAGGTATCGATAAATGCGTGGGAGCCGATGGTCAGCGGATAATCCTCAGCCTTTCCGCCGTCAAATGCCTTTCCGTCTACGGAACCGTCAAAGTCAATCACAACCTGGTCATCCTTGGCAACGGGACGGTCGGTGATGCTCACCAGTCTGGCGTTCTGGTTCTGTACCCGCTTTAACTCCGCCTCGATGTCCTCTTCCTTAACGGAAGCGTCCGCCTTCTCAACCTCGATGCCCTTGTACTGGCCCAGGCTCACCTCCGGCTTCACCGCAACCAGGGCGGTGTAGATAAAGGGCTTGCCCTTCTCGATCTGCTCGATGGAAATCTCCGGTCTGGAAACGATATCCAAGCCGCTTTCCTTCATAGCGTCCGCGTAAGTCTCGTTAATTGCCTCATCGGCCGCATCCTCATAGAAAACGCCTACGCCGTACATCTTCTCAATCATCATCTGGGGCGCTTTGCCTCTGCGGAATCCCGGAACGTTGAAGCGGTTCTTATTTTTATTGTAAGCCTTCTTGATCGCGTCCACAAACTGCTCTGCCGGCACTTCCACCGTCAGCTTTGCCATGTTCTTTTCCTGTTTCTCCACCTGTACACTCATTGATGGGTTCCTCCTTAAACTATATGTGATTCGCCCATTTCCAACGAGGGCGCTACACTTCAAGGTAGCATTATATCATAGAGACGACGAAAATACCAGAGTTTTTTTCATTTTATTTTGAACCGTTCCTACCGCTCGTACTGAATCGCACGCTTCACCTTCAGGGCGTGTTCGCTGCCCAGCAGCAGACGCACCAGCTCGATGCCCAGATCCAGCCCGTAGCCCAGCCCCTTTGCGGTGGTAATATTCCCGTCGGTAATCACACCGGCCTGGCTGCAGGATGCTCCCACCAGCTGATCCTCATAGCCCGGATAGCAGGTAGCGGTCTTGCCTTTCAGCAGCCCCAGGGAGCCCAGGACACTGGGGGCCGCGCAGATGGCGGCAATCCGTCTTCCCTCTCGGTTCGCGCTCTCTAAGGCTTTCGCCAGTTCCGAATGCTCCTTCAGATGGGTTGTTCCGGGCATGCCTCCCGGCAGAAACAGCACATCCGCCTCGCCCGTATCCACCTGTTCAAACAATGCGTCCGTCAGAATTGAAATCCCATGGGAGCCCGTCACTTCTTTTCTTCCTGTGACGGACACCATAGTAACATCAACCTCTGCCCGCCGCAGCACATCCACCACAGAAAGACATTCCACTTCCTCCAGGCCATCCGCCAGAAATGCTAAAACCTTACACATGAGTTAACCTCCTAGTCCTGAACTTTTACGTCTATTGTACCATTTACCCCTTTTCCTGAAAAGTGATAAATGGTATGATAAGAATTGGTTTTTTTCGGCAACATTCGTTAAAAAATACTAAACTTAAGGAGACTGTTATGGAAATTGAACGCAAGTACCTGATCCGGCGTCTGCCGGAAAGTTATGAGGATTTTCCCAGCCGCCCCATCGAACAGGCTTACCTCTGTACGGACCCGGTGGTCAGAGTCCGCCGGGACGGTCCGGACTACTATCTGACCTACAAGGGCCGGGGGCTCTTGGCCAGGGAGGAATATAATCTGCCCCTGACCGAAGCCGCCTACCGCCACCTTCTGCCGAAGGCAGACGGAATCCTGATTCAAAAGACCCGCTATGAGATCCCTTTGGAGGGAGGGCTGACTGCGGAAATGGACTTGTTTGAAGGAGCCCATAAGGGCCTTATGTTGGTGGAGGTAGAGTTTCCATCCATGGAGTCCGCCATGTACTTTGTTCAGCCGTACTGGTTCGG
>CALWQV010000039.1 GCA_944383785.1 uncultured Enterocloster sp. | reverse complement strand
TGGCGTCCGCGAGGTGACTCGAACACCCGACCTACCGCTTAGGAGGCGGTCGCTCTATCCAACTGAGCTACGCAGACGTATATAAATATTAAGTTTTTGACGGCCAACTGCTGAGCAGAGTTGATTGTTATAACGCCACCTTAGGAGGCGGTCGCTCTATCCTGCTGAGCTACGGAAACGTATCTTTATGTTTGACCTGCGCTCTCAAAAAGGGCAACAGATTAAAACCATCTTTTATAGTAACCGATCTTATGGGAAAAATCAAGCTAAAATTTCACAGTTCCCTGCATCCAGATCTGGCCCTTAAATCGTCTTCCGGGAAGGGGCTCTCCCAGCAGATCCTTTTTGTTGATCACAACATGGAAATCCATATCATTGCACTCCAGGCCCAGGTTGTAGATCTCCTCGCCGGTCACGCGGTTCTTTTTCAAATCCACATCCCGGATCTCTCCAATGACGGAATACTGGTCGCACTCCACGCCGCAGGGCATGAAGCTGGTATCGATGATGGAATAAATATCCTCGCTCATAATCCGCCGGGACACCATGGAATACAGGTCAATATCCTCAATGGTCAGCGTCTCGATGGCTTCCTCGTCCCCATTCTTAGCCGCCTCCAGCAGCTTGGTGCGGTTCTTTGCCTCCCTGCGGGAATTTTCCGTCTGCTGTCTGGTCTTAAGTACCGGAAGCAGAATCTTCCCCTGGACGGAAAGCCCTGTCAGGGCTACGCCTTTCGGCTTTACGCGGCCTCTGTCCTTCAGCCTGCGAAACTCCACCGAGTTCTCCATATAAAAGATCAAGGAAATACCCACCCGGTACTCGTCCAGCATTCCGGCATAAGTCTCTTTCTCCGCGTGGCGCTGGATGGAGCACTCCGCCTCAGAGCTGGTCTGGGTGCCGGTCACATATGGATAATAATACTCAAGGGCAAAATTCCGCTCCTCATCCACTTCACCGGCCATAGCCACGCCCATACCCGGAGCCATCTCAGCCCGGATTTCGCAAAAAGTGTGTGGCTCTCCCGCCTGAGTAAGCTCCTGCTTATTTTTCGCCTCCTGGGCCAGCTTCTTTAACAGCAGGTCCAGATCCCTTTTATTCCTGCACATGGAGAAACCTATGGTCCGCATGAATTTATGCATCCTTCTACCCTCTTTCCTGTCCGCAAATGATTTGCACTCAAGTGCTCCTATTACACGCTGTGTGACTCGCACTAGGCTCGGGAAGACCTCGCCAAGTGCTCCTATTATATACTACTTACTTTCAGATTACCAGCCTTTTTTTATATGCGGTTAAAATTAACGGATTGACTAGATTTTTCCTATGTGTTAGAATACTTTTAAGCAAACTGCACAATATTTCGGATGATGGATTTGGGAGAGACTGGCTTTGGCCGGCGCCGAAGGGGCTGCGGATAACTCTCAGGCAAAAGGACCAGATACCGGACGAACCTCTGGAAAGCGTATGACGCACCGAAGAAGCGAAATCTTTCAGGTCACAAGACAGAGCGCACGGACTTTTTGTTCGTGCGCTTTTTTTAGCCTTGGCAGCGGTCAAAGCTCCGTCTTCCGGATTTTGTGCAGGAAATTACGCGCTTTTCGCGAAAAAGGAGGTATTTCTCATGGCAACCGAAACCGGCTATAAAACACCCCTTTACGATGTCCACACCGCCCTGGGTGGAAAGATTGTCCCCTTTGCGGGCTATCTGCTTCCGGTTCAGTATCCCGCCGGCCTGATCAAAGAGCATATGGCAGTGCGGACAAGCTGCGGCCTATTTGACGTTTCCCACATGGGCGAGATCCTGCTTACAGGCCCGGATGCGGTCCGGAACCTGAACCATCTTCTGACCAACGACTATACCCACATGGAGAATGGCCAGGCCCGCTATAGCCCCATGTGCAACGAGGACGGCGGGGTGGTGGATGATCTGATCGTTTATAAACAGGAGGAAAACCGCTATCTTCTTGTAGTCAACGCCGCCAACAAGGATAAGGATTTTTCCTGGATTACCACCCATCTCCTGGGAAATGCAGAGGCCCAGGACGCCTCCGCCCGCTTTGCCCAGCTGGCCCTTCAGGGCCCAAAGGCTGAGGCCCTGCTCTCCCGGCTGGCAGACCCAAAGGATTTTCCGGTGAAATATTACACCGCCCGCTTTGACAAAACGGTCGGCGGCGTCCCCTGCATCATTTCCCGAACCGGCTACACCGGAGAGGACGGCTTTGAGCTCTATCTGGCCCCGGAAGACGCCCCGTGCCTGTGGAACCAGATCATGGATGCCGGGGAAGACC
The DNA here is from genome assembly GCA_944383785.1 of uncultured Enterocloster sp. GTDB lineage: Bacteria > Bacillota > Clostridia > Lachnospirales > Lachnospiraceae > Enterocloster. The sequence continues at coordinate 22,680 of CALWQV010000039.1, read as the reverse complement.
TGGGGCTTCTGCCCTGCGGTCTGGGGGCCAGGGATACCCTGCGGCTGGAGGCGGCCATGCCCCTCTACGGCCACGAGATGAATGATGTGATTTCCCCAAAGGAGGCCGGCCTTGGCATGTTTGTGAAGATGGATCAAGAGGATTTCATCGGAAAAGCTGCCCTTTTAAAGCGGGAACCCCTGACCAGGAGAAGAACCGGCTTAAAAGCCATAGGGCGGGGCATCATCCGGGAAGGCCAGGATGTCTGGTATCAGGATCAAAAGGTCGGCGTCACCACCTCCGGAACCCATTGCCCTTACCTGGGGTATCCGGCGGCTATGGCCTTAATCGACCTGCCGTTTCGCGAGCCTGGAACCCAGTTGGAAGTGGACGTCCGCGGACGGCGGGTAGCCGCCCAGGTTGTACCACTGCCTTTCTATAAAAGAAATCGTTAAAGGAGGTAATTTTATGAACATTCCCAAAGATCTCAGGTACACCAAATCCCATGAATGGATCCGCCAGAATCCGGATTCCACCGCCGCCATCGGCCTGACCGACTACGCCCAGGATGCGCTGGGTGATCTGGTTTTTGTCAACCTGCCGGAGGCGGGGGACGAGCTTACCGCCGGTGAAGCATTCGCTGACGTGGAATCGGTAAAAGCGGTATCCGACGTCTATTCCCCCGTAGACGGCAAGGTGCTGACCGTCAATGAAACCCTTTTGGACGCCCCGGAAGCCATCAACAGCGCCCCCTATGAGGCCTGGCTGGTCACTGCCGGGGAAATCACAGGAACAGAAGAGCTTCTGACTCCGGATGAGTACGAAGCCTTTCTTAAAACGCTGGACGAATAAAAAGGAGGTGCCTCATGGGTTCCTATGTGCCAAATACACCGAAGGAGCAGCTTGATATGCTCCACTCCATCGGGCGGGAAAGCTTCGACAGCCTCTTTTCCGATGTGCCTGAGGCGGTTCGCCTGAAAGACCCTCTCAAAATTCCTGAGGGCCGTTCGGAGATGGAGGTGATCTCCCATATGAAGGGGTTGGCGGAGCAGAACCGGGTATTCCCCCATATATTCCGGGGCGCCGGGGCCTACCGCCACTATATCCCGGCCATTGTCCCCTCCGTAGTGTCCAAGGAAGAATTTGTCACCGCCTACACCCCTTACCAGGCGGAGATCAGTCAAGGGCTTTTGCAGTCCATCTTTGAATACCAGACCATGATCTGTGAGCTCACCGGTATGGACGCCTCCAACGCTTCCGTTTACGATGGGGCCACAGCCGCCGCGGAGGCCGCAGCCATGTGCCGGGACCGGAAGCGCAGGACCGTTTACATTTCCTCTGCTCTTTCGCCCCAGACCATCTCTGTGGTGAAGACCTACTGCTTTGGCAGCGGGGCCAGGCTTGTGATCATTCCGGAAAAAGATGGGGTAACGGACCTTAAAGCCCTGAAAACCGCTCTTGCCAAAGATACCGCCGCAGCCTGCCTGTGCATTGCCCAGCCTAACTACTACGGCTGTCTGGAGCCTGCCGGAGCCTTAGGGGAAGCCATCCACGAAGCAGGCGGGAAATTCATCATCAGCTGCAACCCCATTTCCCTGGGACTTTTAAAATCCCCGGCGGAATACGGCGCGGATATCGCGGTAGGCGACGGCCAGCCGCTAGGCATGCCCCTTTCCTTCGGCGGCCCCTACCTGGGATTTATGGCCGCCAGGCAGGACATGGCCCGGAAACTTCCGGGGCGCATCGTAGGAGAGACGAAGGATTCCAGGGGGGAGCGCGCCTTTGTCCTAACCCTCCAGGCCAGGGAGCAGCAAAAAAAAAAAAAAAAAGCCAGCTCCAACATCTGTTCCAACCAGGCCCTCTGCGCCCTGACCGCCAGCGTCTACCTGTCCGCTATGGGTTCCGAAGGGTTAAAGCAGGCCGCCTCCCTCTGCGCCTCCAAGGCCCATTACCTGCAGAAAATTTTGGAAGAAGCCGGTCTGAAACCCAAGTACGGCCAGCCTTTCTTCCATGAATTTGTCACCGCTGGCCCGGCGGGCTCAAGCAGCCTGATCTTAAAGGAGCTGGAGCAGAAGGGCTTCTTAGGAGGCCTTCCCTTATCCGATGGCGAGCTTCTCTGGTGCGCCACGGAGATGAATACGAAAGATGAAATGGACCAGTTGGCTGAAATTGTCTCAAACTGCCTCAAATGCTCATGAAAGGAGGGGGAATATTCCATATGAAACTGATATTTGAAAAAGGGGGCCCCGGACGCCATCTGGCTCTTCTGCCCGACTGCGATGTGCCGGAGGTCCTTCCTTCTAAAGAATGGACCAGAGAGACGGCCCCTCATCTCCCTCAGGTTTCGGAGACAGAGATCAGCCGCCATTACACCCAGCTGGCTCTGCGAACCCGGGGAGTCAACGGAGGATTTTATCCCTTAGGCTCCTGCACCATGAAATACAATCCCAAGGTCAATGAGGAAGCCGCCGCCCTGCCCGGATTCCAGGAACTGCATCCCCTTCAGCCTGTCCACACGGTTCAGGGAGCTCTTAAAGTACTCTTCCAGGCGGGGAAGCTGTTAGATGAAATCACCGCCATGGACCAGATGACCTTCCAACCGGCAGCCGGAGCCCACGGGGAATTTACGGGCCTGCTTCTCATCAAGGCGTGGCACTTAAGCCGGGGGGATGAAGGCCGCCGGAAGATCATTGTACCTGATTCGGCCCACGGCACCAATCCGGCCAGCGCCGCTATGTGCGGCATGGAAGTGGTTTCCATTCCCTCCGCCGCCGATGGCTGCGTAGACCTTGAAGCCCTGAAGGCCGCTATGGGGCCTGATGTGGCGGGGCTTATGCTGACCAATCCCAATACCCTGGGGCTTTTTGACCGCAATATCCTGGAAATCACCCGCATCGTTCATGAAGCCGGCGGGCTCTGCTATTACGACGGAGCCAACCTAAACGCCGTCATGGGCATCGCGCGGCCGGGCGATATGGGCTTTGACGTGGTTCACCTAAATCTTCACAAAACCTTCTCCACCCCCCACGGCGGCGGGGGCCCCGGCTGCGGAGCTGTGGGCTGCAAAGAATTTCTGATCCCCTTCCTGCCGGGCCTCATCGTAAAAGAGACGGCGGATGGAAGCCTTCAGCTCCTGCGGCCAGAACATTCCATCGGAGATGTAAAAGCCTTTCACGGCAACTTCCTGGTGGTGGTAAAGGCTCTTGCCTATATCCTAACACTGGGGCGGGAGGGAATCCCGGAAGCCGCGAAGAATGCGGTGTTAAACGCCAACTACATGCGCCATAAGCTTTCCGACGTTTACCAGATGGCCTCCCCTGGGCTTTGCATGCACGAGTTTGTCATGGATCTGGAAAAGCTAAAGCATGAAACGGGCGTCACCGCTATGGACGTGGCAAAAGCGCTGCTGGATTACGGGATCCATCCGCCTACCATGTATTTTCCGCTGATCGTCCATGAGGCCCTGATGGCGGAGCCTACGGAGACGGAAGATCGGGAAACGCTGGACGAAGCCATTGAAGTTTTCCACAAAATTTACCAGCAGGCCCATGAAAATCCACAATCCTTAAAAGACAGTCCACACCTGACCCCCATCGGACGCCCCGACGAGGTAACCGCCGCCCGCAAGCCGGTGCTGCGCTACCGCTGGGAGACAGAACAATAATGGCCGACCTCATCCTGATTCGCTCCAGCTCCTTAAACCCTTATGAAAATCTGGGGCTGGAGGAATATTTGACCACCCACACAAAGCCCTGCCAGTGTATCCTCTATCTCTGGCAGAACGCTCCCACGGTGGTCATCGGCCGCAACCAGAACTGCTGGGCCGAATGCCGCCTGGATACCATGAAGGAAGATGGGGTTCTTCTGGCCAGGCGGCTTTCCGGCGGCGGCGCGGTCTACCATGACCTGGGAAATGTAAACTTTACCTTTATGGCCAGGACTCCCCTTTACTCTGTGGAACGCCACCTGGACGTGATCTTAACCGCCCTTTCCTATTTAGGCATCAGAGGGGAAAAGACAGGGCGCAACGATCTTACAGTCCAGGGAAAGAAATTTTCCGGAAACGCCTTCTACTGCCAGGGAGAATACTGCTGCCACCACGGCACGCTTCTGCTGGATACGGACGCCAGCGCTATGAACCGCTATCTGGCGGTATCAAAGGAAAAGCTGGCATCCAAAGGGGTTGCCTCTGTCCCCGCCCGGGTGATTAACTTAAAAACCCTGTCTCCCGGGCTGACTGTGGGAGAGCTCTTCCATCACCTGGCCCGGGCCTTTGGCCAGGTTTACGGCTCCCCGCCGCGAGTTCTGGAAGAGAACAGTCTGCCGGGGGAACAGATCCGTCCTCTAACAGAGCGTTTTTCCTCTCCCCAGTGGCTCTATGGCCGGAAAATCCCCTTCCACTGCCGAGCTTCGCGCCGCTTTCTCTGGGGAAACGCTGAGCTGCTGTTTTCCATCAATGAAGGCATCGTCCGCCAGGCCCTCGTCTATTCCGACGCTATGGACCAGGAGTGGATCGGCCGCCTGGCCCCCTGTTTTGAAGGCTGTCCCTGGGAATATTCGGTTCTTCTTAAGGCCCTGGGACGGCTTCCCATCCGGAAGGACGTCCAGCGGCAGATGGCCTCGGATCTGGCCCTGCTGCTAGAGTCCTGCTTTTCATCAACGGAGGATATTCAAAATGAATGATCAAACCTGCCATTACCAGTATGATCTTGCCATCATCGGCGGCGGCCCCGGAGGCTACGAGAGCGCCCTGGAGGCCGCCCGCCTGGGCATGAAAACGTTGCTCATCGAGCGGGACTCCCTGGGGGGAACCTGCTTAAACCGTGGCTGTATTCCCACAAAAACATTGCTTTACTGGGCGGAAATCTGCCGCCAGGCCGCAGAGCTTCCCGGAGACCTTCCGCAAGCCGTAAATCCCGGCTCCGCCGCCTTTATCTCTGCCCTGATGGACCGCAAGGATCAGGTGGTAAGCCAGCTGCAAGGTGGAATCCGCTCCCTGTTAAAATCCGCCAAGGTGGAGGTCGTCCAGGGACATGGCTCCATTTTAGGGCCAGGGAAGATCTGCATCCGGGACATGGCGGGACGGGGCCCAGGCAACTTTGCCGATTCCGGCCAAAAACAGGTGGTCACCGCCCACAGCATCCTCATCGCCACCGGCTCCGTTCCGGCAGTCCCGCCCATTCCCGGGCGCGATCTGCCTGGGGTTCTCACCAGCGACGGGCTTTTATCCTGCCGTGAGCCCATAGGGAGTCTGACCATCATCGGCGGCGGCGTCATCGGCATGGAATTTGCCTCTATTTACAGCGCCTTTGGCTGTGAGGTCACAGTCATCGAAGCCATGGAGCGGATTCTCCCCACCATGGAGCGGGAATTTTCCCAGAACCTTCGGATGATCTTAAAAAAGCGTGGCCTCCGCATCGAAGCCGGGGCCTCTGTGGAGGAAATCCGCGCCCTGCCGGAGGGCCTTCTCTCCTGCCGCTTGAAACAAAAAGATCAGGAATTTGAGGCATCCTCTGAAAAAATCCTCATCGCCACCGGCCGCAAAGCCTGCACCTACGGTCTAATTCATGAAAAAGCGGAGCCTGAGGTCAAGGCCATGGCCATGGACCGGGGCTTTATCAAGGTAAATGATCATTTTGAGACAAGCGTGCCGGGCATCTATGCCATCGGGGATGTAAACGGCCGCCTCCAGCTGGCCCACGCCGCAGCAGCCCAGGGAAAATGGGCAGTGGCCGCAGCCAAAAACAGGTTAGGCGGCTCCTGCCCTGCCGTTCTGCCAGACCTGAATTTCGTCCCTTCCTGCGTCTACACGGACCCGGAAATCGCCAGCGTAGGCCTGACCGCCGACGAGGCCAAGGCCAGGGGCATGGATGCGAAAACATACAAATACCCCATGAGCGCCAACGGAAAGTCCGTACTCACAGGGCAGGAACGTAGCTTTATCAAGCTTGTGGCCTGCAAAGAAAGTGGGCGGCTTCTGGGAGCCCAGATGATGTGTGCCCGGGCCAGCGATCTGATCAGCTTCTTTACGGAAGCCCTGACAGCGGAGCTGACCATAGAAGAGCTTCAAAAGACCATCTTTCCCCATCCCACATTCAGCGAAGGCATCGGGGAGGTCCTCCGGCTTTATCCTTAAGGCTGGCCCACGCGCTCTTTCTTTTCTAATTCTTCCTCAGCCGGCATCACCTTGGCGTACTCCACCAGGTGGCCCGGCTGAGTCATGTCTTTTACATCCAAGCAGCGGTTTAGCTGCTCCTCGGTCATCCATCCCTCGTCCAACACGATCTGCCGCACCGAAGCGCCGGTTTTTAAGGCCCGCTTGGCGATCTGGGCTGCCCGCTTGTAGCCCAGGTTGGGGCTGAGGGCTGTGGCCAGGGCCGGGCTGGACTCCACCATCCTGCGGCAGTGCTCCCGGTTGGCGGTGATGCCTTTGATGCAGTTCTCTCTTAAAGTGCAGACCGCTCCCTTTAAGGTATCCATGGACTCGAAAATCTTGTAGAAAATTACCGGCTCAAATGCGTTTAGCTCCAGCTGTCCTGCCTCCGCCGCCATGGTAACGGCGACGTCGTTTCCGATTACGTTAAAGGCTACCTGGCTGACCACCTCGGGAATCACGGGGTTGATCTTTCCCGGCATAATGGAGGAACCGTTCTGCTTCGGCGGCAGGTTGATCTCCCCCAGCCCGGCGTGGGGGCCGCTAGAGAGCAGCCGCAGATCGTTGCAAATCTTGGACAGGTTTACGGCGCAGGTCTTTAAAATCGCCGAAGTGTGTACGAAGCTGTCCAGGTTCTGGGTAGCGTCAAACAGATCTTCCGCCTGGACGCAGTCTGTGCCACAGACCAGGTTGATATTTTTAATAATCTGGAACAAATACACCGGATTGACGTTAATGGCCGTGCCCACCGCTGTACCTCCGATGTTTAACACTCTCAGCTCGCCTTTCAGGCTTCTAAGTCGTTCGATGTCCCGGCGCACCACCTTGGCATATGCCTCAAAAGACTGGCCTAAGCGGATGGGAACCGCATCCTGAAGCTGGGTCCTCCCCATTTTCACCACATCGTCAAATTCCAGGGCCTTTTCCTCCAAAGCTGTGGCCAGCTTTTCCAGTTCCTCCAGAAGAGGCGGCATCAGAGCCATGATGGTCAGCTTCCCTGCGCTGGGAATCACGTCGTTGGTTGACTGTGCCATGTTCACCTGGTCGTTGGGGTGGATTAGGGAATAATCCCCCTTGGTCCCTCCCAAAATCTCAATGGCCCGGTTGGCGATCACCTCGTTGGCGTTCATGTTGGCGGAGGTTCCCGCCCCGCCCTGGATGGCGTCCACGATAAACTGATTGTGCAGCTTTCCCTGGATGATCTCATCGCAGGCCCGGATGATAGCTCCCGCCTCTTTTTCCGTCAGCAGATGGGCTTCCCGGTTGGTCAGGGCCGCCGCCTTTTTAATCCGGGCCAGATTCCGGATCAGCTCCGGGTGAAGGGGCCTTCCGGTAATCTGGAAATTATGCTTTGCCCTCAAACTCTGTACTCCATAATAAGCTTTTGCCGGAACCTCCAGGGTTCCGATTGAATCAGATTCCTCTCTTACTGCCATTTTCATTTCCTCCCACTCCGGCCCATGATCCGGTAAATTCTGATATTTCTAAGGTGATCATAGCACGGTTCACGGGGAAGGGAAATAGGTGGAAAAAAATCCTTTATTTCTAAAAAAATGAAGGGTTTAACTTAATTTTAGTAGTCAAAAGCAGAATGAACTTTATTTTATTAAGCCTATCTTTTTTAAAACGGAATACTGTCCCGATACTGGTGAAGGGATTCCGCGTGGTTTAAGTACCGCTTCAGCACATACCCCACTTCCGGCTCCCGGTATTTGATCTCCTCCCGAAGTTTTGGAATCTTTTCATAACGGATAATGGGATAAAGATCTTCCTCAATGGAGTCAATCAAATGAAGCAGCCTTCCCTTTTCCTCCGACTGGATGCTGCCGGTCTGAACCAGATAATAAATCTGCTCCAGCTCCGAAAACATATGCCAGAGCCGGATCAAAACCTTCTGCAGCTCCTTCTGGCCCGGAAAATCCGGGTTCTTTTTCAGGTATGTAGCGCATTCCTCGTAAATGGTATGGAAATAGATCAAAATTTCCGTGGTGATGGACAGATTGTTCATTCCCGTAATCCCTCTTCGGATCAGCTCCCAATAATCGTTGTGCAGGCGGAACAGGGATTTCATATTATGCTTAAACAGAGTTTCCCGCCTCATGGGGAAGAAGAAGCTGTTTACCAAAAACACGATCACTACCGCCGCCCCCAGATAAAGGATTCTCAAGGTAATGGCCGTGGTTTCGTCCAATGTCATGCTCGCCATGGTCAGAGCGTAGCAGGTGGAGAAAATAGGCTGATACCAGGTGCCCGGCGTAGCGCAGTACATCAGCGAAATCATCACCAGGGCAAATCCGATTTCTCCCCAGAGGCCCGGCAAAATGGGCTGAATCCAAAATTCCAGGAAGCAGCCAATCAGGGTGCCGATGGGGCGCGTCTTCATCCGGTAGCTGCTGTCCTCATAGCTGGGCTGAATCAGAAGAAAGGCGTTTAGGGGAATCCAGTAAGATTTCACAACGGGCAGCACATATCCGACGATGCAGCTGATGGTCATCACCATGGAAAGGCGCATGGCAAAGCGCATCTCAAAGGACTCGGTGGAGCGCCTCACCCAGACCTGATGAGCCAACTCCTTCATCCGCTGGCCGTCTACCCCGTGAACCACGCTCCGATCGCCGGTCATGCTCCCCAGCATCAAAATCAGCATATGGAGGAAGCTGCGGCAGAAAATCCTTACCCGGCCCTCCCTCACCGACATATTGTCCAAAAACTGCTTTGCCTGCCCGATCCAGTTCCCCTGTATGCCGGTGTCCAGCTCCTTTGCGATGGATTTTAAGAAGTCCGACAGCTGCTCCAAAAGCCGGATCTGGGGTCCGTCCAGCTCCTCCCTCCAGTCGTCATCGGCAATCAGGTAGGAAAAGCGCTGGATCAGGGAGGAAAACATGTCGTAAAGTCGATTTTCCTTGCTGCGGCGGTAAAAAAACGTCCTGTGGTAGGAGAGGCTGTGAAAGTCATGAAGCAGCCCCGCGAATTTTTGCTCCAGCTCATCCTGCCGCTCCTTTCTAGGCAGCAGCGCCAGAAGCTGTGAGAGTTCCAGAAATCCTTTTTTCAGGGTCATGGTAGGATCTGCAGGCTTTAAGAAAAAATGGCTGTAAATACGGATGGCGAGAATCAGATAAGCCACGCCCAGGCAGAATATGGCGATTTCCATCCTAAGCTCTTCAATGCTTTCCGGCGGAATCAGCTCCAGGAAAACAAAAAGCATGGCATAGGAATAGTAGCCTTTGGGATTAAACTGAGAGCTCTGGGTAAAAACCAGAATAAAGGGAACGCTTAAATTAAAATCGAAGCAGGGAGCTGCAGACGTCAGCTCCCTGGAATCTACTACCTATTAGTATAAAATGATCCGGCCGTTTTTGCAATGGAAATCGTTTATACAATTCCCTGTGCCAGCATAGCCTCTACTACCTTCTCAAATCCGGCAATATTGGCGCCTGCCACGTAGTTGCCCGGCACGCCGTAGCGCTCCGCCGCTTCCGCCGCCTTGGCGAAGATATTCTTCATGATGCCCTGCAGCTTCTCGTCCACTTCCTCAAAGGTCCAGGACATTCTCAGGGAGTTCTGGCTCTGCTCCAATCCGGAGGTTGCAACGCCGCCCGCGTTAGCAGCCTTACCAGGCATAAAGAGGATCTTCTTCTCCACAAACAGATCGGTGGCTTCTCTGGTAGAAGGCATATTCGCGCCCTCAGCCACAGCGAAGCAGCCGTTTGCCAGCAGGGTCTTGGCGTCCTCAAGGTTCAGCTCGTTCTGAGTGGCGCAAGGAAGAGCGATGTCGCAGGGGATGGTCCAGATGCCCTTGCCCTCAGTATAAACTGCGGTGGGAACTGCCTCCACATACTCTTTGATGCGGCCTCTGCGCACTTCCTTAATCTCTTTTACCACATCCAGCTTGATGCCGTCCTTGTCGTAGATGTAGCCGTTGGAATCACTCATAGCCACTACCTTAGCGCCCAGCTGCTGCGCCTTCTCCACAGCGTAGATGGCAACATTTCCGGAACCGGATACCAGAACGGTCTTTCCGGCCAGCTCCTTGCCGTTGTGCTTTAACATCTCGTCCAGAATATAGATCAGGCCGTATCCGGTAGCCTGGGTTCTCACCAGGGAGCCGCCGAAGGTCAGTCCCTTTCCGGTGAGCACGCCCTCGTAAAGTCCGGTGATTCTCTTATACTGCCCGAACAGGTAGGCAACCTCTCTTCCGCCTACGCCGATATCTCCTGCGGGAACATCGGTATCCTTGCCGATATGGCGGTACAGTTCCGTCATAAAGCTCTGGCAGAAAGCCATCACCTCGCGGTCGGATTTGCCCTTGGGATCAAAGTTGGAACCGCCCTTGCCGCCGCCCATGGGAAGGCCGGTCAGGGAGTTCTTAAGTACCTGCTCAAAGCCCAGGAACTTTAAAATGCTCTGGTTTACAGAAGGATGGAACCGCAGACCTCCCTTGTAAGGTCCGATGGCGCTGTTAAACTGAACACGGTAGCCCTTGTTCACCTGTACATTTCCTTTATCGTCCACCCACGGCACGCGGAAGGAAATAATACGCTCCGGCTCCGTAAAGCGCTCTAAAATACCTGCCTTGCGGTACTTCTCCTCATTGGCGTCAATGACCAGCTTTAAGGAATCCAGAACCTCTTTCACTGCCTGGTGAAATTCCGGCTCGCCCGGATTCTGAGCAACGACTCTCTCATAAATCTCATCAACGTAAGACATCTGCTTGTTCCTCCTTTAATTTTGACGTAACAGCTCTCACTGCCCTTTTTTCAGGGAAATTATAGCAAGTTAATCTGTTAAAGTCAATAAAAAACTTTGGGATAAAATTTAGTACAAGCATTCCATATCCCCCCGGGACAGTTCAAAATCAAAAATATCCAGATTTTGTTTCTGGAATTCATAAATATGGGATTTTGGAATCGAACATATGCCAAGCTGGTAATTATAGCGGAGAAGCACCTGAGCCCAGGATTTTCCGTATCTGCTTCCAACCATACCGGCTATTTTCCGGTAATCAGCTGCCTTTACCTCATCTACCCGGAAAGCCCCGGCTGTAAAATTCATAGGGGAGTGGGCAATCGGCAGGATTTTATTTTCTTTGCAAAATTCCACCAGCGGCCGGTTCCTGGCTGCCGGGTTTGAGCGGAACTGGTTTGCCATAGGGACGGTCTCCACCTCGTTCATCAAAACCGTCAGCTGGTCCTCGTTAAAATTCGCCACGCCAATAGCCCTTAGTACGCCTTCGCGGTAAAGCTCCTCCAGGGCTCTATAAAGATTCACCGTTGTCTCCACATCCATAGATTTGCCCTCGGCAGCCGCTTTGTAGTCCACCGGCTGGTGGATTAAAAACAGGTCAAAATACTCAATATTCAAATTCTTCATACTGTCCCCGACGCTTTTGCGGATGGAATCCCGGTCGCAGTTGTAGGGAGCCCGATTCGGTATCTTTCCCAGGATAAACAGCTTGGAACGATCCGGGGCCACGGTTTTCAGACACTCTCCGATTCCTTCCTCATTTCCGTATGAAATAGCTGTGTCAAACAATTCGTAGCCCGCTTCCAAAGCCGTGTACATAGGCTTAAAATTTCCGGTAGGAACAGACTTAAGATCCTCGTCATCTCTGCCAAAGGTATTGGTTCCTGTTCCCACCGCTGGGATTCGTACTCCATTATAAAGCTCAAAATATTCCATAAATTTCTCCTCGTATTATATAGTTAGTCTTTCAGTTCATTATCCGCGGCGGTTCCGCCGGTCCAAGGCAAAGGCTGCGCCTCCCGCCATCAGGCAGAATACGGCACCGAATCCCAGAATCGGTATAAAGCTTAATGTATAGTCGTAGACCATTCCGATCAGCAACGCAAATATAGCCCCTGCTGCATTGTTGATACTCACATGGATTCCCACATAACCCTTGGATTTTTCCTCTCCATAAGCCGCGATGGATCCTCTGGATACGCTGATCATCACCAAAGCGTATACCATCCCGTACCCCAGTGCCGCCACATATAAGAGGGGCAGGCAGGATGAGAAAAAGATCATGCAGACAGATGACAGGAAAATACAGGCAAAGGCAATCATAATGCTTCTCCACACACCCAGCACGTCCTCGAAAATGCCAAACAAAAATTTACCCGCCGTATTTCCCACCATATGAATGGATGTCAGAGCCGCTCCTATGGTCAGGGAATACCCTGCCGCCTGAGCATAGATGCTGATATACTGGGTAAACTGCATTAAGATCGTTCCGCTTAGGAAAATCAGGCAGCATGCCAGAAATGTACCCCATAAAAATTTCCCTGCCGATTTCTCCCGGTCCGGCTTTGGGGCAGACCGACCGGATACCGCCGTTTTGGTAGAATTCTGCTGCTGAGGCGCTTCATGCCGAAACATCAGAACAAGGCTGGCCAGAGCCATAACCGCCATAATCCCGCACATCCAGAAAACCGCTGTCCTCCATCCATAGCCTTCAATTAGATACGAAGCCAGCGGACTAATCACCGCCGATGCGAGCCCGCTAGCGGCCATGACCGTTCCTGTAGCCAGTCCGGCCTTTTCTCCAAACCAGGGATTCAACACATAAGGCACCATAATCCCAGAGCAGCCCTGGGCCAGACTGCATGCCGCCGCTGAGGCGTACCAAAGCCAGGTATCCGCTCCGACCACTAGCAGCAGGGCGGAAAGAATTTCCGCCAGTATTATAACCGCCATATAAATTTTCTTATTGCTTCTAAAAAAAATTCCCGCAAGCACAGCTCCCAAAAGGGACGCGCCTATATTTTTGCAGGTATAGTACATGGATACCTGGGTAACAGAAAGCCCCATCTCCACCCGGATCTGAGCCAGGAATATCCCTGTAATATTAATCCAGACTCCCAGCAGGGCGCTCTGAAAGAGCGCCGCCCCTGCCAGGACCATCCACTGTTTTCCGGTAAAATTTTTTGTGAAATTCTTCGTAATAATCCTCCGCCTTTATAGCAATGGTATGATTCCAAAAACAATGCCAACCAGAATCATCAAAATAGACACCACCCACATGGGTACAAAGGAATATTTCAGGTAATCCTTTAATTCCACGTCCGCCATGCCCAGCAGAAGGAAGGTAGAGGGATATACCGGACTCCCCATAACCGCCACATTCTTCCCAATGGCCATTGCAAGGCCCATAGCCTCGCCCGTTATGCCATAGTTTTCTCCCACCTCAATGCAAAGAGGCAGTACGCCATACAGATAGGCATCGTTTCCAAATACCAATCCCAGGGGAGCGCTTAAAATTCCCATGATAATATGCAGGTATTTTCCCAAAGATTCCGGAAGCAGTCCTAAAAGAACGTTAGCCATCTCCGTCAGCATGGACGGCTCTCCCTGTCCAAGGATACCTACAAACACGCCGGAGGCCAGTATTGTAGCTACGATAAAGAATGCGGGCGGAGCCGCCTTGCGGATGATTGCGTTCTGAGGCTTCTGTCCGGGAAAGTTTACAATCAGCGCCAGAGAGCAAGAAATCATAAATACAATGTAAGAGGTAAAACCGCCGCCGCTGAGAATCATAATCGTTCCAATGGTTAGAATCAAGTTAAAGAAAAATTTCCAGTCTACCGGCTTCTGTTCCTGTGCTTTCATCTCCGCTACTACCTGAGCCGCCAGCTCCTTTGCCCCGGCCTTCTCGGCCTTTTTGCCAAAATAAAACGCCATAACCAGAACGCACACCAGACCAGCGACCTGAACCGGAATCAACCTTCTCCAAAGATACGTCGTCTCCAAACCGGTAGCTACGGATACGCGCATCATAGGACCGCCCCAAGGCAGAAGATTCATCACGCCCATGGCGATTGCAATCATTAAGAGCAGTTCCTTTGGATCCATTTTTAACTTCTTAAACAGCGGCAGAAAGAAGGGAACCGTGATGCAGATGGTGGTGGTTGCGGACTCATCCAGATGTCCAATCACAGTTACCAGGCCGGCCGCAACGCAGATGCCAACCACATTTTTCCCGATGTGCCGGATTAAAAAGTTAATGATGGGCTCAAAAAGCCCCGCTTCGCTCATAATATTAAAGAAAAGAACTGCAAAGCAGAACATCACCGCATTGGTTGTGGTGCTTCCAATTCCTGCTTTAATATACTCGTTTAAGGTCATAGGGTCATATCCCGCAATCAGGCCAACGATGATTGGAAGCGCGATAAACAGCGTTACCGGCGAAATCTTGCCCCACATCAAAATCAGGACAAAGGAAATCAGCAGAATATATCCCATTACCGCCAAATAACTCATACCCATCCCTCCATTGTCTTATCTTCCGTAAACCTCATCTACCACGTCCTTGAGCACGCCGATTCTCGCATCCGGGATGCTGGGCGGGATCACAGAGCAGCCGGTAGCGATAATCAGGCGGTTGGCCGGTACGCTGTCTGCGGCGTCCTTCACCCGCTCCTTCATCTTTTTCACCAGCTCTTCCCGGTTCAGAATCGCAAAATCCTTCATATGATCCACTCCGCCAATGAGAATCTTATCTGTCTTTTCAGCCCCTTCCTTTAAGGATACTGTGGTGGTAACCGTATGCCAATTCACTGCTTGCACCGGAAGGGCATTTACCAACAGGTCAAAAAACACCTCTCCGTCACCGTGGATATGAAGAATATTAAACCAGGTTTTGCCTTCCGCCGCTTTCACCGTTTCCAGATCGGAAGGAAGCAGCAATTCTTTATATTCTTCCTCTGTCAGATAGTGTTTGTTCGCCACATTGGTAGCGAAGAAAATTCCGTCCACTCCTGCCTTGGCGTACTCTTCCGTCAGCTTTACTGTTACCTCGGTCATCACCTTCAGGCCCTCTTTCAGGTCGTCCTGGTAATAGCGGATCACCTCTCCAAAACGGCTAGGATCCTCGAACCCACAATAAAGAGCCTTCAGATAGGAAGCCGGCGTATCCACCGTAGCGATCACCGGAACCTTGCCATGGTAATGATCCGCAAGTCTCTTTGCCACCTCTATCTCCTTTCCCAAGGCCCCTGCCGTCACTTCAGGAGCTTTCATTGTCCTAAAACCGTGGGGACTCTTGATGGGGCGGGCCTTTACCACAGTACGGTCTCCCTCGGTGGCGGTCCACTTCACAGCAGCTCCGAACTGAGCCTCCATATGTACGTTTGTAGTCATAATTTTAATAAAATCCCAGTCGTTCATATCCTGAAATGCGATGGTCCTCTTTACGTGATCGGACACATAGCGGTCATCCAAAAAGAAATGCTTCCAGACGCTGACTCCCGGTCTGTCTACTTCCCTTTTTTCTACCATAGCCTTCAGTCTCTCGTAAGGTGTCATTACCATATTTCTTCTCCCTTTCCCTAAAATCATCACCATATTGTTTCTTCAATTCAAAAATATCCATGGATTTTTCTATTAAAATTTTATCATAGTGCTATATATAGGTCAAATTCCGCTTATGTATCATACAATATCGTTTTGATATGTAACTTGTCTCGCTTTCTTGTTTCACACTTCATTTTATGGTATAGTTTTAATAATAGCTTCACAAAATCGCTCAGGATGGGGATTTGCAGATGGATATTCAAACATTAAAATACTTCCTATGCATCGCGGACTGCCGGGGAATCACCGCAGCCGCACGAAAACTAAATATGACGCAGCCGCCCTTAAGCAACCAGCTAAAAGCTCTGGAGCGGGAGCTAGGCTTTCCTTTATTTGTACGGGAAAAGAAAAAATTCATCCTGACAGCAGAAGGCCAGATTCTCTATCAATACGCCAAAAATCTGTCCTCCGGCTTTGATGAGGTGACGGAAATATTTGAAAATATGAGGCATGGGATTACCGGTACTTTAAACATTGGCTGCATCTCCACACCCGGCGTTTTAATTCTTCCGGATATTATTAAAAAATTTCGCTCCAAGTATCGGGGCGTCCAGATGCAGCTATTCCAAAAAGACAGCTATTCCCTTTTGGATATGCTGGACTCCGGTCAGATTGACCTAGCTATCATGAAAGCGCCAAAAAATCTGGAAGACTACCAGTATCTCTATACGGATTCTCTTTTGTCTCCCTGGAACGAGCACTCCATGTTTGTGGTGGCCCTTCCCCACTATTTTCAGGGAATTCCCGAAGGCGGCTCAGTCGCTTTGAAAGATATTGTACATCTGCCGCTAATTCTTCATGATTTCCAGAAAGCGCCATTCCTGGAATTATGCCGCCAGCAGGGCTATGAACCTAATATTCTGGGGACCAACGCCAACGTCCTGGCCTCCCTTTTATGGTGTCAGGAGGATCTTGGGGCTGCTATCCTGTCAAATGTGGGCTACCGCGTGCTCCGCCACATCAATCCTGCCAGCGCCCTGACCGCCAAACGACTGAAGGAATACACCGGCCCTCTGGTTCACGATGCGCTAATCTGGCGGAAGGATCAGCAGACCAGCTCGATCGCGTTAAAATTTATCCGGGAGATTCGGGCGATGATTTGCCTGGCTGAAACTGCTTCTTCAAAATAGATTCCAGACGCAAAAATATCATGATAATGTAGTAAAAATGTAAGGTTTTCCGCGCCTATTCTATGATAATATATAGATAGAGACAAATCAGTTATGGGAGGGGTTTTATGCGGAAGAAACGAATTGCTGCTTTATGTTTAACGGCTGTCCTGATGTCAGGCGCTATGCCTGTTACCGCTTTAGCGGACACAGCTATTGACAGCGTTTCCCTGGATATCTCATCGGAGATTGTCCCCGATGATGATAATAACGATGTGGATGTATCTGTAGATTCCAGCCACTGTGATGTGGACGATGTGGAAGTAACCAATGAACCCAGCGGTGACTGGGAAGCAGGAGACGAGCCCCGGATCCGGGTCACCCTGGCGGCAGACCGGGACTACTATTTTGCCTCGGGCTTTGATGAGAAGGACGTGGATCTAAGCGGAGACGATGGGGAGGTCACCAGCGTCAGCCGCAGCCGTGATGAGCTTAGAATCAGCATCCGCCTGGCGGAGCTGGAAGACGAGGACTACGATGGGGACTATGATCTGGATGTCTCGGGTCTGGAGTGGGACGATTACGACGGAACCGCCTACTGGGACGATGCGGAGGATGCCAAAAAGTACGAGGTACGCCTCTACCGCAACGGAAACTCCGTCACCTCCGTGAAAACCACATCCAATACGGATTATAACTTTTCCGATGAGTTTACCAGAAGCGGGGACTACTATTTCCGGGTAAGAGCGGTGCGCAATTCCTCCAACAAGGGCACTTGGGAAGAGTCTGAGGAGCTGTCCGTAACCTCCAGCGAGGCCAGGGAGATCCGGGAAAACGGCGAGTCTTCCTCCAGTTCTTCAGGCTCCGGCGGCCCCGGCTCCAGCTCTGGCGGGCCTGGGAGTAATTCCGGCGGTCCCGGCGTCTCCGGCACCGGCGCAGGCGCCTGGCTCTGGGATGACAATGTAAAGCGCTGGTGGTACTGCAACGCTGATAAGACCTACACGGTCAACAACTGGCAGTATATCGGCAACTCCTGGTTCTACTTTGACGCCCAGGGCTATATGGTCACCGGATGGCAGTTTATTAACGGGGCCTGGTATTATATGGACAGCAACGGTTACATGCTCACCGGATGGCAGTTTATCAACAACCGCTGGTATTTCCTCCACAATCCAAACGGCAATATGATCACCGGCTGGGTTCAGACCAACGGCCTCTGGTATTACTGCGACGCCAGCGGCGCTATGCTGACCAACACCTATACGCCGGACGGCTATTATGTGGACGGAAACGGCGTCTGGAGGCAGTAGCGTATGGCATTTTCTCTTTTTAAAAAGTGGAGGATTGTATTTTATACTACTGAGATGGAACATTTCTTCCGGGCAAAAAATCTGCTGGACAACGAGGGAATTGCGTTTCGCGACGATACCCTCGTCAACCAGCAGAGGGATGTACAGAACCGCCTGGCTGGGGCCCGTGTTTATGGGCGGACAAATTATGTGAAGAATTTTTACCGGCTTTCGGTGAAGGAGGAAGATTTTGGAAGGGCCCAGGCGGCCCTGGGAAAACTGAAATATTTTTAAAAAGGCTGACAGCCCGTGAAACCGGAATTAAATGGTTTCGCGGGCTGTCTCGGTCTTTTAGATGCCCTTACTGCTCAGCCGCCTTATTGATACAAGCGATGGCATTTAAGCTTCTGGGATAGCCAATGTAGGGCAGGCATTGGGAAACCACCTTCACCAAAAATACCTTATCATTTCCCAAGTTCATATTGCCCTTGGCGTGAGCGGTCAGCTGAGGTTCACAGCCGCCCTGGGCCATAAGGAAGCAGAAGGTAATCATCTCCCGTTTAGCCAAATCAAGTCCTGTTCTGGTGTAATAATCGCCAAAGCAGTTGGCGGCCAGCCAGCGGTTGATATGGCCCGCCTTCCAGGCTTCTTTCATATGATCCCCAAAAATATCCGACTGGGCCTGGACTCCCTTCTCCAGCCGGTCTTCCATGGTAGTAGCCGCCTTCCCGGCTCCAGGAAGAGGGATCTTCCTCTCTTCAAAAATCTCGTTGACCGCCTTTAAAAAAGGCCACATTCTGCCCATTCCCAGATAATCCACCGACTGGTAGACCATCTCCTTCACCGCCTCGGGTGCAAGACCCTCCTCAAGGGCTTTCGGAAGAATCTCCCGAAAAGCGTCGATTCCCTGACATCCCGTAAGGGAAGCTAGTATTGCCAGCCAGCGGGTAGGAGCCGGAAGCTGCTGTCCTTCCTCATTTGGCACTTCCTCAAAGGCAAAATGCTCAAAGCGCTCCATAAACTCCGGATCTGTTTCGCGGTAATTCATCCTTCATTCCTCCTCATTCACAATTCTCTTGTTTCCTGTAATCCATCCTGCTTTTTTGTCTTTCGCCCATGCTGAAAACCGCCCTGATATTTCCCTTTCCCAGCGCCTTTTTTAGCTCCGGCTCCGACAGATTTTTTACCCGTCCCAGCCGGGTGAAAGTCCAGGTATTGGGCGCGTAATAGAGCACCAGCAGATTCCCTTCAGAAAGAATCACATCCCCCGCCTTTGTGGTAATATATTCGTCATTGGTGGGAAGATTCTGTTTTAACCTTCCGAATTTTTCCATATGGGCGTAATCCATCATATCAATGGTCAATGGGCCGTCCTTTAACAGCCCCTCAACTGCCCTGGCGGAACTGTTGTCGCAAAGCTCGATCTGAATCTTCGTCCCATTGACTTCCATATTCAGCATGATCCTGCCCCCTTTACGCGCACACCTGCCGGGGCTCCTGATCCTTTAGCGCATCCTGTCCCAAAGAAGCTTTGTCCAGAATAATCTCGCCTTCGGACTCCTCATCGTCCCGGATAATCTGGCCTACTGCGGGTACAAAAATCTTTCCGGATCTGGGGTTCTTGATGCTGACCACCGGAGTGGTGATCTGGGCCTGGACATCGGATTTTTCAAAGCACAGATCCGCGTCAATCAGCTCGCAGTTGATCAGACGCAAATTTTTACAGTAGCAGAAAGGCTGGGTACCGATGATGCGGCAGTTCTCAAAAGTCAGGCCCTCCGAGTACCAGGCCAGATATTCGCCCTTTACGGTGCTGTTGCGGATTACTACGTTTTTCCCATGCCAAAAAGCATCCTTTGTGTCAAAGGTGCAGTTGTCAAAAACCCCGTTTTCAATGTACTGGAAGGAATATTTTCCTCTAAATACCACGTTCTTAAAAGTCAGCTTGCGGGAACGCATCATGAAATATTCGCTCTGGGCAGTGCTATTTTCCATGCGGATCTTGTTCACTGACCAGCCAAATTCCGGGGAGATAATATCACAGTCACGGACCGTTACGTCAGAACACTCCCGCAGGGCCTTAATGCCGTGCATTTTTGTATTTGTAATTTCAATCCCCTGGGAATACCAGAGGGCAGCCCGGCATTTATCCGTCATTTCAGAATTGGAAATTTTTAGTCCGTTATCATGCCAGAAAGGATAGCGCAGGTTAAAAAAGCAGCGGTCCGCTTCAATATCCGAGGACTCCTTAAAGGCGCTCTCCCCGTCCGCAGGCCCATCAAAGTTACAGCTCCTGGCAATCACCCCATGACTCCCATAAAGGGCTCTCTCTTCGTCAAAGGTTCTGTTTTCGATCAGCATATGACTCTCATTCCTCTCTTTTATCACTGAACATTTTCATTCTCTGGCTCTTGTATGATTATAGGACGGAAATTGTGAAATTACAAATAGCTGTTATTCATGGTTTACTATCGTTTTTAAGAATGAAAATGATGACAGCAGCTCGCGGCGGATCTGGTAAAAAAACTACAGCAGTCCCGTCATATAAACCGGAAGATAGACGATCCCTTCTTCCTCTTTGAAATTCCCTGGATGAATCGCGTATGGAGTGTTTGTTCCCCATATTTGCGGACAAATTTTCTCAAAGAGGACAGCTTAAACTTCTTTTCATGCTTCTGCAACTGGGCAGGAATTTCATCAAAAATGCTGGCTACTTTCATTTCATATCCCTGGGCATGTTTTGCGATATCCGCCCGGTAAAGGTTTAAAATATCACGCTTCACCTGGTCAACCCGGTCAAAATCCCGACTTTCAGCATATTCTTTTACCGCCTGGGGCATTCCTCCCACAATCATATATTGACGCAGTCAAAAATAATCAGTGAATTCCTCCGATGTAATTTTACATTATAATAGTTGGACAAATACATAAAAAAACGGTCAAGATCATTTAAATAATGCAGAAACAAATCTTTAATCTCATCCCCTGCCCTGTTAAAATCGATCAGAATATAGTCAAGATTTTTATGAAAACGGTTTTGCGGAAACACCGGCTTCCCCTCTTTACATCCTCCTTCCAAAATGCTAGGATACTCTCAAAGGAGGCCCCATCTATGATCGAAACCAGACTTCTCCGCTATTTCCTGGCTGTTGCCAGGGAGCAGAATATCACCAAGGCCGCCCGGAGCCTTTTTATCACCCAGTCCACCTTGTCCAAGCAAATGATGGATTTGGAGAAGCAGCTGGGAAAGCAGCTGTTTGTCCGGGGCAAACGCAGCATCACCCTGACAGAGGACGGCATTTTTCTGCGCAACCGGGCCAGGGAGATTCTAAATCTGATGGAAAGCACGGAGGCCGCGCTCCAGGCAAAAGCCGGAACCTTAAGTGGGGATGTCTTTCTCGGCTGCGGGGAAACGGCGGCTATGGATGTGATCGCGGGTATAATCGAGGAATTCCACTGGCAGTATCCGGACGTAAAGCTTCACACCTACAGCGGGGACGCGGATGCGGTGATAGAGCGCATCGACAAGGGCTTATGCGACATGGGCCTGCTTCTTGGCCCCATCCGCCGTGAACAGTATGATTACCTGAACATCCACGAAAAGGATGTCTATGGCCTTCTGATGCCAAAAAACTGCCCCCTGGCTTCCCAGGAGGCAGTCAATATTGATCAGCTGAAAAGCCTTCCCATCATTCTGGCGGATCAGACCTTTTACGGCCACCAGGATTTGGACTGGTTTGGCTCCGACTACTCCATTTTTAACGTGGTAGCAACCTACAACCTAATCTACAACGCCACCTTCCTGGTAGAGCACGGCGTGGGCTACGCCCTCTGCCTGGACCGCCTCGTTAATACAATGGGGCGGAATCTTACCTTCCGCCCCATTGTCCCAGAGCTGTCTCTGGATCTCTATATCGTCACGAAAAAACACCAGACATTTTCGCCTGCGGCCAAGGTCTTTTATCAGCGGATTCTGGCGGCTGTACGCTAAGAATCTACTGCCGGCCCTGGATCTTTTGGCTGCCAGTACTCCTGACGTGCTGTTCCTTGGCGGCTCGAGGGGTATTCTTGGCCATCACGCCCATCAGCTTGTGGGGAACATATGGCTCTTCCAAATCATTAATCTCATCCGCTGTCAGCGCAAGCTCCGCAGCTTTGGCCGCTCCTTCGATGTGATGCAGCTTGGTCGTGCCAACCACAGAAGCCCTCACCTTCGTCAGCAGCCATGCCAGGGAAATCTCTGTCATGGATACGCCCCTCTTCTCTGCCAACTCCGCCACCCGGTTAATGATAACCGCGTCCTGTCTGGCCGTGGCATCGTACTTAAGCCTGGCGTAGCTGTCCTCTTCCAGACGTTTTGAAGTGTTCCCCGTCCAGAGTCCAGCTGTGCTGGCCGTTATTTGGATCTCCAAAACCATACATCCCATACAGATGCGGGATACCTTAAGATCTGAATTCCCTAATTTTGTATACTGCACACTCACTCCCGCTCTCAGTTGTTCTTACTCAAGCCCATTATAGGTTGATCATCTACAGCCTCCAGCCACTCATTGGAAGTCTCCTCCCCTGGAACTTCTGCTGCAGCCTTCCCCTTCGGTGCAGATGAGGATCTGACCGTCTCCGGATTTTGCATGGTGGATATGCCAGTTGTTGCGGCAGCCCGGCTCAAAAGTAACATTTGCCAAAAATACCGGGCATTTACCTGGCTCCGTCAGGGGATTGTGTATATTACGGTGAAAATGTACCCCTGTTCCGAAGGAACGGATACCGGAAATCCGGAATCATGATACCGTGAGTC
>CALWQV010000038.1 GCA_944383785.1 uncultured Enterocloster sp. | reverse complement strand
CGGAAAGCAGGTGATGGGAATCGAACCCACGTATCTAGCTTGGAAGGCTAGTGTTCTACCATTGAACTACACCTGCACATCACTGCTTTTTGCTTCTTGCGAGAACAACCGTCTCACAACGCGAAAGTTATTATATACTATTCAGTACAGGTTTGTCAACAAGTATTTTAATTTTTTTACAGATAGTTCACCGCAAAGTGGGCTTTTCCCTCTGAATCGATCTCCATCCATATGTAAGAAGGCTTATGCCCCTCCTGTCTCGGGTAGGAAAGGCTGCCTGGATTGAGCACGATCAAATCCTTCTCCCCCGGCCTGCGGTTTACCTCCAAAACAGGACGATGGGTGTGCCCGAACATAACAATATCAAATCCCGCCGCTCTGGCCTCCTTAATCAGCCGCTCCGGCCCCAGAGACACGCTGTAATAATGGCCATGTGTCAAAAGCGTCCGGTAGGAACCGATCATAATCTCCTTCTCCCGCTCCAGATTCGAGAAAAAGTCATTATTTCCCAGCACAAATTCCGTCCGGCATCCCGGATTCACCCAGGAGGCGATCAGGGTCTCGCTGCCCTCTCCGTCCCCTAAGTGGATCAAAAGATCCAACGGGCCGCTGCGCTCCAGCACCATTTTCAAATTTTCATTTCTCCGGTGTGTGTCGCTGACAATTAATATTTTCATACTCGCTCCCTTTCCAGCCATCCGGCCAGTTCCCCTTTAATGGCCCTTAGGGCCTTGCCCCGGTGGCTGATCTCATTCTTCTCTTCCATGGACAGCTGCGCGCCTGTTTTTCCGTATTCCGGCAGATAAAGAATCGGGTCGTAGCCAAATCCGCCCGTTCCCGCCGGTTCCATGGCGATCTGACCTTCCATCGTCCCCTCTGCCTCCAAAATCCGCCCGTCCGGCAGAACCGCCGCGATCACGCAGACAAACCGGGCGCTGCGTTCCGGTCCATTAACTCCCTCAAGACGGCGGATAATCTCTCTGTTTTTGATCTCATAGGAAGTATCCTCCCCCATATAGCGGGCGGAATACACCCCCGGTTCTCCCCCTAAAAAATCCACTTCCAGGCCGGAATCATCCGCCAGCACAATCCCGCCGGTCTTCTCCCACACCGCCCTGGCCTTAATCTCGGCATTCTCCCGGAATGTCTTTCCATCTTCCTCAATATCAAGTGAAACTCCGGCCTCCTTCATAGACAGAACCGGCACTTCCAGTTCCTTTAAAATCTCCCGGATTTCCCTCATTTTCCCTTCATTTCCCGTAGCAAAAATAATCCTGTGCTCCATCGTTTTTCCATCCCTTTCTACTCAAACTCCGACGCCAAGGAGGTGTACTCCTTCAGACAGAGATTGCAATTCATCGTCTCCTCAACCCGCTCCCAGCTCTGGCCGTCGCTGCTCAAATACCCTTCACCGTCCGAAAGATCCACATGGGCAACGCCGCTCCCGCCATCGTATTCGATAGCCGCCGGGTGAACCGCCCCCGGAGTCGTAATCCGCACAATCACCGCGAAACGCTCCCCTGCCGTCAGCTGTATCCCCTCTTCCAGTGGAACCGTGTAAAACCCGCTGTAGCGAAGCTGTCCTGAGGCCGCCAAAGAAGCCTCTGACAAGCCTTTGCTCCCTTCCCCCTCCAGGCGGTCCGCCACATAAATCTCGTAGGAGGTATTCTCCATAGTAGCGTAAAATCCGGCCGCCTCCAGCTTTTCCTCGGTCTGTGCCTGATAAACATTCGCGAACCATACCGTCTCCTGGCCGTACCCAATCTGTCCCATCCAGCCGCACAAATCCGTCTGATAGATCTGGTCATAGTGGTCGAAGGGCCAGATTCCGGTGTAGGAAATATTGCTGACACCAATATTGGAATCATAGTAGGAGACGTAAAAATACCCCTGATCCCCAAATTCCCGGCCCCAGCTGTTCATGCAGAGAAAAGCGCCGTCTCCCTCAGGCATTTCCCTGAAATTTTCCTTGGGAAAATGATCATCCCACCCCACAATCACAGAATCATGATTGGCCTTTTCAGGCCCGTCGTAGCAGTAGGCATTGGTATCGGCATTGTAAAAGCGGGAATCCTGCCCCAGCTGTGTTAAATCCGTATAGAGGGAGCTTTGGACGCCTCCCTTCTCGTAAACCGCCCGCTTGATCGCCTCATAATCCTTCGAGGGAAGAATCTGAATCTCCTGTACATGCTTGCAGGCGGAAAGGCCCTCAGGCGAAAGGCCGTCTCCATAAGGATCCTCAGACTCAAGCACCGGTCCCTGCCAGGCCAGCAGGTACGCCATGGACATGCTGTACTCCCCGCCCTGGTCCTGGGAAAGATTAAAGCTGTTCTGAAGGCTCATATGATCCACCGAAAATTCGGCCTCCTCCTGAGGCAGCAGAGAAGACTCCAAAGCCGCCAGGGAGGCGAAAGCCCAGCAGGTTCCAAAAGAACCCTGATCCCTCACCTGGGGGGCGCGGCCAAACAGCCGGCTGTCATAGGATTCGGGCAGCGGCTCCTTTCCCCAACTAAAGGGAACCCAAGCAGCCTCAGCCTTCGGAGCCTCCGGCGGCTGCTCCCCTTCCTCTGCCGGAGGCTTCCCCCTCCAGAGAAGGCCGCACAAAGCCGCCGCGGCCATACACAGCGCCGCGGCTCCCAACCATCCGCTCTTTCTCACGCCGCCTCTTCTCACCCTTCCTGCTGCTCCCGCCCCCGTTTCGGAGGCTTAGGACCCATATACTGATAAAAATAGGTTTTCAGCATACCGTTATAAATCTTGCGGTTCTTATCCGCCTTCCGCCCAATATAGCGCTCCGCCTCCTCATAGGAGGTAATCAGATACATGGACCAAGCGTCCAGAGCCCGGAAGCGCTCCCCGATCTCCTGATACAGGGCCGGCAGATTCTTCTTTTCCTCGATGCGCTCCCCGTAGGGTGGATTGGAAATGATAAAGCCATATTTTTTCGGATGGCTCAGGGCGCTTAAAGGCCTCTGCTGGAAATGGATCAGCTGCTCCACCCCCGCCTGCCTGGCATTTGCCCTGGCTGCCTTCACAATATCCCCGTCAATATCATAGCCCTGGATATCCGTCTTCACATCCGGATTCACCAGCTCCGAAGCTTCATCCGCCGCCTCGTACCAGCATCTCCTTGAAATCAGATTCTTCCACCCTTCCGCCAGAAAGCTGCGGTTCATGCCCGGCGCGATGTCCGCCGCCATCATAGCCGCTTCGATGGGAAAGGTTCCGCTGCCGCAGAAGGGGTCCACCAGAATCCGGTCGCCCCGCCAGGGCGTCAGCAGAATCAATGCCGCCGCCAGCGTCTCCGTAATGGGCGCTTTGCTGGTGTAGGTGCGGTATCCCCTTTTGTGGAGGGATTCGCCGCTGGTATCGATGCCGATGGTGACCACGTCCTTATAGAGAAATACCCGCAGCGGGTAGGAGGCCCCCGTTTCCGCAAACCAGGAAACCCCGTAATGGCTCTTTAGACGCTCCACCATCGCCTTTTTCATAATCGACTGAATATCCGAAGGGCTGAACAGCTTGCTCTTGATGGAGGAGGCCTTCGCCACCCAGAACTTCCCATCCACCGGGATTAATTCCTCCCAGGCAATCTTCTTCGTCCCCTCAAACAGCTCGTCAAAGGTCCTGGCCTCAAAGCTCCCCGCCTTTAACAAAATACGCTCCGCCGTGCGCAGAAATACGTTCGCCCTGCAAATCGCCTCATCGTCTCCGATAAACGTAACCCGTCCGTCCTCCACCAGGGAAATCTCGTAGCCCAAATCCAGAATTTCCTTTTTCAGCACCGCCTCCAGGCCAAAATGGCAGGGCGCAATCAATTCATATGTCCGCTTCAATCCGCTTATCCTCGCTCTCTATAGTTCCATCCGCCGGATTTCCCGATTCTCCAGATCCAAAATAGAAAAAACGCCGTCCTCCAGGATTCCGTATGTAGCCGGATTTCCGCCCTTGGGAATGGACACGGAGCCCGGATTCAAGATCTTAATGCGGCGTCCATCCTCCGTGCGGATCTCCTTAGCCTCCAAAAGGTGGGTATGGCCGTGGATCAGCACATCCCCATCCTGAACCGGCGGCAGGTGGTTTTCATGAAAAATATGTCCGTGGGTGGCGTAAATCGCCTGTCCCTCAACCAGCAAAAAGGCGTAATCCGCCAGAATCGGGAATTCCAGCACCATCTGATCCACCTCAGTATCACAGTTTCCCCGCACCGCCAGAATCTGATCCTTAAGAGGATTCAGCATGGCGATCACCTCCTTGGGGGCATAATCCTTCGGCAGATCATTCCGGGGGCCGTGATAGAGAATATCCCCCAGAAGGATCAGCCGGCTGGCATTGGATTTTTGATAAAGCTCCAGCATCCGCCTGCAGTAATAGGCCGAGCCGTGTATATCGGATGCAAACATCAATTTCATCTGTGTTTCTCCTTTGATTCCTGTATTCAGTACGTTCTTATTCTATAGCTCCAAGCGGCCTTCTGTCAATGAATTTTCCCCTGTAATTGCGGATCCCGGCTCCCAGACTGGCGCATACGACGCCCCTGCGCGAAAATTCCCGGCAGGCTGCCATGCTCTTTGAGCCCCGGTCGCAGTAAAAAACCACAGGCATGTCCCTTGGAACCTCCCCCTGGCGCTCCCACAGCTCCTGAAAGGGGATATTCCTGCTGCCTTCAATCCGCTCTCTGGCATAGGCCTCCTTCTCTCTGAGATCAATCAGCGCAAAGGTCTTTCCGCTCTCCAGCAGACGGTCCATTTCCCCGTGGGAAATCATGGAAAATCCCATATTCTCCGCCCCCCTCCCGACATCAATCTGATACTGGTACTATATGAGACGGGCCCTAAAAAGGTTCCCGCGCAAAAAGGCCGGCCCATTGGACGAAAAGCCACGGGCCGGCCTTTTGATACCTGATTTTAGTCGCAGTTGTTGTTCCTGTAGCTGTTCTGCGCATCGCTTTTCGCGTTATTTCGGGAGCTGTTCTTAGAAGAATTCTGGCTGCTGCTCCGTCTGCAGTCCTGCTGATCCATATCCTTGCAGTTTCCGGAATTTTCCGTGCGGTTGCTGTAATTGTTCTTATTGGACATTTTCTTACCTCCTAAAGATAGCTTATTTTTGTTACACCCTTAGTATGGCAGAAACGAGAATCTTTATTCCCTCTTTGCGGTTGTACTTGCATTTTCCAGAAAAATGTATTATAACTAAAATGAGGAAAGACGGTTTCCCTTAGCCCCTTTCCTCATCCTTATTAATTATTTATACTCCCCTTAAGAAACAGCCGGAATAGCTCCCCTATTCCGGCTGTTTCCCTATCCTTTATTTAAAAATCCGATCCCAGCACATTTGTAATCTTTACCGGAGTCCGGTAATTCCACGGCGACAGCTTGATCCCTGTGGCCTCAGTGGAGGCGTGGATAATCTGCCCGTTCCCTATGTACATGCCCACATGGTTGATGCGGCTGCCGCTTCCGTAAAAAAGCAGGTCGCCCGGCTGCATCTGGTCCGCGCTGATGGGAGTTCCCTGCTGGGCCTGATTTCCCGAGGAACGTCCCAGGCTCACTCCCGCCCCGTGGAGCATCACATAGCGGGTAAAGCCAGAACAGTCCGTCCCCGTATGGGGATCTGACCCTCCATAGCGGTAGGGGCCGCCTAAAAACTGCATGGCGTACTCCACCAGCTGCTGGCGCTTGTAGCTCATGGATGAGGTCAGGGCCTCCTGCTGAACCTGGGCCATCTTCTCCTCGTCCACCTGGCTTACCTGAGCGTTCCCGGATACCGGAAGATACCCTTCCGTATCCATCACCCGCACCTTAGCCCAGCCGTTTCCAAGATCCTCCAAAACCTCATACTCATCGCCGGCCTCTGCCGTCACCAGCACCTCTTCGCTGTCACTGCTCTTATTAATATTCACGCTGTCCGCTGTCACGGTAGCCACATAAGTTCCGCCGGTAAATCCAGGGCCAATGGAAGCAAAAGCCGTAACCGGGCTGGCGCTTCCCAAAATCAAAGCGGCCGCTCCAAGCTTCAGCATAAGGTTAAGTTTCCTGATCATGGTTTCGATCTCCTGTAATCTTCTCAGACAGATTGTCTCAATATATTACATAATTGTTACATTCGTTACAGGTTTATTATATCATGATTAGGGCATACGTCAACCGTTTTATACTTTTTTAATATTTCGTAACAGTTTAGAACCTCCAACCCGTTACAGCAAACTGACAATTTTGGCCGGTTCCCGGTAATTCCAGGGGGAAGTCTTAATCCCCGTCTTCTCCGTAGAGGCGTGAACCACCTGGCCGTCCCCTATGTACATGGCCACATGATTGATGCGGCTGCCATTGTCATAAAAAATAAGGTCGCCCGGGCGCATTTCCTCCCGGCTCACCTCCTGTCCATAGGATGCCTGTCCGCCGGAGGAATGGGGCAGCTGAATGGACGCCGCCTTGGACATCACATAGCGGGTAAAACCGGAGCAGTCCACTCCCACGTTGGGGTCTGTTCCCCCGTATACATACCTTCCGCCCACAAACTGAAGGGCGTATTCCACGGTTTCACGCCGCTTTTTAACCGATAAATCCACCGTTTCATGGCTCTGCTCCACCAAAGAGGCATTCCCCTGAAGCTTCAGGTAACCTCCTGAGGCCAGCCGGACCCATCCGTCCTCCGCCTGGCCCGCGGCCTCGCAGACCTGTCCTCTTTTAACCTGGGACTGCACGCCGGAGCGCTCGTTTGCTTCTCTATAAACCTTGACGCTGGGCGCCAGAATCTTTACCACATAGGATGTGGTGGTCTTGACCTCCGCGCCGTACTGCGCCCCCTGAGCATGAAATGTTCCCGTTCCCATAAAAAGCAGGCCAAGGCAGAGGGCTGCGGCAGCATTGCGAATCTTGATCACCGCGTTCTCCTTTCCATCCAAAAACGGCTGTCTGGCGCCGTTTTGAACTATTACAACATGTTACAAAATTGTTACAACAATATTTAGTATATTTGTTTTTTCCAATTTTGTCAAGAGCTGCCGTTATTCTTTCCTTTTCTCCGTTCCTGTGATATAGTATAGAAAACGACAACAATAGAAACAGGTGACCGCTATGATCCGTCTCATCATTCAGTGGCTTCCTATGTTCGAAGTCCTTTTTTTCAATTTATTGAGCCTTGATTTCTGTGCCCACAGAAAATATTCCGCCCTTAAAACCATGCTGCTTTACCTGGGATTTACCGCCGTGTTTTTTGGGGCCTGGATTTCCATTTCCCGCCTGCTGTCCCTGGACAGCGGAAACGGGCGTTTTGTCATATTCGGCTTTCTCTATCTGCTCCCCATCCGTTTTCTCTACAAGGAGCGCACCTACCTCCTGTTTATTATTTTATGTACCTCCTGGGTCTATACCCTGGGCGTGCTGATGCTTACGTCACAGATTGCGAACCTGGTGAATCCGGGGAATTTTATCTTTGTCATGGCTGTGGAAAACCTGCTGTTTCTAGCCAGCCTGTACGGCTTCTACTCCCTGGCGCTCCCCAAATACGTTTACATCCTCCAAAACATCAAAGAATTCCAGCGTCACTGGATCAAATATCTGATTCTCAACAACTGCCTCTGCTTTTTGCTGCTCTACAGCATGCATATCACCTTTATTTACGCGGAGGGCTCCCTGGGGCAAATACTGGCCGTCCTGTTTTTGCTTGCCACTATCTACGTGTCCTACTACATTCTTTACCGTGTTCTCCTGGACACTCAGAAAATGAACCGCCTGGAGCGGGAGATTCTGGAGGATCCTTTGACCCGCCTGGGGAACCGCTCCAGACTGTGGCAAGACCTGAAAGCAGCCCTGGATCAGGAAAAGGTATTTTCCGTCCTCTTTATGGATCTGGATCGCTTTAAAGAGATCAACGACAAATACGGCCATATGACCGGAGACCGCTATCTGCAGCATTTCGCAAAAAACTGCTCCCGGATCTTCGGATCGTCCGGAACCGTCTACCGCTTCGGTGGAGACGAATTTGTAGCTGTATATGAAGGCGTAATTCCGGAGTCCGTCATCCGCGAGCTGAAAGAATGTCCCGGCTGGGATGAAGGCGCTCCCTGCCCCTTTAACCAGGTCAGCACCGGCGTGCTCCACTGCCAGCCGCCTCACAGCGACGTGGATCAGATCCTCCAGCAGGTAGACGATTTGATGTATCAGAACAAGCTGAAAAAGCGGGCCTCTATTCCAGCTGAATAATCTCATGGTACAGATCCACGTACCTTCCAGGCTCCTTTAACAGCTCCTCATGGGTTCCCCGCTGAATGATTCGCCCGCCCTCCAGCACTAGGATCTGATCCGCCTTGCGCACCGTTGACAGCCGATGGGCAATCACAAATGTGGTGCGATTCTGCATCAGAGTATCCATCCCCGCCTGGATCTGCCGCTCCGTCCGTGTGTCCACCGAGCTGGTGGCCTCGTCCAGGATCAGGATCGGAGCCCGCGAAAGGGCCGCCCTGGCAATATTTAACAGCTGCCTCTGGCCCTGGGACAGGTTGGCGGCGTCCTGGGTGAGAACCGTGTCGTAGCCATGCTCCAGATGGATGATAAAGGAATGGGCCGAGGCTGCCCTTGCCGCCTCCTCCACCTCCTGGTCCGTGGCCTCCGGTCTTCCATAACGGATATTTTCCCTTACTGTTCCCGTAAACAGGTGGGTGTCCTGAAGCACCATGGCAATATTTTTGCGCAGGCAGTCCCGCCTGATTTTTTCAATGGGAATCCCATCGATCTCAATTTTCCCCTCCTGGATCTCATAAAAACGGGACAGCAGATTGGTCACCGTAGTCTTTCCCGCTCCGGTAGAGCCTACAAAAGCGATTTTCTGGCCCGGATTCGCCTGCAGGGAAATATCATGGAGAATCGTCTGCCCTGGCCGGTATCCGAAATTCACATGGTCCAAAACCACATGCCCCCGTATGCTTTCCGGACAGATGGCGTCCCGCGCCTCCTCCTCGGGCTTTTCATCCAGTACCTGAAAAACGCGCTCCGCCCCGGCCAGCGCGGAAAACACGTTGTTCATCTGCATGGAAATCTCATTAATGGGCCGGTTAAACTGGCGGGTATAATTGACCGACACCGTCAATCCTCCCAGATCAAAGCCCTTGAACACCACCAGCGCCGCGCCAACGCCCGCAGTAACGGCATAGCCCATATTGCAGACCTGGTGGGTAATAGGCCCCATGATGCCGGAATGAAACTGTGCCCGGATTTGCGCCTTCATCAGCTCCCTATTCAAATAGGAAAATTCCTCCATCGCCGCCCCTTCATGGTTAAAGACCTTCACCACCTTCTGGCCGGTAATGGTCTCCTGGGCAAACCCGTTTAAGGCTCCCAGGTTTCGCTGCTGCCTGGCGTATGCCTTCTGCCCGGTCTTCATAATCCGGCGGCTGATGGCTGCCAGAAGCGGGGTAAACAGGATGGTAATGGTTCCCAGAATCACATTGGTATAAAGCATCAGCCCTACCGTTCCCGCAATGGTCACCGAACCGGAGATCATCTGAATCAAAGTGGTATTCAGCATCTCCCCCACCGCATCCACATCATTGGCAAAGCGGCTCATAATATCGCCTGTTCCGTGGTTATCAAAATAGGAAACCGGCAGCGTCTGAAGGTGGTCAAAGAGCTCGCGGCGCATGCGGCATAAAGAGCGCTGGGAAACACTCAGCATAATCCTCTGCTGAAGCCATTGACAGAGTACCGATGTAAGGTACACCCCGGCCAGAACCCCTAAGGCCAGTGCCAGCCCCCAAAAGCGCTCCTTTAACTCCCCGCCCGCCGCCCCCTGGGCCAAAAAGCGGTTGATAATGGGGCGCAGCATATAGGAGGCGGTCAACGAGGACACAGAAAAAGCCAACGCAAAAAAAGCGGCCAGCACGATCAATCCCCGCTCCTTTCCAAGATACCGCAGCAGCCGCTTCATGGTTCCCAAAAGATTCTTCGGCTTTCCCTGAGCGCTCATGGCCCTGGCCCGTCCGCCGCCCCGGCCCACATCCAGCACCTTCTTCGGCTGTCCCACGGCTCCCGCGGCATATTTTTCCCGAAGGCGCGCCGCCCGTTTTTCATCCATTTGCCTCAATCCTCCTTCTGGGAACGGTAAATCTCCTGATAGGGCAGACAGCGCTCCATCAATTCCTCATGACTTCCCACATCCACGATCCGGCCTTCCTCCATAACCGCAATCTGATCCGCTTCCATCACAGAGCTGACTCTCTGGGCGATCACAAGACGGGTAACACCGGGAAGCTCCCGCTTTAAAGCCCTGCGGATTCTTGACTCTGTGGCCGTATCCACAGCGCTGGTAGAATCATCCAGGATCAGAATACGGGGCCGTTTTAACAGCGCTCTGGCGATGCACAGCCGCTGTCTCTGTCCCCCGGAAAGATTGCTTCCGCCCTGCTCCAGCTCCCTCTCATATCCTTCCGGAAAATTCCGGATAAATTCATCGGCGCAGGCGATGCGGCAGGCCCAGTCCATCTCCTGACGGCTGGCCTCTTCATTCCCCCAGCAAAGGTTCTCGGCAATGGTGCCGGAAAAAAGAGTATTCTTCTGCAGTACCACCGCCGCCCCCTCCCGCAAGTGATAAAGGGAATAATCCCGCACATCCGTGCCGTCCACCAGCACCTGGCCCTGGTCGGCGTCATACAGCCGGCAGATCAAGGATACCAGGGTGCTCTTTCCGCTGCCGGTGGAGCCCACAATCCCCACAAATTGTTCGGGGAAAATGTGAAGATTAATATCCTCCAAAACCTGCTCCCGGTTATTTTTAAAATAACGCATCCTCACATGGCGAAACTCGATCTCTCCCCGTTCCACTCGCTTCTCAGGACAGGCAGCCTCCCGGTCCGTCAGATCCAGCGGCGCCGTCATAATCTCCGTAATCCGCCGGTCCGAAGCCGCGGCCCTGGCCCCCTGCAGCACAATATTTGCCAGAAAATTCAGCGCCGTCAAAATCTGGGAAAGGTAGGTAATAAAGGCCGTCAGCGTCCCGATCTCCATGCCGCCTACCATGATCTGACGGCCGGCGATCCACACCACCGCCAGCGTGGTCACATTAATGGCCAAGGCCGACAAGGGCTGTAAAAGAATCATCAGCTTTAGGGCGGCGATGCTTTTCTCCATTAGCCGTTTATTGATATGGGAAAATTTCTCTTTCTCGTAATCCTCCCGCACAAAGGACTTAATTACCCGTTCGTTGGTAATAGTTTCATTGACCCGATTATTCAGCCCGTCCAGGCTGTTCTGCATATCGGTATACCGTGGAGACGCCCTGCGGATAATGAGCCCAATGGCCGCCGCCAGAAAAGGAATCATCAGGCAGACCACCGCCGCCAGCTTAGGGCTTAAGGCAAAGGACATGCTTACGGCTCCCACCAGCATCACCGGGCTGCGAAAGCAGCCCCGGAACAGAGTCTGAGCGAAATTCTGAATCTGGGTCACGTCATTGGTGATGCGGGTAATCAGAGAACCTGTGGAAAAGGCGTCAATATTGGCAAAAGAAAACTCCTGAATACGGGCAAAGGCTTTCTCCCGCACATCCGCCGCCAGATGAGAAGCCCCCTTAATCGTAAAAAAGGCCCCCAGCACGCCGGCCGCCAGCATAACAAGAGCTGTCAGCAGCATGTAGAAGCCGTTTTGCAGAATATAGGAAATATCTCCCAGGGCCGCGCCCCGGTCGATCATATTGGCGTTCAAATAGGGCAGAATAAATTCGCCGCAGGCCTCGATCACCATAAAAAAAGGCCCCAGAAAAAAGCAGTAACCGTAGCGCCGGATGGAATCCCGATATTTTTCCATAGTCCCCCTCGTTTCCTCTTAAAAAGACCACCGGCCCATATCTCAGGCCGATGGTTCCTTCTCACTTTTCTTAAACTCGCGCTTCATCTTCTCAATGGAATCTAAGTTTACCTGGCGCCGCAGCTCCTTCAAATAGGATGAAAAGCTTACGTCCTTCTCCCCATACGTCAGCTGCAGGTCATATTCCAGGGGAAGCCAGGTGGAAATATCCGCCTCATTGTGCTGGATCAAAGCCTCCAAACGGTCCAGAGCCTTATAAATCTTGGCCTCCAACGTCCGCTTAGCCTTCATCTCCTCAAATAGCTCCCACAGCTCATCCCCGTAAGGCTCAGGGAGCTCCCCGATCCACTTTCTTACCTGCCGCTCTTCCTCTTTCTCGTGGCGCTCATCCTTCTCAAAAGCAGGGACGTCTCCCGTAAAAGCTTCCCCTATGTCATGGAACAGGCACATTAACATCACCCGCTCCATGTCCGCTTCCGGGAACTCATCCTTCACAAAATAAGCCAGCACTCCCAGCCTCCAGCTGTGTTCCGCAACGCTCTCATGTCTGCCGCCGGAGGTCCAGGAATGCCTGGTCTGATTTTTCATCTGCTCCGCAAGAGCCATCACCTCGATCAGCCGTCTCGGTTCCATGGCCTTACCGGTATAAAGACAACTGATCGATCAAAAGCACCGGCGTATCCCAGTGATTATCAATGGTCAGCTCGAACTTAACCTCTACCTCCGTCTGCCCGGTTACGTCCACCGCAAAAGGAATCGGCTTTTCATTATAATGGATGTCCTGGGAGGTGTAGAGCACCTGGTCATTATCGCCGATTACAACAAGCCTGCCCATCAGATCGCTGTCAAAGGTAGTGGACGGAGAAAATACTCCCGCCAAAAGCTGATACTCGCCATTGGTATTAAAGCGCACATAGCTTCCGGTTCCGGAAAAACGCATAGCGTTGGACCAGGTTTCCTTGTAGCTGGCGGTACGCCCCATAGCGATGATCGTGTATCCCTTGCTGCGAAGCCCCTCCATGTTCTGAACCAGAACCGGCTCCGTCAAATTCATGGAAGATCCTATCGGTTCCGTCTGTCCTTCCGCCGGAACCCACTTGCCGCTCCCGTCAATCTGTCTGCCTTCGATGACCGTATTCACCACCATAGCGCCGGTGACCGGGGACAAAAAGTACCAGTCCAGCCCATCCTTCAGCCATCCGGTCTGCATCGCTCCCGTATCGTCCATATAATACCACTGGCCGTCAATCTGCTGCCATCCGGTTACCATAAAGCCGTTGGAGTCCATATAATACTTCTTTCCATCAACCGTCACCCATTCCTGAACGGCATACTTGGAGGCGCTTCGCTGATATCTCCATCCATTGCTGTCATACTTCCAGGAACCGGCGAGGGAAGGAATTGCCATCATCACACTGAGAACAGCCGCAGCCGCCATCATTGCAATCTGTTTCTTCATAAGGCATATCTCCTTTCCAAATATTGTCGCGATAGTTACATTATAATTCATTCTACCGCAACATGCAACCGACAGTCCCTTTACTTTTTTCTTAATAATCAGGTGTTCTTCATCATAACGCTCTCTACCACATCCGCCACATGCTCGCAGGCGTCGCAGCATTTTTCCAAATAATTGTAAATCTCTCTCCAAGCGATAATCTCCATAGGATCGCTCACCTCGCTGTGAAGCCGGCGCATAATCTCCATGTACACCCGGTCGCCCTCTTCCTCTAGGGCGTTAATCTCTACGATCAGGCCGTGAAGAGTCTTAGACTTTTTAAAGTCGGCAAACTCCTGCATAATCTCCTTTAAAGTCTCGCAGCAGCGAATGATAATCTTTGTAAACTCAATGGCCTCCGGGCGAATGCTCTTCACATTATTAATATAAATGCGGATCATAACGTCCTCGATCTTATCCGTCACCTCGTCGATGCACTGACTCAGCTGGATAATATCCTCCCGCTCAATGGGCGTAATAAAGGCTTTTACCAAAACCCCCATCATTTCATGTTTTTTCTTGTCCGCATCATGCTCGATCTCATGAAACTTTCTGATTCTGTCTTCCAGATCCCCTTCGGAAAAGTGGGCCAGATTCTCTTCCAGCATACGGGCTGCCTGACATCCGCAGTCCACGCACTGAATAAAATTTTCAAAATAGTAACTGTCGCTCTTCTTTGACATGATTCAAATCTCCTTTTTATTTAAAATAACACCATAAACAGCTTCGCCATCAGGAATCCTATGATACCGCAGCCCGGGAAGGTCAAAAGCCAGGTCAGCACCATATCCTGCACTACCTTAAAATTAATCGCGGAGAGACGCTTCACCGCGCCCACGCCCATAATCGCCGTGGTCTTCGTGTGTGTGGTACTCACCGGAATACCAAATACGGAGGACAGAAGCAGGCAGGCCGCTCCCGCCATGTCCGCGGAAAAGCCCTGGTATTTCTCCAGGCGCACCATATCCATACCTACGGACTTGATAATCTTCTTGCCCCCCAC
Organism: uncultured Enterocloster sp.; assembly: GCA_944383785.1. Lineage (GTDB taxonomy): Bacteria > Bacillota > Clostridia > Lachnospirales > Lachnospiraceae > Enterocloster. The sequence continues at coordinate 10,728 of CALWQV010000038.1, read as the reverse complement.
GGAAGTTCCCACTCCCATCACCACCGAACACAGAAGCATCATCCATATTGGCAGATCCACACCTGCGGCATTTTCCGTACCATTCACCAGGCAGATTCCCAAAAGCAGCACACCCATAAATTTCTGTCCGTCCTGAGCGCCGTGCATGAAAGCCATCCCCGCCGCTCCCGCGATCTGAGCGCCTCTAAAAAAGCCTCCTGTCTTACGCCGGTCCACATTGCGGCAGGTCCAGGCCACAAACCGGCAGGAAAAATAACCGCTGAAGAAGCCCAGAATCGTGGACAAGCCCAGACCGTAAATTACCTTGATCCATTCTGCCGGGTTGATGCCGTCGATTCCCCCCTGAAGGGCGATCGCAGCTCCCGAAAGGCCTGCAATCAGCGCATGACTTTCACTTGTTGGGATTCCAAAATACCAGGCCAGAACAGCCCAGAACACAATGGCAAACAGCGCCGCGCACAGGGCGATCAGCGCCTGAGAACTCTGGCCGCCAAAATTTACCATATTGGTAATGGTCATGGCAACCGTAGAATTGATCATCGTCATCACCAGCACGCCCACAAAGTTACAGATCGCAGCCATCACGATAGCAGCGTCCACATCCATGGAGCGGGTGGAGACACAGGTGGCAATGGCATTGGGCGCATCCGTCCAGCCATTAACGAAGATCACGCACAGCGTCAAAAACACCGTGACCAGCAGAACCGGATTCGAAATCAGCTGCTGGCAGAAAAACGAAAAAGATAAATCCATACCTTACACTTACCCACTTTCCTGACATTATTTTTTACATGTTCTATACGCTCTCTTTACATAAGCACGTCCATTGTAACATGTCGATTCCCGTTCGTAAAGCTATTATCCAAAAATAATCAAGGAAAAATATCAGTTTTTCAAGGTCAAGTAAAATGAAAGTAAATCTAATGTAAAATTTGTGTAAAAATCAGTGGAAGCAAATCGCACGCTTCCATCTGTCTTCTCAATATAGTCCATTATCGGATAATATGACTTTTTTCAAGATTCCTTTGACAAGAACCGCCTCCCATGATATGATAAGAAAAGTTTCAGAATTAGCGGCTATGGTGGAATTGGCAGACACGATGGTTTTAGGTACCATTGGGCGACCGTGCAGGTTCGAGTCCTGTTAGCCGCAGCATCGAAAAAGCAGCGCAAAAGGAGGACGTCCATCCATGCGCTGCTCTTCTTGATTTTACAATATAAATGCTGAAACAATGCTCCGGGAGGTATGCCCAAATGAACAAAGGGGCCAGAACAAAGCAGCTTCTTTACAATTGCGCCATTGCTCTCTTTAAAGAAAAAGGGTATCAAAACGTATCCGTAGACGAGATTGTGCGGAAAGCCGGTACCGCCAAAGGAACATTCTACATTTATTTCCAGTCTAAATCCAGCATTATAGGAGAGATGATGCGCCAATACGATGCGTATTACGACAGCCTGTGTGAGGAAATGTCCGTTCTTCACTCAGTAGAGAAAAAACTGGATTTCTTGATTTCCCGCTCCTGCATTTTCACTGAGAAGGAAATCGGTCTGGACTTAATCCGAGTCCTTTATGAGAACCAGCTTCAGATGCGGCCTGATGAGCAGGAAGCCATGGACATTAACCGGACGCTTTACCAGGTCATCATTCATCTGATCCAGGAGGGACAGGAAAAAGGTCTCTACAGAGCGGACCAGGATTGCATTTATCTGGCAGAACTTCTGATCCGCTGTTTGAGAGGCACCTTTTATGAGTGGTGTATGAAAGCCGGCGGTTTTAACCTGGAGCAGGAATGCCTAGAGGTCACCAGACGTCTGCGCAGCTCCTTTTAATCTTCTAATGCCCTGCTTTTCTACACTGGATTTAAACCAGCTGATAAATCTCCCCATATTTCTTTTCCACATAGCGCAGGAAAGGTCTGGCATCCAGACTGCTGCCGGTGGCCTGCGCCATCAGGGAGGGTTCGTCCATACTTCTTCCATACTGCCCGATTTTTTCTGCCAGCCACTCTTTCACCGTGGAAAATTCCCCCTGTTCCATCTTCTGTTCAAAATCCGGAATATCCTTCAGCATACGCTCCAGAATCTGTCCGTCGTACAGATTTCCCAGAGCATAGCTCTGAAAATATCCGATATAATCTCCCGCCCAATGCATATCCTGAAGGATTCCTTCCCGGTCATCCTGAGGCTCCACCCCCAAATAAAATCGGTATTTCTCATTCCAGGCATCCCACATATCCTTTACTTTTAAGTTCCCGGCAAACCACTCCCTCTCCAATTCAAATCGCACTAGAATATGGAGATTATAGGTCACCTCGTCGGAGGAAATCCGCCTTGCCGAGGGCTTCACCTTGTGGATAGCCCGGTAAAAGTCTTCAAATGGAACCTGGGCAAAGTCAAGGAATTCTTTCTGAAATCTGGGATAGACGTACTTCCAGAATCCTCTGCTGCGCCCCATCATGTTCTCGTAGAACCGTGACATAGATTCATGGACGCCGCCTTCCAGGCCTCCCCATAATCCTGCCTCGTCCACCTGGCTGTTACCGCTTCCTGCATAGATGGCATGGCCCGCCTCATGAAGATATGTAAAAATCAGCGAAATCGCACCGCTTCTGTAAGCGGATATGCGGCTGTCTTTTGGTCCTACAAAGGAGCTGAAGGCATGGATTACCCGGTCATTAAACGCCCCCCTGGAAGGCTTGTATCCCATCTCCATGCATAGTCCCCTGGCAAATTTTGCCATGCGTTCCGGCTCCTGAGGCCGGTCTAAAATATCTTCCTGAATCTGAATGGCACTGGCCTCAATACGGCCTCTCAAAGCTCTCAGCCCCTCCGCCATCACCCCAAATTGGCGTTTTACCTCCTTTAGCGAAACTCCCGGGTCTGTTACGGATACCAGCGTTTCAAAAGGTTCCCGGTCCGGATTCATTTCCAAGGCCATTTTCTTTTTCAAGGTGAATACCCGATCCAAGTATGGGGCGAACCGGAAAAAATCTTTCTCCTCTCTGGCCTGTTTCCAGCTATCCATGGTTTCGGCCTGAAGCATTTTATATGCCTTCATAGTTTCCTCTGAAATCTGTCCAATGGTGGAATAGAGAGCAAGGAAATTGCGGATTAATCCTTTTTCGATGTAATCCTTTCCAGCCTCCTCCCCCGCCGCCTGAAAATACCGGGCGGCCTTCACCGCTTCCGGGCTGTGAAGCAGCGCACCTTTCCTGGCGCTGACAAAAGCGGACAGCTCCTGACGATAAGGTCCGCCCTCTGGTGGCAAAAAGGACCACAAATCGATTTCAAAGAGAGACTCTATAGATTGATAATACCTGCATTCCTTCAAAATCCTTTTTACTGTCTCCAGATACACTTTTTCAAACATCCATGTACCTCCCTTTATTTTCCAATAATCGATATGGTCGGATAGACCACTCCCTCCTTCATCACAAAGGAGCAGTCCAGCAGCGCCAGGTCATCCGTCAGCAGATCCCTGCGCCATCCGGCCAGATCTGCCAGTTTCCCCGGTTCAATGGTTCCCGTGCGGTCCCCGATTCCCAAAATATCAGCGTTCACCGCTGTAGCCGCCTTCAGTGTACGGAAGGGGCTCATCCCGTTGCGCATCCATGCGGAATATTCCCGTCCGCATTCATAATTGTTGTACCCAGTAACCAAATCTGTACCGTATCCCAGCTTCAGGCTACTTTTCATCAAAATTTTTCTGCTCTCCACCAAGCGGTCCCGGTAGTAATAAAGCTTCTTCTGAAACTCCGCCGGCTTCTGGGCCAGCTTCTCCTCGTTGAGGAGGACAATCTCATCATAGGGGCAGAAGGTGGGTACCACATAAATCCCCTTCTCCTCCAGCAGGCGGCATGCCGCTTCATCAATCAGCGAGGCATGTTCAATTCCGCTAATCCCCAGCTCCGCCAGGATTGTAATCAGTTCCGGCGTATAGGCATGGGCCGTCACAGGTACATGAAGGTCCCTGGCTGTATGGATGATAGCTTCCAGCTCCGTCCGGTCTAGCTGCACGTCCTCCGGCGAATCGTTAGGCGTAAAAAATCCTCCTGTCGCCATAATTTTAATAAAATCCGCTCCCAGCTTCACCTCATGGCGCACAGCATCACGGAAAAAATCCGGTCCGCTTCCCATGGTGGGATACTGTCCTTCCAGAAAATGTGACAAAGCCGGATTACTGGCCAACTTCTGAGTAGAATCTCCGTGACTACCTGGGGTGCAGAGAAAATGTGGGGCCATCACCATACGGGCCCCCTGGATATATCCCATCTCGATGGCCCTTTTGACGTCCAGGGAATTATCCTCCCTAAACCATCCCACATGGCGGATCGTGGTAAAGCCCGCCATCAAAGCCTTTCTGGCGCACTCCGCCACCGCAAGAGTGCGCATGCTGTTGCTGTAGTATACGGCGTCCCGATCAATTTCCCTCCAATCAAAAAAGGAGGCGTGGACATGGGCATCCATCATTCCCGGTGTCACCGTCCGGTCCGAAAGGTCGATCACCTGGGCATCCGCCGGGGCAGATACATCCCGGCCCACCTGCCTGATTTTGTCACCTGACACCAGAATTTCCATATTCGGCCTTAATTCATCAAGGATCCCGTCGTAAAGCAGGCCGCATAAAATTTTATATGCACTCATTTTCCTTCACCTTTCCAATCTCATTTTAAGGCCAGAATACCATTGCATCCGGTCCCAGAGGAAGATTGAACACTTGCCATGCCACAGCCTGAAGAATCCAAACTACCAAAAAAGCCATAGAGTAGGGCAGCATCATAGAGATAATAGTTCCCATGCCTGTATTCTTATCGTACTTCTGAGCCATGCCGATGACGATGGGAAGATAGGGATAAATAGGCGTAATCGGGTTGGCGATGGAGTCTCCGATTCGGTACACCGCCTGAGCAAAGGCGGGTGAATATCCCAATAGCATCAGCATCGGCACAAAAATAGGCGCAAAAATATACCATTTAGCGGTACCGCTGGTCATAAACAAATCTACCACAGCGGACATGATGACAATGCCGATTAAGAGAGGAACTCCCGTAAATCCAGCGTTCTGTAGCGCAGCCGCCCCGTTCACCGCAATCACCATTGACAAGTTGGTATAGTTGAACATGGCGATAAACTGGGAAATCACAAATACCAGAACGATATATCCGGTCAAAGACGTCAGGGACTGCGCCATGATCACCGGTACATCGCTTGCCTTCTTTAATGTTCCCACCGTTTTTCCGTATACGATTCCCACCAGAATAAAGTAGATAACCAGCAGCGGAACGATTCCTGCCAGGAAGGGCGAATTTAAAAGGGAGCCTTCCTCTCCTCTAAGGATTCCGTTGGAGGGAACCACGCTGGCCAAAAGCAGTATCAGAAAGATAAGGGTAAAAATTCCGGCATTGCGAAGCCCTTTACACTCCTGTCCAGTGGCCTCCCGCTCCCGTTCCTGCTCTCCTCCCTTATACTGGCCCAGTCTGGGCGTGATTATCTTATCGTTAATAAATGTTCCCACAAAGGTAAGGATAATTGTAGAAGAGATCATAAAATACCAGTTGGATGCAGCGCTGACCGTGGCCGTGGGGTCGATAATATGGGCCGCCTCCTCCGTCACGCCGCACAGCAGGGCGTCCGTTCCGGTAATCAGGACATTGGCCGTAAAGCCGGCATTGGTAGCCGCATACCCAGCAATCAGGCCCGCTAAAGGATGCTTTCCCACTGCCTGGAACGCGGTGGCTGCAAGGGCCGGAATCACGATGATCGATGCCTCCGAGGCGATGCTACCGTTGATTCCCAAAAACATCACGGTTCCGCTCAATGCCCAGAGGGGTACGCCCAAAATCGCTCTGCGCAGTACTGTAGACAAAAGCCCCACTGACTCAGCCAGTCCGATGGCCATCTGCATAGCCAAAACCATGCCCAGCGGGGCGAACCCGGAAAAGTTCCCGATCATGTTTTCCAGAAGCCATACCAGGCCGTCTCTGCTCAACAGGCTCTGGACGTAAACCGTTTCCTGGGTTGTCGGGTTGAGCACTTGAACCCCCATGCCTGCCAGGATCGCGGAAGCCACAACCAGAATAACAATAATGTACAAGAACAGGATAAACGGATGGGGAAGCTTGTTTCCAACCCGCTCAATGGTTCCCAAAATACCCCCCGTTTTCCTTTCCTGAGCTGTTTCCATACTGATTCCTCCTTTTTATGACCACAGTCATTTTTCTTGGAATTATACTATTTATTCATCTATTTGTCAATAAAATCTCTTATTTTCCTACTTATGTTTGAATATATATACAAAAAAGTGCAATTTTAAGCATAATTATACTTAAAACTGCACTTTTTCTTTCGATTAAAAAGCAAAAAGAACGCATTACTATAATGCGTTCTTTCGCCTTCCTTTACAGGAGCGACCCGGAACGGGTTCGAACCGTCGACCTCCGCCGTGACAGGGCGGCGCTCTAACCAGCTGAGCCACCGGGCCATATGAAATTGTGATATAGTTCTGACAATTTGTTGGTCAGAAGAGTGGACCTTCGGGGACTTGAACCCAGGACCGACCGGTTATGAGCCGGTTGCTCTAACCAACTGAGCTAAAGGTCCGAACTATATTATCGCAATGCGATTTACTGAATACTCAGTAAAGCCGATGATCGGATTCGAACCGATAACCTGCTGATTACAAATCAGCTGCTCTGCCGTTGAGCCACATCGGCAGCGACGAGCTAAAGCAAAGTAGCCTTCTGCTCGATGACCCCAACGAGATTCGAACTCGTGTTACCGCCGTGAAAGGGCGATGTCTTAACCGCTTGACCATGGGGCCTGATAGTGGTCTCCATGGAGCTCCACCAAAACTCCCCGAGTAGGACTCGAACCTACGACCCAACGGTTAACAGCCGTTTGCTCTACCGACTGAGCTATCGAGGAATGTCATCTCACTGAATGAGCAACAAAGGCATTATATAATAAAGGCGGAGATTTGTCAAGGAGAAATTTTGAAATTCTCCGCCCTTTTCTGTTTTTAGTTTTCCAGATTCCTCCATCGGAAATCAGGTATCACATCGCTCCACTTTTCAATTCCAATCAGAGCTTTATATTTTTCTGTGGTTTCCAGGGTCGTCCTGCGGTTGTCAATATTTTTATAAACATACCAGGAAGGCTTTGGCATGGTGGGCACAATGTCGTTCGGCTGATTCAGATCGCAGCTGTACAACCCAAAGCTGCAGGACGTATTCACCTCCACCGGAGCATCCACCTGGCGGCTCATAATGAAGGCATCCACATGGGGATTGCTGTCCGCAATATAATAGGCATAAGCGATGGCCGCCGCCTGCAGATCTTCCACCTTTCCTCTGGTGGCGCTGACAGAAGTAAAACCCTGCTCCGACAGGATCACCGAGCGCACCTGGCCTTTTGTATTCCAAAACCGAGACTGGCTCAAATAATCCGTCAGTACGTTCAGATTAATCATATTAATGATCGGAGAAGTAACCTCTGAGCTAATTAATCCCGTCTCCTCGTCGTTCCAAAACTCCGGCTCCGTCATAGGCATCGAATACGGATGATAGGCCAGATTCCAGTCAATATTTCCTCCCGGAATAATCAGATTATTAAATGTATCGATCACATCCTTGGCATTATATTTCAGCTGTCCGTCCGCATCATTGACCCAGTTAAAGTCCGTGGAAAAATACACCCTGCTGTTGGAGCTGGTGCTCTTAATCGCAGTATAAAAAACCCGGAAGGCGCGCTCAAATTCATCCATATACTGTTCCAAACTCATGGGGCCCATATAATTCCAAAGCTGGTTGTTGATCTCATTGCCAACCACCCAGTTAGATACCTTCCCATAAGCGGAAGAGATCGTCCCATACCGGTCCGCCAAAAACGCGGCAACCGCCCGCAAGGTATCATATCCCTCCTGGGTCGACACATGAAAGCCATAGTAAGTGGCCACATCCCCCGGCTGCTGGGTCAGGCCGGGATAAAAAAGCTCCGGCGTATTGTCATTCCAGCCATTTAGAAGAACCGCGGTAACAATTAGTCCCTTCTCCGACATACGGCGGATGGTATCATCGTAAACTGCCACCACGTCGCTGCTGAAATGATAGGTTTTCCCATCATATGAATAGTCGATGCCTGTTCCCAGAATATGATTAAAGGGGATATTTACAATCACATGCTTCACGCCCAAATCAAAGGCATCATCCAGGCCAAACTCCGTATTCTGAATCAGCAGCCCCTTCTTAGTCAATCCATCCTGATATGCCTCCGTATACTTCGCCAGCGTTTCCGGATTATTCACATACATCTCATTGCTGACAATGGTATACTTACTTCCATCATAAACCGCCACCACAAAGCTGGAATACAGGCGGTCCTGGGCCGTTCCATAATTTAATGGAAGCTCAAAGGCAATCTCATCCCCCTTCGTCACCCATCCGCAGTAATCGCTTCTGCCCTCCAGGCTCCGCTCATACGGCTTCATCTCAAAGAGATAAAGATAATTATCATAAACCGCAGGATCAGACCAGCTTCCTTCCTGCCGCCCTTTGATCACCAGGCGACTTCCATTTTCGATCCGCACACTGGTAATGTGAATAAATTCACTTGGGGCCGCCTGCACTGCCTGCGCAGTCTCCTCTCCGAGAGAGCAAAAGCTGCCCGTCAAAAACATCATTGCCAGCATTACCATAAGTAGTATCGATTTCTTCCATATTCCAGTCACAATCATCTGCCTCCCGTCTCCAGTCAAATTTTAGCATTTACTACCACAGTATACCAGCATATCCAAAAGGCACAAGTAATATTCCCTTACATTGATTTACAATTTTCTTGCGAGAAGAGGATTTCAAATCCAAGACTCCGATAAGCGAACCACAACCACATCCCCCATTTTCCGAATACTTCCCTGAGCCGGCCAATCTGGCGCATCCTTCATAAACTGAATGGCTTGGTGGTATTGCTCCAGATTTTCCGGCTGTACCTGCAAATCCATTCCCAGAATCTGAAACAAGCACCCCGCTCTCGCAGATACGCCTCCGGCCGTATGGGCCTCCGCATCAAAAAATGAGCGGCCTGCCAATTCCCCCAAAACCGCAGGGCCCTGAAGACCAGAATCCATACCGCCGGTAAAAACCACAACGCACTGTTCCATATCCGGCCGGTCTGCGATGCGGCAAATTTCCGGATACATGCGGTTTGCCGCTAAAACATCGTTGCGGTAGGCTTCCCTGGCAGTCTGAAACAGCTGGATCGTATCCGCCCCCTGACGCATAGCGCAAAAGGCGCAGACCAGCACCAGCAGGCGTGAAACATATGGCTGAAAATTCCAGCATTTGCGGTCATTTCCCAGAATTCCAAGTTCCGGCAGCACCGTCAAATGAACCAGAAAAACGGAGGCTACCAGCGGATATACCAGCTGCGCCCGTAGCGGCTGCACCGCTCCTGTCAAAATATTCATATAAAAAGGCGATAAAAGAAACAGAAATCCGCCAAGCAGAAACCAGGCATAATTTCTTATGTTTGTTTTCTTCATCCATCCATAGCCCAGACACTGACATACGCATAGAACCATCGCCGGTCCATAATACTTTCGGTAAAAAACATTTGTCCCTGTCAGCACATTCCACATCGTAGTCTTTATCGCGTTAATACCCGCTTCTGTTCCATCGATCCGCCACCGAACCAGATCCGAAATATAAGTGGAATCTGTCCCGCTGATTCTGCGGCAAAGAATTACAATCATCCCATAGGCAGCCATTCCCAATGCAAAATACCCAACCTGCCTCAGTCCATAGGACAATGCCTGCCCAGCGCCGCCGTTAATATAGCGCAGCAGAAAGGCGAGCAATACCAGAGAAATGTAAAATGGAGCCAAAACCTGATAGGAGCCCAGGGCCCACACCAAAAAGAAGATTCCCGCAAACGCTCCCCACGTCAGCTTTTTACAGCTGAAACCATCGCTGAAACAGGCGGCGATTACTGCGGCCAAAATTCCAACGGAAATCTCAAAGGACTGCAGCACAAATAAATATTGTTCCGTAAAAATCGGAGCTGTAATAAATAACACTGGGAAAATTCGGATAAAGAATCGATACCGGCTGCTTCTTCCCGTCCAAACATAGGAGGAAAAAGCCAGGAGCAGCATGGTGCACCACATAGCGACGAGCATCAGAATATTGGACATCCATGGGCTCAAGCGCGTCAGTCCAAACAGGCGACTGGTCAAAACCAATCCAAAGCGATTGCTTCCCATCCACACATACCGCATATATTCCGGACGAATGATCATGATCTCACTGTCGATAAAAAAATTGCCGTAGACCAGGCGGCCCCCATAGACCACCAGCAGAATGAAAGCAAAATAGAATTTCAGATGTGGAAATGAAGTTAAAAAGCTTCGCCAATCATTTACTAGATTTTCGCGAAGCAGAATGTACCCCCCCCCCTATTTCTCTCATCACACACTTCTTCCAGTTTTTTTCTTTTCCATCCATTTTTTCCTCTCTCCTGTACACTAAAATCATCTCAGGCAGCCTAAACTGCCATTGTAATAAAAAAAGACTGAAATACCAATCTCAGCCTTTAAATACTAGTTTTTAATTGTTTTACGTACCCTCAAAACCACACATTGAACCAAACATCCATTCTCCCCTAAACCTTCTGGTTAAGCCCTCGACCGATTAGTACCAGTCAGCTCCATACATTACTGCACTTCCACCTCTGGCC
>CALWQV010000037.1 GCA_944383785.1 uncultured Enterocloster sp. | reverse complement strand
TCAGAAGCTCGTTCAGCTTCAGAACCGGAATCTTGTTGTAGAAGTCGTGAATTAAATCAACTTCATAGGTTACGCCTGCGATTAAGGCCGCGCCCTTTACAATGTCGTAGAAGCGCTCTACCACGCCCTCCAGGTTCTTCTTGGAGAAGGAGCGGAGAGAGAACTTGGCTACCGCCTTGGCGGGAACTACATTTGCGGGGCCGGGAAGCTCGGTCATAGCGTAGTGCATACGGGTATCATCCGGCACATGCTCTCTTAAAAATTCTACGCCGTTGAAGGCGAACATCATAGCGTCAAATGCGCTGCGTCCCTTTTCCGGAGCCAGGGCGGCGTGAGCCCGCTTGCCGTGGTAAACCACCTTGAATGTCTGGTCCGCCAGGCATTTCACATCGGTGCAGGTGGTGGGGGAGCCGTGCATCATGAAGGCTACGTCGATGTCGTGGAAGCATCCGTTCTTGATCATGGTAGCCTTGGCTCCCTGGGTTTCCTCGGCGGGAGTTCCGTATACCACCAGGCGGTAGGGCTTATCCTTGCAGGTTTCCTTGATGGCCATGGCGGCGCCTAAGCAGGCGGGGCCCTGCATGTGGTGGCCGCAACCGTGGCCTAAGCCTACCAGGGCATCGTACTCGCAGAGGATACCGATGGAGGGGCCGCCCTCAAGGTTCTGGTACACGGCGCGGAAAGCAGTCTCATAGCCGCCTACGCCCATTTCTACCTCAAAGCCATTGTCCCTTAAATAATTGGAGAGAAGCTTGGAAGCTTCATATTCCTTCCCGTCATACTCCGGGTGGTCGAAGATAAAGTCCGCCATCTGGCAGAGATTTTCCTTCTGACTGTCAATATACTGAAATAAGGAATCTTTCATCGTGTACCAATCCTTTCTTTTTAGTGATAGTTAATCATCTGAGCAACAGAACACAGGATGCAGCAGGTTACCATCCAGATTAAGAACAGCTTCCACATGAATTTCATCCAGCGGTCGTAAGGAATGTTTACGGCGCTGATGATGCCCATCAGAGCGGTGGAGTGGGGCAGGATGTAGTTGGAGAAGCCGTCGCTGAAGTTGTAAGCCAGAACGGTGGTCTGACGGCTGATTCCCAGCAGGTCGCCTAAAGGTGCGGTGATGGGGATTACAGCGGAGGCCATGCCGCTTCCGGATACGATGATGAAGCTGATCACGGTGTTGGCCAGGTACATCACAGGAGCCATCAGGAAATCAGGCGCCAGGGACATGACGGAAGCCAGGGCGTAAATAACGGTGTCGATGATATTTCCCGCAGTCATTACGTTGGCGATGGTGGTGGCCAGTCCGATGATCAGGGCGGCGGTCAGCATTTTCTTACATCCGTCGATGAAGATAACGGACATGGAAGAAGGAGTCTCGCCAGAAAGGAAGCCGACTACAACAGCCAGACCGATGAATACGGCCGCTAACTCCGGCATATCCCAGCCGTAAGCGATTCCGCCGTATACCATAGCGGCCAGAGCCGCAACCAGAGATACAACGATCAGCACCTTGCGGACGGTCAGAGCACCAAAGGAGTCAAGGTCAGTCTCTTTTAAGTCGCTGGTCTTGTCAATCTCGTACATGGGGCTTAAGGTGGGATCCTTGCGGATCTTTAAAGCGTAGCGAACCAGGTAGATATTGGTGATGGCCAGGAAGATTACGAAACAGACCGCTCTGTATCCAAGGCCGGAATAAGGAGCCAGTTCCGCGATGTCCTGGGCGATCAGGGTGGTGCTGGGGTTTAAGGTACCGGTGGAGAAGCCTACGCAGCCGCCAAGCAGGATGATGGCCGCACCCACGATGGAATCCAGGCCCATGGCCATGGTGATCATAACCGTAATCGGTGCGAAGGCGATAAACTGGTTTACGCCCTGGGTGGTGCAGATCAGCGCGAATACGGTGGTCATAATGGGAATGAACACGTACAGGCGGTTCTGGAAAATCTTGGCGATCTTCGCAACTACAGAGTGCAGAGCGCCGGATTTGCTGATCAGGCTGAATGCGCCGCCGGAGAACATGATAACCAGCATCAGGTCAATACGGCTGCAGATAGCGTTTACAATGTACAGCGGAATCAGCAGGGGATTTACCGGCGTCTGATCAATGTAAGAGAACTGATTGGGATCAATAATGGTTCTGCCGGATGCGTTCTCATAACGGACGAATTCGCCGGCGGGGATGATCCAGGTCATAGCTGTGGCTACCAATACGATAAAGATAATGATTACAAAGGTATGCGGCAGCTTAAAACCTTTCTTTGTCGATTTTGCCATAAAAATCAACCTCAAAAATATAGCTTTATCATAATACAAGGAAGCCAATTTGTGAAATTTAATTATTTTATTATTAATTTTATAATGATTTTATAAACTTATTAAAGCTTTTTATGGTATATATAAATTTTATTGATAATATCGCTGGCCCCTGAGAAGGATCATGTCAATCATCCGCTGAGTAGGGGTATCGATGGGCAGATTCTTCCGGTGGGCCAGGACAAAGTCAATGGATTCCTCCTGACTGAGGATGGCGTAATAATTGACCGGCTTCGTATAGGTCATGTTGACCGTATATCCCTCCCGATTAAAGCCGATGCCCAGTCCCTCCGCCACAAACTGCATGGCGGTTTCGATGCTTTCCAGCTCCCGGATCCGGCCGGGAACCACGTTCTTCTCCTTTAACAGCCGGTCCGTATCCTTGCGGATGCTCTGGTTGGAGTGCTGGAGAATCAGGGTCTCCCCCTGGAGAAAGGACAGATCCAGATAGCGGTAGCGCTTGCCCGGAACGTAAACCGCCTTCTCGTTGATAGGGTGGTCCGGGGGAACCGCTACAAGCAGCTGTTCCTTGTAGATCAGGCGCGTGGTCATGGTGACGGGGTCGGCATCCGCCCGGTTGCACATAAACAGGTCCAGCTCAAAATTGCGCAGCTTTTCCTGGAGATAATTCATGGCCCCTGTCTCCACCACCACATCCATCTTGGGAAATTCCTTCTCATAGGCCGCAATGACCGGCGGAAGGAACCAGGCGGAGCGGCGGGTCTGGATGCCGATGCGGATGCGGCCTTTGTACTCGCCGGTGATCTCCTGGAGGTCCCGGTCAAAGCCCTCCTTCAGATCCAGCATTTTCTGCGCAGCCTCCACATAGCGCTCGCCGGCGTAGGTCAGGACGAAGCGCTTGCCAATGCGCTCAAACAGCTTGACGCCCAGGGAATTTTCCAGGTTATTAATATAGATGCTTAAGGCCGGCTGGGAAATATAGAGGGCCTGGGCCGCCTTCGTCAAGTTCTGGCACTGAGCCAGGACGTATACATACTGCTGTTCCTTTAGGTTCATCAAGGCTTCATCTCCTTTGTAATGCTGAATTAGACTATTTATAAAGTTTATTATATCACAGCACAATCATAAATGAAACTTATTTTTGCAAATATTTTATTTAAGAAGGTGGATTCTTGCGGATCCTATGAAAACAGAATATAATAGAAAGGCATAGCAAGACAGAGCCAATCATATGGAAGGAGGAAGGACAGAAGATGGAGAAAGAGAGGACGGAAAAACCGGAGATCCGGATCAGGGCCGTAACCTTAGAGGATGCCAAAGAACTTTTGGGAATTTACCGGCCCTATGTGGAACACACGGCGATTACATTTGAATACGAGACGCCTTCCGCAGAGGAATTCCGGGAAAGAATCCAGAAGGTTTTGGGAAAATTTCCTTACCTGGCGGCGGAGGGGGATGGAAAAATTCTAGGCTACGCCTATGTGAGCAGCTTTAAGGAGCGGGCGGCCTACGACTGGGCGGTGGAAACCTCCATTTACGTCGATGAGAACAGGAAAAGGTCGGGGATTGGCAGAAAGCTTCATACCGCCCTGGAACAGGCGCTGAGGGAACAGGGAATTTTGAATATGGAAGCCTGTATCGCGTATCCTAGAGGGGAGGACAAGTATCTGACAGGGGACAGTGCCCAGTTCCACGCCCGTCTGGGATACCGGCTGGTGGGACAGTTCTATAAGTGCGGCTACAAATTTGGCCGCTGGTACGATATGATCTGGATGGAGAAGCTGATCGGAGAGCACAAAAGCCCCCAGCCGTCGGTTAAGACCTTTGATGAGGTAAGGGAGATTGTCCGGGGAAAATACGGCGTCTGCTGATAAAAGAAGGGAGGGGATCCTTTGACAGAGGAAAGGGCCTACATTGCCATTGACTTAAAATCCTTTTACGCATCCGTGGAGTGCAGGGAGCGGGGCCTGGATCCCATGACGACCAATTTGGTGGTGGCGGATGTGACACGAACAGAGAAAACCATCTGTCTGGCGGTTTCGCCTTCCTTAAAGACCTGTGGTATCTCTGGCCGTCCCCGGCTGTTTCAGGTGATGGAGCAGGTGAAGCGGGTGAATCTGGAGCGGAAAGAGAAGGCGCCGGGAGGCCGCTTCCGTGACATTTCCTGGGACGCCAATGCACTAAAAGAGGATCCCTCCCTAGAGCTTTCTTACTTGATCGCGACTCCCAGGATGGCCCTTTATATGAAGTACAGCACGGAGATTTACGGGGTGTATCTGAAATATATTGCGCCTGAGGACATTCATGTGTATTCCATTGACGAGGTGATGATCGACGCCACCTGCTATCAGTCCCTTTATGGAATGAACGCCCGGCAGCTGGCCTCCGCCATGATCCGGGATGTGCAGGAGACAATGGGAATTACAGCGGTCGCCGGCATTGGCACCAACCTTTATTTGTGCAAGGTGGCAATGGACATCGGGGCCAAGCACGCGGTTCCGGATGCCAACGGGGTGCGGATCGCTCAGCTGGACGAAAGAAGCTACCGGAGGGAATTGTGGACCCACAGGCCTCTGACAGACTTCTGGAGGGTGGGAAAGGGATATGCCAAAAAGCTGGAGGCGGCGGGGCTTTACACCATGGGGGATATCGCCCGCTGCTCTTTGGGAAAGCCGGGGGATTACTATAATGAGGATCTGCTGTACCGGATGTTCGGTGTCAACGCTCAGCTGCTAATCGACCACGCCTGGGGCTGGGAACCCTGCGCCATGGCTGACATTAAGGCATACCGCCCGAAAACCAACAGCCTGGTGGCGGGGCAGGTTTTAAGCCGCCCCTATACCTGGCAGGAGGCAAGGCTGGTGGTGAAGGAGATGGCGGATTCCCTGGCCATGGATCTGGTGGCAAAGAATCAGGTGACGGGCCAGCTGACGCTGACAGCAGGGTACGACATGGGAAATTTATCCGATCAGGAGGGGGACTATGAGGGGGCGGTATCCCTGGACCGGTATGGCCGCAGGGTGCCCCGCCACGGCCATGGCACGATTCACTTAGAGCGCCCTGTCTCTTCTTCCAGGAAGATGATGGAGGCGGCTTTAACCCTGTATGAGCGGGTAGTAGACCGAAATCTTCTTATCCGCCGCTTGACCCTGGCAGCGGATGGGATTATCCCGGAAGAGCAGGCGGCAGATGAAGGGGAGTGGGAGCAGATGGAGCTGTTTGGGGACTGGGAGGCCAGGCAGCAGGAGCGCCGCAGGGAGGATCAGGAGCTGGAAAAAGAGAAAAAGCTTCAGAAGGCCATGCTTCAGATGAAGGAAAAATTCGGGAAGAATGCGGTGCTAAAGGGGATGAGCCTGGAGGAAGAAGCCACTGCCAGGGAGCGGAATCAGCAGATCGGAGGCCATCGTGCATAAGAAGGAGGACATAGAAATGAGCGGGCAAAAGGAAGAGCGGGCATTTCAAAAATACGCGGACATGCTGGATCTGCCCCATCATGTTTCAGCGGTTCACCCGCCGATGTCCATGGCGGACCGGGCGGCGCAGTTCGCCCCCTTTTCGGCCCTGACCGGCTATGGGGCGGCAGTAAAAGAACGTGCCCGTCTGACGAAGGGGCGGCCGCAGCTGGACGAAGGGGAGATGGAGCGGATTAACAGGAGCCTCCTGTGGCTGAAGGAGCATCTGTTAGGGGAGCCGGAAGTGGCTGTCACCTATTTTTTGCCGGATCAGAGAAAAGAAGGGGGAGCTTATATGAAGGCGGATGGAAAGGTGAGGAAGCTTTCGGAAGAAAAGCTTGTGATGGCGGATGGAAAGGAGATTTTAGTGGAGGATTTGCTGGAAATCGAGCTTAAGTGACCGCTGCAAAAGGCCCGGACGCAATCCGCCGCGCCGGGCCTTTTAAGGCAGACTCAGATCATCTTTTCATTATTCCGGATAAACTTGTACTCCGCAACAGAACGGTCAAAACCTTTAATGTGATAATAAAGCCACTCTGTCACATTCTTGTTTACCATCTCCACAAAATCATCGGTGGGGCCTTCCTGTTCCTCTAACATCTCGTGAAGCTCCGATACGGTCCGCCTTAATTCTTCGTGCTTTGCCTTGTGTTCCTTGATACCGGGATAGCCGATTTCCTCCTGGAGCTGTTCCTCGGCTTTGAAATGAAATTCTGTATAATCCGCCAGATAATTTAACATACGGACTGCTCCTTTGCGGTCAGCGTGATCTTCACAGCTGCGAAGCAGGTCGTTGATCTTTCCGATCAATTCCCTGTGCTGCGAATCGATCATCTCATTTCCGGTAACCAGGGTATCGTCAAATTCTGCGTACATAGGGTGTCCTCCTTACATTAAGTGAGTGCTTAAAATTCCGATGAGTTTAGTTTAGCACAGACTGATGGATGACGCAACGGCTTTTCGGGGCGGCCGAGCGCAGCGGCGGAAGGGAAGAGCGGATATGGCTTGACGAACCCCGATCCGGGGATTTATATTACTACGAGGGAGGGACTGTGATGCAGACATTAAACCAGGACATAAAAGAACATACTTTTAAGCCCGCCTACCTGCTTAGCGGCGAGGAAGCGTTTCTCAGAAACAGCTATAAGAACCGTCTGCGGGAGGCGGTTACCGGCGGGGATACGATGAATTACAACTACTTTGAGGGTAAAAACCTGGACGTGCGGGAGATCATCGCTCTGGCGGATACCATGCCTTTTTTTTCCGAAAAGCGTCTGATCCTCATCGAGGACAGCGGCATGTTTAAAGGCGGAAGCGCTGGGGAAGAAATGGCGGATTATCTACCCCAAATGCCGGAGAGCACCTGCCTCTTGTTTGTGGAATCGGAGACAGATAAGCGCAGTAAGCTTTACAAGGCGGTTAAGAAGTACGGATACGCGGCCGAGCTGGGGCGGCAGGACTTTAACCAGCTGGGCCGCTGGGCCGCCGGGATCCTTGCCAAGGATGGGAAAAAGATTACGGGCCGGACCATGGAGCGCTTTTTGGCTAAGACAGGAGACGATATGGAGCAGATCCTCTCCGAGCTGGAAAAGCTGGTCAGCTATACCCTGGGGCGGGACGTGATTACGGATGAGGATGTGGAGGCCGTCTGTACCACCCAGGTAACCAGCCGGATTTTCGACATGATCGCTGCCATCTCAAACCGCCAGGTCAGGAAGGCCATGGACCTTTACGAAGATCTTCTCACCTTAAAGGAGCCGCCTATGCGGATTTTGTTCCTGATCGCCCGACAGTTTAACCAGATTCTTCAGGTAAAGGAGCTGGCCGGGAAGGGCATGGATAAAGGGACCATCGCCTCCCGGCTGAAGCTTTCGCCCTATGTGGCGGGGAAAATCATGCTTCAGGCCAGAAGCTTTACAAAGGAACAGATTTTAGAGTACGTGACCCTCTGCGTCGATACGGAGGAGGCTGTGAAAACCGGCCGGATTCAGGATCGTCTGGCGGTGGAGCTTCTGATTACGAAGGAGTATTAGATGTGCCGTTCTGAACTGTTGCTAGATTAGAAGAAAAACCGCCTGTCCCACACACCAAGGGACAGGCGGTCTAAAAATGCAGGTTGTTCTATATTCGATCTCTAGCAAATTAAGCGATGGAATTAACAGCCTTGGACAGACGGGATACTTTCCGGGAAGCATTGTTCTTGTGGTAAACTCCCTTGGTAGCAGCCTTGTCGATCTCAGAAGTAGCCTCCAGCAGAGCAGCCTGGGCAGCAGCCTTATCCCCGGCAGCAACAGCAGCCTCCACTTTCTTGATCATCGTTCTTACCTTAGACCGGATCGCTTTGTTTCTAGCAGCTTTTGTCTCGTTTACTAAAATTCTCTTCTTTGCGGATTTAATGTTAGCCAATGAAATACACCTCCATTTCCTGTGGTAAATTCTTTTTGTGTTTTCCATTAAAGCCTGGACACGGACAGTTCAATGTAAACATACCTTTGTATTCTAGCGAATTCCGGACTGATTGTCAATAGAAAATACATAATTTTCCCACAATTTCCCCAAACTAATCGTAACAGTTCAGGACCCTGTTTTCAGATCGGATGTCCTGAACTGCTGCGTTTAAAGATAGAACCCTTCAAAAAGGAGTGAGTAAAGGATGGGATTTGGGATGAAAGAGAGAACCTTTAAGGTGCGCACGGACCTGGCTCTTGAGGAAAAGGAGAGCTTCCCAGGGGACGCGGGAGAGATTGGGGGCGTTTCCCTGCGGGAGTGGGAGCGCCAGGAAGGAGAGGTCAGACTGACGGAAGTGAGGATTTTGGACGAGAAGGGGGAGCAGGCTATGGGAAAGCCGAAGGGGATCTATTTGACCCTGGAAGCTTTAGGGCTTGAGAAGGCGGATGAAGAGCGCCGCAGCCGTATCTGCGATGAACTGTCTGGACAGATTCAAAAGCTGATCAAAGGGATGTGCAAAGGAGAAAAGCGCCCGGCGATTCTGGCTGTGGGCCTGGGAAATGCCTTTGTCACGCCGGATTCGCTGGGGCCCCAGGTGCTAAAGGAGCTGAAGGTGACAAGACATCTGCCGTCCCAGTACGGGGAGAATTTTTTAAAGGAACGACAGATGTCTGAAATCAGCGGCATCGCCCCCGGCGTTATGGCCCAGACCGGCATGGAAACGGCGGAGATTTTAAAGGGAATTATTCGGGAGACAAAACCGTCGCTGGTGATCGCCATCGATGCCCTGGCGGCCCGCAGCATCCACCGGCTGTGTACCACCATCCAGCTGACGGACACCGGGATCCAGCCGGGCTCCGGCGTGGGAAACCATAGGAACAGCTTAACGAAGGAGAGCCTGGGGGTGCCGGTTCTGGCCATCGGCGTGCCCACCGTAGTCGGGGCGGCGGCCATTGTCCACGATACGTTTTCCGCCCTGGTGAAGGCCCTGGCCCGGAGAGAGGAAACCAGGGGAACCGGCCTTTGGATCGATCAGATGGAGAAGGAGGAGCAGTACCAGCTGATCCGGGAGCTGCTGGAACCGGAATTTGGACCGCTGTATGTAACGCCGCCGGATATTGACCAGAGAATCCGGGAGCTGAGCGCCGTGATATCGGAGGGGATTCACCGGGCGGTATTTTAGGGCGGGTTTGTGTCAACTGGGATTCATTTGCCGCATATGCTGTTAATAATAGGGCGGGGCCCTCTGGGGGCCTGGCGGGAGGGCGATGACAGAAAATGAGAGCGGGGACTTTGGCCGGGACCCTTCGCAGGGGCATGAGGGCCTCCTGTCTTGTACTGGGGCTGCTGCTGGGAGTAAAAGCAGTCCCCCTTTTATGGGCAGGAGGAGGAAAGGAATTATTGGCGGGGGCCGCATGCGGGCTGGGGCGGCGCATGGTCCGAGAAATCTGGAACGCCTCCGAGCTTGGAGGCGGACTGTTTTTACAGGAGGGAGAAAGGGAAAAATGGATGGACCCAGACCCTTCCTACCGGCAGTATCAAAGGGTTTCGGCTTTTTACCGGGAGCATGATTATCTGGAAGGGACAGAAGAAAGAACTGAGGAAGAAGGAAAGGAGCAGGAGAGCCCTTCGGGCTTTTTGGAGGCGGCGGTATCAGAGAACCGGGAGAATCTGCCGGAGGGGAGCAAAACCTACCGGCTGGAGCAGCTGGCGGATTACGATTTTTTGATGAAAAATTTCTATAATGTTCATACCTCCACTACGGCGGGACGGGATCTGATGGACGCAGAACGGCTTCTGAGCCGGGATCTCTCCCTGAAAAAGGAGGAACCGGGGCCGCAGATCCTGATTTACCATACCCATTCCCAGGAGGCCTTCGCGGATTCCGGGCCCGGGGAGACGGTGGTGGGAGTGGGAAGCCGCCTGGCAGAGCTTTTGACACAAATGGGCTATGAGGTCTATCACGATGAAGCGGTTTACGATCTGGTGGAGGGAAAGCTGGACCGCAGCAAGGCCTATACATATGCGGGGGAGGC
This sequence comes from uncultured Enterocloster sp., assembly GCA_944383785.1. Classification (GTDB taxonomy): domain Bacteria; phylum Bacillota; class Clostridia; order Lachnospirales; family Lachnospiraceae; genus Enterocloster. The sequence continues at coordinate 14,992 of CALWQV010000037.1, read as the reverse complement.
GCTGGAACAGATTCTGGCGGAACATCCTTCCATTCAGGTGGTATTGGACATCCACCGGGACGGGGTGGCCGAAAACCTTCATCTGGCCTCTGAAGTAAATGGAAAGAGTACGGCTCAGATTATGTTTTTTAACGGCTTAAGCCAGACGCCGGAGGGCCCGGTAGAGTATCTGGAGAATCCTTACCGGGAGGATAACCTGGCCTTCAGCCTCCAAATGCAGCTGAAAGCCCAGGAGTATTTTCCGGGTTACACCAGGAAAATATACCTGAAAGGACTGCGCTACAACCTCCATTTCAGGCCCCGGTCCGCCCTGGTGGAGGTGGGGGCCCAGACCAATACCTATGAGGAAGCTTTAAACGCCATGGAGCCTTTGGCACAACTTTTGGATATGGTGTTGCAAGGCAGTTGAAAAAATGCTATGATAAATAGGTTCAGGACGGCCCGGGAAAGCCGTCGTACCTTTAAAGAAATGAGGAAGAAAGATGCCATCAGTTGACCAGAGCAAAATTCGTAACTTTTGTATTATTGCCCATATCGACCACGGCAAATCCACCCTGGCGGACCGGATTATCGAGCAGACCGGACTCTTAACCAGCCGGGAGATGCAGGACCAGGTTCTTGATAACATGGATCTGGAGCGTGAGAGAGGAATCACCATTAAATCCCAGGCCGTGCGGACGGTGTACCAGGCAAAGGACGGCAATGAATATATTTTCAATTTGATCGACACTCCCGGACATGTGGATTTTAACTATGAGGTATCCAGAAGCTTAGCGGCCTGCGACGGTGCGGTGCTGGTGGTGGACGCCTCCCAGGGCATCGAGGCCCAGACCCTGGCCAATGTTTACCTGGCCCTGGATCACGACCTGGATGTGTTCCCGGTGATTAATAAGATCGATCTGCCGAGCGCGGACCCGGATCATGTGGCGGCGGAGATCGAGGATGTGATCGGCCTGGACGCCAGCGACGCGCCCAGGATTTCCGCCAAGACCGGCTTAAATGTGGAGGATGTGCTGGAGGCCATCGTCCATAAGATTCCGGCCCCAGAAGGGGACCCTGAGGCCCCCTTAAAGGCATTGATTTTTGACTCCGTCTATGATTCCTATAAGGGGGTTATTATTTTCCTGAGAGTGATGGAGGGCACGGTGAAAAAGGGGACAACCGTCCGCATGATGGCCACCGGCGCTCAGGAGGATGTGGTGGAGGTAGGGTATTTTGGCGCGGGCCAGTTTATTCCCTGCGAGGAGCTGTCCGCCGGTATGGTAGGATATATTACCGCCAGCATTAAGAATGTGCGGGACACCCGGGTGGGCGATACGGTGACGGACGCCGATCATCCCTGCGACGAGCCTCTGCCGGGCTATAAGAAGGTGACGCCGATGGTGTACTGCGGCCTTTATCCCGCCGACGGGGCCAAGTACAACGATCTGCGGGACGCCCTTGAGAAGCTTCAGCTAAACGACGCTTCCCTTTTCTATGAGCCGGAGACTTCCGTGGCCTTGGGCTTTGGCTTCCGCTGCGGCTTTTTGGGCCTGCTGCACCTAGAGATTATTCAGGAACGTCTGGAGCGGGAGTATAACCTGGATCTGGTGACCACCGCCCCCAGCGTGGTGTACCGGGTTCACAAGAAGAACGGGGAGATGATGGAGCTGACCAATCCCACCAACCTGCCGGACCCCACGGAGATCGACTACATGGAGGAGCCCATCGTCAGCGCGGAGATCATGGTTACCACGGAGTTTGTAGGTCCCATTATGACCCTGTGTCAGGAACGGCGGGGAAATTATCTGGGGATGGAATACATTGAAACCACCAGGGCCATGCTGAAATATGAGCTGCCCCTGAACGAGATTATTTACGACTTTTTCGACGCCTTAAAGTCCAGATCCCGTGGCTACGCCTCCTTTGACTATGAGCTGAAGGGCTATGAGCGATCCGAGCTGGTGAAGCTGGATATTCTGGTGAATAAGGAGGAGGTGGACGCCCTTTCCTTTATCGTCCACGCCGATTCCGCTTACGAGAGAGGCCGGAAGATGTGCGAGAAGCTAAAGGAGGAGATCCCCAGACACTTGTTTGAGATCCCCATCCAGGCGGCCATTGGAGGCAAGATCATCGCCCGGGAGACGGTGAAGGCGGTGCGCAAGGACGTACTGGCCAAGTGCTACGGCGGAGATATCAGCCGTAAGAGAAAGCTGCTGGAGAAGCAGAAAGAAGGAAAGAAGCGGATGCGCCAGATCGGAAATGTGGAGATTCCGCAGAAAGCCTTCATGAGTGTGTTAAAATTGGACGATCAGTAGGAGAAATATGGCAAGACAGCAAAAGATTCCTTTGGAGCTTTATATTCATATCCCATTTTGCGCCAGAAAATGCTATTACTGTGATTTTCTTTCCTTCCGTGCCCTCTCCGAAACCCATGAGGCGTATATCCGGCAGCTGATCCGGGAGATCCGGGCCGTGTCCGCAGGCTGTGAGGATTATCAGGTGGTCACGGTTTTTGTAGGCGGAGGCACCCCCTCAGTGCTGGAGCCGGAAGCGATCTGCCGGGTGATGGAGGCGGTGTATCAGTGCTTTGACATCGCGCCGGATGGGGAAATTTCCATTGAGGTGAATCCGGGGACGCTGCTGCAAAAAAAGCTTTTGTATTACCGGCAGGCCGGCTTTAACCGGCTCAGCATCGGCCTTCAGTCGGCGGATAACCGGGAGCTGCGCCATCTGGGCCGCATCCATTCCTTTGAGGAATTTTTAAAGAGCTTTCAGAGCGCCCGCATGGCCGGTTTTCAGAACATCAACGTGGATTTGATGAGCGGCATACCGGGACAGACCATGGAGTCCTGGAAGAATACCCTGAAAAAGGTGACGATGCTAAAGCCGGAGCACATTTCCTCCTACAGCCTGATCATCGAAGAGGGGACGCCCTACTGGGAGCGTTACGGAAAGAAAAAGAGGGGGCGTGAAAAGCCTCAGGCCCTTCCAAACGCGGCGGATACGCCGGGTCTGATCCAGGAGCCTATGGATATCAGCCGCCAGGAGCTTCCGCCTCTGCCCGATGAGGATACGGAAAACCAGATGTATCATCTGACGCGGCGATTTTTAAAGGAACAGGGGTATGGGCGCTATGAAATCTCCAATTACGCCAAGCCGGGCTATGAATGCCGGCATAACATAGGCTACTGGACCGGGGTGCCTTACCTGGGCCTGGGGCTGGGCTCATCCTCTTACCTGGCCGGGTTCCGCTTCAGCAATGAGCGGAGCATGGAGCGGTATCTGAAGCTGGATTTTGCCGCTCCTGGATGGCAGGATCTGCTGTATACCCAGGTTCACCAGCTCACCAGGCAGGAAAAGATGGAGGAATTTATGTTCCTGGGGCTGCGGATGACCGGCGGGATTTCGGAGATCGACTTTGTCTCCGCCTTTGGGGTCAAGCTGGAGACAGTTTACGGGGATGTAATCCGACAGCTGACGGCAAGCGGCCTTTTAAAACGTGAGAATACCAGGCTGGCCCTGACCGAGTGGGGGATGGATGTGAGCAATTTCGTGCTCAGCGAATTTTTGCTGGAGGATTAGGGAGAGCCTTCCAGGATGGTTACCACCATCCGGTTTGGCAGACAGACGATGGTTTCGTTTGACATCTGTTTTTTGCCCTGCTTCATACATAAATGATCCGGGCAGGTGGCTTGGCTGCACCAGATCTGCCCGTCCCGGACGGTCAGCAGGTTAAAGCCTCCCTGGCCATTTTCCACGGGAAATTCCCCGTCCTGATCCAGGGGGAGGTTTTTTACAATCTTGCCGTCCACCGAGATCTGGGCCGTCAGGCCCGGGTCCTGGAACAGGCGGCTGTAGAGAAGCAGTCCGCCGGCGATGATTAAAAGGGCGAAAAACAGGATGAGATCGCCGGGGCGCAAGAGCCTTTTTTTTTCGCTGTCCATAGGCGTTAATCTCCTTGGGGTTATCAATTCATATGCCTTATGATAGCACAGAAATACAGCTTGGGAAAGGGGGAAGGTTAAGTTGGCGAAAACTCCGGCCAAGAAAGCGGCTTTTTACGGCCTGCTGGTGGCATTGGCCTTTATTATGAGCTATATTGAGAACCTGCTGCCCCTTCCCGTGCCCGCGCCCGGGGTTAAGCTGGGACTGGCAAATCTTGTTTCCATGGCGGCCCTTTATCTGGTAGGGGCGGGCGGGGCCTTCGGGGTGAGCCTGATCCGCATCCTTTTAGCGGGACTTACCTTTAACGGACTGTCCATGATGTTTTACAGCCTCTGCGGGGGGATTTTAAGTTTAACCGTTATGTGTTTGTTAAAGAAGAGCGGACATTTTTCCGTGATCGGAGTCAGCGTGGCGGGAGGTGCGGCCCACAATGTGGGACAGCTTCTGGCCGCAGCCTGGGTCACCGGGACGGCGGGCGTATTTTCCTACCTGCCGGTACTGCTGGCTGCAGGCAGTCTGGCAGGGGTAGCCGTAGGAGCTGCCGCCGGCATGGTGATCCGCAGGATCGCCCCCTACGCGGCGGGCATGTAAGAGCTTACTGCATGATATGGGGAAGCCGTCCCCGGAAAAAGCGTTTCTTCAATTCGGACCAGCTGAAGGGGATCAAGGGATAGATATAGCTTTTACCTGCGATGGTGCGGTTGAAGATAATGGCGCAGACCGTCAGGATCAGCCCGGCTCCGTAGCCCCAGATTCCAAACAGAGCGGTGAGAATCAGCATGATGATCCGCATAAATTTCATGGCGTAGCCCAGCTCAAAGCTGGCTTGAGAGTAGTTGGCGATAGTGACAAAAGCCATATACAGCATGGTTTCGCTGTTGAACCAGCCGGATTTCACTGCGTATTCCCCCAGCACGATGCCGGCGATGACGCTTAAAGGGGTGGTCAGCATATTTGGGGTGTTGACCGCCGCCAGGCGAAGCCCATCGATGGCGAATTCCAGAATCAATAGCTGCCAGATTAAGGGCACGTTGTAAGGGTCGGAGAGCTGTATGAATTCCAGCCAGGAGGGAATCAGGGATGGATACTCCATCAGCAGAAGCCAGGTGGGGGTGACCAGCAAAGACAAGGTGGAGATCACCATCCGGGTCAGCCGCAGGTAGGTTCCGGTGATAGGAGGAAAGTAATAATCGTCCGCTTCCTCGATGATGTCAAAAACCGAGGAGGGCAGGATCATGGCTGAGGGTGAGGTGTCCACCAGCACCACGATATTTCCCTCCAGGATGGAGGCCGCCGCGGTGTCCGGCCGCTCGGAGAATTTAAATTTCGGGAAGGGATTGTACCATTTATGTGGGAAGATGCATTCTGCCAGGCTTTCCTGGTTCATGGTCAGGGCGTCTACCTTCAGACGCTTAATCCGTTCCTTAATGGTATTTAACAGAGCCTGGTCCACACGGCTGCTCATATAGCAGAGGGCGATATCGGTGTGGGAGCTTTCGCCGGCGCTTAAGATCTCCATGGTCAGCTTGGGATCCCGGATTCTGCGGCGGATGAGGGCTGTGTTAAAAATCAGAGTCTCCACAAACCCGTCCCTGGAGCCGCGCATGACCTTGTCCTTGTCCGGTTCGCTGACGCTGCGGGCCGGGTAGGTGCGGCAGTCGATGGTGAGGCAGGCGTTGTAACCGTCGATCAGGAGACAGGAGATGCCGGAGAGAAGGGAGAGGATCATCTGATCCTGGTCATAGAGAAGTCCGATCTCCCCATAGGGTAGATACTGCTTGGAAAAACTGTGGGCGTCCGGCGGAAAATCTTCTTCTTTAATGGAAGAGAAGGCCTGAAGGATCTTAAGCAGAGTATCGTCCTTTGTCAGGCCGTCGATGAAGTACAGGCAGGCTTCCCGCCCGCCCAGGCGGATCACCCGGTAAACTACGTCAAAGTTGCCCCGGATATTTAAAAGAGATTGAAGCTGATCCATATTGTCTTTAATGTCTCTGGAGAAATTCATGGATTTCGTCCTCCTGTAGGCAGAAATATTTTCTGGCTTTTAGTATGCCCGGGAGGCGGGAAATCATTCTTGTGCTGTTTTTATGGACGGCTTTGGCAAATATTTGGAAGGGGTCAGGTCCATACTATCCGGGGAAGGATTGGCGTGGAATAAGTAAAAAGAAAGGCGGAAGATTCAGATGAAAGAGAAAACATGGCGGGAGCGGGCGATATCCCTGACGCAGAACCGGACGGCTAGACTTTTTGGAACCGCAGGGGCGGTATTTCTTTCGGCGCTTCTTCAAAGCTTCGCCATCCAGGCGCTGGTGCGGCCCGCAGGTATTATATCCGGCGGCTTTACCGGATTTGCCATGCTGGCCGAGCGGGCAGGGGAACTGGTGGGAGTTCCCATCTCCATGCAGGCGGTGATGCTGATTTTGAATATCCCGGTGGCATTGTTTTGCGCCAGGGGGATCAGCCTGCGCTTTACAATATTTTCCCTGCTGCATGTTATGCTGAGCAGCTTCTTTCTGCAGGTGTGTCATTTCGCGCCTTTATTTGACGATCAGGTTTTGAATGTGATTTTTGGAGGCGTTCTTCTGGGGGCTTCGGTGGTCATCGCCTTAAAGGGAAACGCCTCCACCGGCGGAACGGATTTCATCGCTCTCTACGTGTCAAACCGCACAGGCAAATCCATCTGGACCTGGGTATTTATGGGAAACGCGGTGATGTACTGCGTCTACGGCGCGCTTTTTGGGTGGATGGCTGCCGGGTACTCCATCGTCATCCAATACATTTCTACCCGTATGATCTCCTCCTTCCATCACCGCTATGATCTTGTGACCATGCAGATCACCACCAAGCTGGGGCCGGAAGTGGTGGAGGCATATGTGAGCCATTTTAAGCACGGCATATCCTGCGTAGAAGCCACCGGAGGCTATAGCAAGGAGAAGATGTATCTGCTCAATACGGTGGTTTCCGCCTATGAAACCTCTGATGTGATCCGGCTGATCCGTCAGGTGGACAACCGGGTGATTATCAATGTGATGCAGACGGAGCGGTTTATCGGGTCCTTTTACCGTAAGCCCATGGAGTAGAGGGCTCCTCCAGCATAATGCGGCATTGCTTTTTATAACAGGCGATGCCGTATTTCAAAATTCTGCCGCAGTCATGATTCAGCAGCTCTTTCTCATATCCGCGTTCGTGAATCTGCCGGAGCGCTGCCTGACAGGCGGCGTCCAGCTTGTCTTTCTCCCCGTATTTGACTTCGATCAGGATACCGATGCCCTCCCTTGGAATGATAATGGAAATATCGCTGTATCCTTCGCCTGCTTCCTGATTCGATTTTACGGACCATTCTTTTTTGTATCCCAAAATCCCGAGAAGGATGCCGTGATAAAAATTTTCCTTTGTGGGTTTGCGGGCAAAGGTATCTCGAATACTGATCGTCTGATTCAAATAATCCATAAACAGATTTTCCGCTTCTGCCGCTTCACCATTTTTTAATGCCTCACAGAAGGCGTTGAAATGTTCTCCATCGCCTGCGACTTTTTTCAGGAACATAGACATGATTTGCTCCGTGAAAATATTCCGTATTTCCATATTGGGGATTGCCAGCCGATACTTTTTTCCCTCCGGCTTTCCGCGATAAGTCAGATAACCGGTCATAAGGAGCACGCTCCAGAGGTTTTCGGCAGAATCGTAGAGACGATTATAGGTCAGTTCCTCCCGGATCACCTTCGTTACCGCGTCCCCGGCGATTAATTCTTCGATCTCGTTTTCGGCGGGCCCCATATCCGTATTTTCGATGAAATGGCGCACAACATCATTTCCACTGGTGTTTGACCAGTAGTCCTTGGGCTCGGTGTCAATATCGTCTGTCAGCTCGTCGCAGTAATTGATTACATCCCATGGACAATAGACGTCCACATTGCCAAAACGGTAACCGTCATACCAGCTTTTAACGGACTCATATTTTTCTTCCAGGCCATAATACGCCAGCATGTCCCGAACCTCGCGGTCCGTAAACCCAAAATACTCGTCAAACCGGACGGAAGTAAGGGAAAGAATTTTTGGATTATTAAGCCCGGTGAAAATGCTTTCCTTTGCCACCCTTAAACATCCCGTCATAACGGCAAAATGAAGGCTGCCGTTACTTTTAAGGGCCTGCTGGAATATATTGCGGAGAAGAAGCACCATCTCATCGTAATATCCATTTTCGCTGGCTTTGGCTAAGGGCACATCATATTCGTCAATCAGGATGATGACCTTTCTGTTATAGTGCTTCTCAAGGAGAACGGACAAGGTCTTTAAGCTTCCCATCAGAACGGAATCTGATAAGGAGAAGCTTTGTTTGCCGCTGGCATCTACATGGATCAGCTGGCGGTATTGCTCCTTCTCTTGTTCGGATAATTTACAGTCATCAAGAAAAAATTGGAAGCGCATCGCTTCGTTGCCGATCACCGAGCTGAAAAGCGCGCGGGCCGAGGCAAAATCCGAGCCGCTTACATCTTTTAAGCTGATGGATATAACTGGGAATTGACCCATATATTCTTCGCATAGATGAGATTCCTTGGAGATTTCCAGCCCCTCAAACAGGGTTTTGTCGCAGCCGATTTCAAAAAATGCTTTCAGCATGCTCATATTTAAGGATTTGCCGAAACGCCGGGGGCGGGTGAAGAGATTGACCTCGCCCCATTTAAGGAGTAAGTCGCGGATCAGGGATGTCTTGTCTACATAATAAAAATCCTGAGAGCGGATTTTTTCAAAACTATCGATACCTACGGGAAGCTTTTTTTTCATTCTATCAACACGACCTTTCTCCCTGAATTGTTAAGCTTATTGTAGCATCTGCCGGCTGAATCCGCAAGGAAAGAAAAGCGGATGGGCTTATACGATTTCACAAAGCTTTCGCACAGTATACCCGGCCATCATCAACCCCGCGGCCGGCGGTACAAAAGAGACGCTTCCCGGCGTAGAACGGGTTCTCCCGCAGTCGCCTTCCGGCAAAGAAGCGGGTTTTATGGGCGTTTCCGGCGACCAGCAGACGGCTAACTTTTTGATGCCCCTTGCTTTCAGCTCCCGGCGCATGACACGGCATAAGGGGCAGACGCTGGTCTTTGTGATATCGGAGATCTGAAGCAGCTCCGGGTGGAGTTTATTTCCGGTTCCCATGGCGGCGATTATGGGGATGGCGTGTTCCTGGGCATACAGGGCCAGGGCCAGCTTGGCGGAAACCGTATCGATGGCATCCAGGATAAAATCAACAGGGCCCATGGACTCCATGATGGCTTCCAGGTTCTCCGGCAAAATAAAGGTTTGGAAGGTTTGGACCTGAGTTTGGGGGCAGATATCCCGGATTCGCTCCTCCATAACCTGGACCTTGGGACGGCCTATGGTGCTGTGGAGGGCGATTACTTGACGGTTCAGATTCGTCAGGGATACGGTGTCGTTATCAATTAAGAAGAGACGCCCGATTCCGCTCCTGGCTAAAGCCTCGGCAGCCTGCCCCCCTACGCCGCCCAGGCCGAAGACGGCTACGCGGCTTTTGGCTAATTTTTTCATATTTTCTGCGCCAATCAGCATTTCGGTTCTGGAAAATTCGTTCATTTTTTAGGTTCTCCTGTTTTCGGTATATGGTAATATCGCGGTATGAGTTTGTCAAGTAGGATGGAGTGGTATAACCTTTTCTTTTAAGAGCTTGACCGTATAGCGGATGATTTCCAGATTTGGATTGGAATCTTTATATACGGCGTAATATTTTCTGGAGTTAATCATCTTCGGAAGGGTGCAGTAGTAAATCCGTTTTGGATTTTCTACATGAACTCTGGGGAAAATTGAGGGGCTGAAATACATATACCCTAATCCTTTTAAAATCATGGAGCCAGCAGTCACCATATTGGCGGTTTGGATGGTTCGAACCGGGTCGATGTGGTATTGCTGCATAATCTGCTTGAGATTTAAATATAAAGCCTGAGTGGAGGACGGCTCGATGATTGGAAGGGATGAAAGAAAATCAGGCTGGATCAGGAGGGGATGATCAGGGCTGTTTTCTTTTAAAACTGTCTTATCTGCCTGTTCTAAAAGCAATTTCGGCATCAAGTTTTCCGGAATAATTAAAATTAGCTTTTCCTCGCACATTTCTTCAAAATGAAAGTTGACAATATCCAGGTTGATATGTCCGAACATCAGATCAATTTCATTGTTCTTTAACATCTCCATAGACTGTAATTCCCGCGCTTCCCAAATTTTTACATTTAAAAAGGGATAGCGTTTTAAGAGAAGATGAATTAAATCCGCGCACCAAAGCTCGCTGTGAATTTGCCCGATGCCAATTTTCAGTTCCTGCTGCTGAGTTTCCCTTTTTCGAAGACGTTCATTTAGAAGCTGCTCTGCTGTAACGAGCTTCTGCATCTCCTGAAGGTAAAGCTTTCCGCTGGGTGTAAGCCGAATCGGATTGTGAGTGCGGTCAAAAAGCTTTACGCCCAGCTGCTTTTCTAAATGGTTAATGCAGGCGGTAAGCGTTGGCTGGGTGATGAAAAGGCGTTTTGCGGCGCGGGACATGTTTTGCTCTTCTGCCAGAACCAGAAGATAGTTCAATTTTTCCGGCGTCATGCGATTCTTCCTCCTGAATTGCTATAGATATATATCTATTATTATATACAAAATGATTGATTTTACAATATAAAAAGATTGCCATATACTGAATTTATCAATTAAGCAACGAACATAGCTTGAAGGAGGAAAGGGAATGAAAATCACAGAGGTAAAAGTAGTAAAAGCCAATCGCTGCGTTTTTGCCAAAATTCTGACAGATGAGGGAATTTATGGAATCGGTGAAGCGGGCGCTTGGGGGCTTTTAGAAGCTTCTGCCGCCGCAATCCATATGTTTAGGGATTATCTAATTGGAAAAAATCCGCTGGACATTGAGCATCACTGGCAGTATATGCAGCGTTTCGGACATTTCAGAGGGGCGGCGGTGATGGGAGCCATATCGGCGATTGATGTGGCGCTGTATGATATTGCCGGGAAATATTTTCAGGTGCCGATTTACCGGCTCCTTGGGGGCAAATGCCGGGATAAGGTCAGAGTTTATAACCATACTGCCGGACAGACAGAGGAAGAACTGGTGGAAAACGCCATTAAGGGGAAAGAGGCAGGATTTACAGCCCTTGGACATCTGAACCCATATCTGGATGAACCGAGAGATCTTCCATTCCATGATAATAATACGCAGCTTTTGTATAAAGCGGAACGGAGAGTTGCAAAGGTACGGGAAGCAGTGGGAGAAGATATTGACCTGTGCCTTGAGATGCATCGCAGGTTGGAACCGGGGCTGGCAGTCCAGCTAAGCCGGAAGCTGGAACCATATAACCCTATGTTTTTGGAAGATCCGATTCGCCCGGATAACTATGATGAAATGGCAAGGGTTGCGGCAAAAACCAGCATCCCGATTGCTACCGGGGAGCGGATTACCAGCTTTTTTGACTTCCAGATGCTCTTGGAAAGGGGAGCCTGCAGCTATGTGAGAGCTTCCATCGCAGTCTGCGGCGGGTTTACGGGAGCAAAAAAGATTGCGGCCCTTGCGGAGGCCCACCATTGCAGCCTGGTACCACACAATCCTTTAAGCCCTGTTACAACGAACGCAGTGTTACAGTTTGCGGCGGCTACGGAAAATATCGCGATTGCGGAATATCCCAATCCCTATAAAGCATCCACGGCGGATAATCTGCTTAATACAGGCGTAAAGCTTAGGCAGGTAGATATGGTAGATCATATTCCGGAATTTAAAGACGGATATTTGATGGTTCCGGAAGAACCGGGATTAGGGATTGATTTAATTCCGGATGTAGAAGAGCGCTTCCCCTTTAGGCCCCATGCAGTCAGCGCGAGGCTGAATCTGGACGGCTCCATTTGCGATCAGTAGCAGCGGAAATACTTTAATGACGAAAAAAGGAGAATGAAGAATGTCTACAATGACGATTTGTATTATACTTTTTGTATTGACGATTATCTTGTACGGAACAAATAAACTGGAAATGGGCGTTGTGGGACTGGGAGGTCTGGCGGCATTAGTATTGTTTGGATGTCTGGAGCCCAATGATGCTTTGACCTATTTTGCCAATTCCAATGTTCTTATGATGATGTCAATGTTTGTGGTTTCAACCGGCCTGAGCAAAACAAGCTTGATTGACCGGTTTTCAGCAGGGGTGACAAAGCTGACAGGAAATTCCTTCCGCAGAACATTTCTCTGCTATATTATACTGGCAGAGATTCTGACAAGCTTTTTAAACAGCCCTTTAGTTGCTTTTTCCATCGTCCTGCCATTGGTAGTGCAGATGTGCGAGGATTATAATATATCTGCTTCGAAAGTAATGTTTCCGGTAGGTCTGGTATGCATAGCCTGCTGCTGTATTATGCCTTTTGGAGCGGCGATCCAGCAGACAGGAATTTACAACGGATTTCTGGAAAGTTATGGATTTACCCCTGATTTTGCGGCTACGGATTTTCTGATTGGGCGCTGGCCTTTCCTGATTCTCGTGCCTCTTTGGGCCTTTACCATGGGATATAAGATTGCTCCTGAAAAACCGGTTGTGCCGGTTTCACTTGTAACGGTATCAAAAAGGGAAAAGAAGCCTTTAAATCCCTTTGCTGATTGGGCGGGAGTAATTATTTTCTTTGGCGTTGTTGTTTTGTTTATTTTTGGCGGAAATCTGGGGATTCCTTCATGGCTGGTTTGCTTTACAGGAGCATTGCTTACTGTGATCTGCGGTACACTGACAACGAAAGAGGCGATTAATGCCCTGCCAATTAATTTGGCGGCTATGCTGGTGGGCGCCTTGGCGATGGCCGGAGCGCTGTCCTCCACAGGAGCAGGGGACTTGATCGGGCAGTTTATCTCCAATGCCATTGGAGGCGTGAAAAATGGCTATGTTCTGGGCGCGGTATTTTTCCTGATCCCCTTTGTTTTGACTCAGTTTATGCAGAACCAGGCGGTTATGAATATTTTTGTTCCGATTTGCCTGCTGGCGTGTCAGGCCATCGGCGCGGAACCGACTGGTCTAATCATACTGATTACCGCAGGCTCTTTGACTGCTTTTATGACTCCCATGGCAACCAGCTCGATTCCGGCGATTATGGGAGCAGGCGGATATGATATTAAATCCTTAGTAAAGCAGGGATGGCTGGTATCGCTGATTTTCGCGGCAGTTTATGTACTGTATACGATGACGGTTATGCCGGCGTTTTAAAACTGAAAGGATGAGGACTGGAATATGAAGATTACAAATGTATATACGGAGAAATACAAATGGCCCAAAGCAAAGCCCATTGCCAATGGTACCCATGTATTTACGGATAATGAATTGAATCTGCTGGTGATCGAAACGGATGAGGGAATCACCGGATATGGCTGCAGCTGGGAGATCAACTTCGCGGAGCGGATGGGAAAGGCAATTATCGGGGAAGATCCTCTGAATAACGAGCGCCTTTGGAGAAAGACGTATGTGCCTAAATTTATGGGCAGAAAAGGAAACAGCTTGTGGACCGTATCGGCGATCGATATTGCTTTGTGGGATATAAAAGCAAAAGTGGCGGGGCTGCCTTTGTATCGGTTAATAGGCGGCAGCAGAGAGAAAATCCCATTTTATATTGCCGGTGGATATTATGCCAAGGATAAGGGAATAAAGGAGCTGCAGGAGGAAATGGAGGAATACTTAAGCTGGGGGGCTAAGGCAGTTAAAATGAAAGTCGGCCTGCTCTCTATGAAGGAGGATGCCCAGCGGGTAAAAGCGGTTCGTCAGACCATTGGGGATGATATAAAACTGATGCTGGATGCCAACTGCTCTTACAAATTTTTTGAAGCCATTGAGTTTGCAAAAATGGTGGAGGAATATCATCCTTACTGGTTCGAAGAGCCGATTGATCAGGACGACTATGACGGCTATCGGAAAATTTTTGAGAAATGCGAAATTCCTCTTGCAGCAGGCGAAAATGAGATGACAAGATTCGGCTTCCGCGATTTGATTAACAGCCAGTCAGTCAGTATTTTAAATCCGGATGCCACATGTATGGGAGGAGTGACGGAATTTTTAAAGGTGGCTGGCATGGCAGACGCCAATGGGCTGGTTTTAAGCCCCCATGGTCAGCAGCAGGTACATATCCATCTGGATTGCGCGGTTCCAAATGCTACGATTGCGGAATTTTATCCGCCTCAGTATGATGAAAAAATTTATGAAGCCTTTCAGTCTCCGGTTCGTTTTAATGAAGATGGGACTGTAAGCCCAAGTCAGGCGCCAGGGGCGGGACTGGATATTAACAGAGACGTATTGAAAAATTTTCGGGTAAAATAAGGAAATTTACAGGAAAAAGCTTCGGAGATATTACCTTCCGGGGCTTTTTTCGTTTACCTTTGTTTTTTTGATGATTATGGTATATAATGTTCCCATACAAAAGGAAGATAAATCGGAGGTTCACGAATATGGATATGAGAGACGGATTGATCCGGGTTGCCGCGGCTACGCCGAAGATCCGGGTAGCGGACCCGGAATATAACGGGGAGCAGATTATAAAAGAGATCGGTGAAGGGTATGAGAAGGGCGCGAAGCTGATGGTATTTCCGGAGCTGTGCCTGACCGCCTATACCTGCGGCGATCTGTTTTTGCAGCGCCCCCTTTTGGAAAAGGCCAGGGAGGTCTTAAAAAAGGTGCAGGAGGCCACCAGGGGGAAGGATATGCTGGTGTTTGTGGGCCTTCCATGGGATCGGGACGCCAAGCTCTACAATGTGGCGGCAGCCTTAAAGGACGGAAGGCTTTTGGGCCTGGTGCCAAAGAAGAATATCCCCAATTACTCGGAGTTCTATGAGGCCCGCCATTTCAGCCCGGGCAACGAGCGCCCGGTGATGGAGCGCTGGGACGGGGAGCTGGTTCCCATGGGAACCAACCTGCTGTTTGTCTGCGAGAACCTGCCGGAGCTTAAGGTGGCGGCGGAGATCTGCGAGGACGTGTGGGTTCCCTGCCCCCCGAGCATCCGCCACTGCATGGCCGGGGCTTCCGTGATCGTCAACTGCTCCGCCAGCGATGAA
>CALWQV010000036.1 GCA_944383785.1 uncultured Enterocloster sp. | reverse complement strand
TGATCATTGACGCCATGGATATCCTCTACTCCGGGAATGTGGACGGCTTCTGCCTGGTATCCAGCGATTCCGATTTTACCAAGCTGGCCCAGCGTCTGCGGGAGGCGGGCATGTTCGTTATGGGTATCGGCGAGCAGAAGACTCCCAAGCCCTTCAGGGCCGCCTGCGATACCTTTAAGCTCTTAGAGATCATCTCCTCCGAGGATGCGCCGGAGGTGGTGGAGACAGTGAAGGGCCGGGGCACCGTTGTGTCCATGAAGGAGGATGTGGCCAATATTGACGCCATCCAGAAGACCATCACCAGCATCGATGAAATCCAGAAGGCCATCTCCAAGCTTCTCATTGAGAACAACGGCTTAAACCAGCCTCTGGGCCTGGCTGCGGTGGGGAACTTCCTTACCAAGCGCTTCTCCGACTTCGATGTGCGCAATTACGGCTACTCCAAGCTCTCCACCTTCTTGGAAAGCCTCACCGGCAGCGACTTCCAGGTGGTAAAGCTCCACGGGGGCTATTTCGTCCAGGAGAAGGGGGCTGCCGTCTCCAAGTCTGAGATCGAGAAGGAGATCATCCGCATCATAGAGGGCTACCAGGGACATGTGGACAACTTAAGCATCATCCACGACGAGTTAAAAAAGACCTATCCCGCCTTTGACGTGAAGCAGTACGGCTTCAGCCGCATATCCAGCTTTTTAAGAAGCTTCGGCAGGTTCCGCATCAAGGACAATATGGTCCAGATGAAGGGCTGAGGGTAAAAATGAGGGGCGTCCACTTCCGGACAGCCCCTTTTCTTACTCAAATCGGATGATCTCCTTTTTCAGGCGCTTCATAATCTTCTTTTCCAGCCTGGATATATAGGACTGGGAAATCCCCATCAGATCCGCCACCTCCTTCTGGGTCATCTCCGTCCCCTCGCCCCCTGCCAGACCGTAGCGCAGCTCCACGATGCGCCTCTCTCTGGGATTTAAGCGGCCAATAGCGCTGTTTAACAGGTTTTTCTCGATTTCCGTCTCAATATCATGATAGATCGCATCCTCATCCGTTCCCAGAATATCCGACAAAAGCAGTTCATTTCCATCCCAGTCCACATTCAGCGGCTCGTCGATGGACACCTCCAATCTGGTTTTATTGTTCCGGCGCAGGTACATCAGGATTTCATTCTCAATGCACCTGGATGCGTATGTAGCCAGCTTGATGTTCTTATCCGGCTTAAAGGTATTGATGGCCTTAATCAGGCCGATGGTACCGATGGAAATCAAATCCTCCACGCCTACACTGGTATTGTCAAATTTTTTCGCAATGTATACCACCAGTCTGAGATTGTGCTCGATCAGGGCACTCCTGGCCTTCTGGTCCTCATCCCCTCCTAAAAGCCCGATCATCTGGGCCTCCTGGGTCGCCTCCAGGGGCGCAGGCAGAATATCTGCTCCCCCGATGTAGTGGACCTCGCTCTGCTTTGGCATCAGCACGGTCCGAAATCCCGGCATGGTTTTTAATTGAAAACGGTTTGGTATGGATACTTTGATCATCATGCTTCTTCCCTCCTGTGTGCTGGGTCATTTCTTCCCACTGTTCCTGCTGAAGCAGTATCTGGTAGCTGCCCTGGACAGACACATCCTCCTTTGATACGGCGATCAGGGGATGGTTAAAGCGGCGGCTTTCGCCGCCAAGCTCCACCTCCATCCAGTCGATTGAGACTGCCGGCAAAAGTCCTCTTTCCGTTCCCACCGCCCGGAAAGGCACGTAGACCACCTGGCTGACCCGTGGACAGAGGCGAAGCATCACCTGGGCGTCCGCCACATGGACCGGACGGCCGCTAAAGGGCTCTCTCAGGCAGTTTCCCGTATCCAAGAGTCCTCTGACGCGGACGGTATTTTCCTGAAAGCCCAGGGTAACGTGACAGAAACGTCTGCCCTGAATCCGGTTTTTCAGGTTCCGGACCGCCGCCTTCCCCAGTCCCCAGGCCCCTACTCCCCCTGCGGCCGCCATAAGCATCCAGATGAAAAGGGGAAAGGCGGCCCGCCCCTCTCCCGCCGCCAGAAGCTCCATATACCATCCGGCCCTCGTATGCTGGTAAAGGGCTGCCAGTACACCCGCCGTCAGGCCGGATACCAGATAAAGCCCGGCCAGCTCCCCTGCCAGTTCCCTTATGCCGGCGGGTCGAAAGACAACTGCCGTCATAAGCACCGCCGCCGCCAGGTCCGTGCCGATCATCCGCGCGAAACCAGGCATCTGGGGAAAAAGGGCCACAGCGCAGGCCCACAGCCCGCCAAGCCCGGCTCCAAAGAGGATCCGCCCCAGCCCGGCCCGCTTTTCCAGCAGCTTGTTTAAAACAGCCAGAACGATACCGTTCATGACCCCATTCACCAAAAATATAAGATCAATATATACGCGATCGGTCATCTGCCAAGGCGGCTTTCCTCCGCCTTAAGGGCTCCACCTCCTTTAGAATCGCTCCGAACGCTATTATAATCATTCTCAGCCGCAGATGCTGTCGAACGGAGGGGGACAAACCGTATTTTTGCTCGACAAAAAAACCCCCGTCCAGCCGCTAAGCTGTACGGGGGTGTGAGATCTGGTCTTATTTTCTGTTTTTCAGGAAATCCGGAATGTTGATGGAGAGATCCTTATTGGCCGTGGGACGGAAGGCTGGGCCGGAAGGCCGCTCGCTGTTCTGGCCTGAGGGGGCGCTGTTGTAATTCTGTCCGCCGTAGTTGCCGTATCTCGGACTCTGCTGCTGGGAAGCCTGTCCATAACTACCGCTGCCGCTCTGGGGAGCCGTGTAGCTGCTCCGTCCAAAATTCTGGTTGCTGCGGAAGGCGTTGCCCGCTGTGGCCGCTGCCTCCTGGTTTCCATGGGGAGCCGCCTGGGGCTGAGGAGCCGGAGTCGGGATCTTTGCCTTGTAATTAGCAAAGCCGGTCATGGCCTTCTCAATATGCTGCTCGCCGCTGTGCTCGTCCAGTCCGGTGGCGATCACCGTGATGGTGGCCTCGTCCTGCGCGTTTTCATCATACATCGCGCCGAAGATAATATTCGCATCGTCGCCTGCCAGCTCCTGTACGTAGCTGGCGGCCTCGTTGGCCTCGATCAGGCTGATATCGCCGGAAATATTGATAATCACATGGCTGGCACCCTCGATGGTGGTCTCCAGCAGCGGGCTGGAGACAGCCTGCTTCACTGCCTCTAAGGCCTTATCGTCGCCCTTGGCATGTCCGATTCCGATGTGGGCGATGCCCTTATCGATCATAACGGTCTGTACATCCGCGAAATCCAGGTTGATCAGGCCGGGTACATTAATCAAATCCGTGATGCCCTGCACTGCCTGCTGAAGCACCTCGTCCGCCTTCTTTAAGGCGTCCGGCATGGTGGTGCGGCGGTCCACAATCTCAAGGAGACGGTCGTTGGGGATCACGATTAGGGTATCCACGCTCTCCTTTAAGTTGGCGATGCCGTTTAAAGCGTTGGTCATGCGGGTCTTGGCCTCAAAGCGGAAAGGCTTGGTCACAACGCCTACGGTCAGGATCCCCATATCCTTGGCGATCTTGGCAACCACGGGAGCCGCGCCGGTGCCGGTGCCGCCACCCATGCCGCAGGTCACGAATACCATATCCGCGCCCTTTAAGGCCTGAGAGATCTCCTCGGAGCTCTCCTCCGCGGCCTTCTCGCCGATGTCTGGCCTCGCGCCCGCTCCCAGTCCTTTGGTCAGCTTCTCGCCGATCTGCATGGCAGTGGGAGCCTTGCAGAACTGCAGGGCCTGCTTATCGGTATTGATCCCGATAAACTCCACTCCGGCGATATTCTCATCAATCATGCGGTTCACCGCGTTGTTCCCGGCTCCGCCTACTCCCACTACAATAATCCTGGCGGCGTTCTCCGACTCATTTATCTTAATCTCTAACAAGACGATATCCTCCTTTTTTGTCCCTCACTGCCTTGGGGCCGGTCCGCGTCACTGGGGCCGGTATTCCAGCTCATCCTGGACTTCTGATTTCTGGTCTACCTAATACTATAGGGGATTTTTCCGAAAAAATCAACCTTTTTTTCAGCGCTTTTTAAATGTGATTCCTCCGCCGATGCCATCGTCGCTGTAATGGTCCAGCTCAATGATCCCCTGGATCTGGGACAGCTGGGGCTGATCCCGGAGTATGTCGCTTAGAACGGAAATTTTGCTGTCGATATTTTCCCCTTTTCCCAAGCTGACCTCCATCTCACCAATATAAAGGGTGGCTTCTTTTTCCGAATTATATGCAATCCGGTCCACCTGAAGCTGCCGAAGGTCAAGCTGCTGGGTCAGGTTCATAATATCCTGGAACACGCTCCGGTCCTCCACCGGAAGCGGCTGGTGCAGGATCAGATGGCCAAATTTCAGTCCTGTGATCTCCGGCACTCCCTCCAGCCTGCTGCCGGAGCTTTCCACAATGATGCCGTCCCGATCAAAATACATATAGCTGCTCATGCAGGACACATAGCCCACTACGCTTTTTTCGTATACGATCACTTCTACATGGAAGGGGCCGTGGAATACCAGGCGGTAATCCTCCACAAAGGGAATCTGGCGGTGGGGTTTAAAATGATCCTTCAGGTAGCACACCAGGAAATTGCGGTCCCAGGTATCCTGAAACAGGTAATCCTCCATCTGCTGAGGCGAGTAGCGGGTGCTGCCGGAGACGGTCACCGTGGTAATTCTTAAGGATACGGCCAAAATCGCGGCCAGCAGAATCAGGGCGGCCCCCGCCCATAAGACCGTTCTTCTTTTTTCCGCCCACTGCTCCATGGCTTTCACCTCCCTATTCTTCTAGATCCGGCGGATCCTGGCCCCCAAAGCCGCCAGATCCCGGCAGATATCCTCATAGCCCCGTTCAATATAGCCGCAGTTTTCAATCACCGTCTCCCCGCCGGCCCCCAGGGCAGCCGCCACCAGCGCCGCCCCGCCTCTGAGATCCTTTGCCTGAACCTTTGTTCCCATCAGGGGCCACACGCCCTTGATTTCTGCCTCTCTCCCCTGTACTCGGATCCGGGCCCCCATCTTTCTCAGCTCTCCGGCCGTGGCGAACCGGTCCTCAAATACGGTTTCCCGGATGCGGCTCTCCCCCTTCGCTCCCGCTAAAAAGGCCATAAAGGGCGACTGCAGATCCGTAGGAAAGCCCGGATAGGGAGCCGTCTCAATCACAAGTCCCCGGGGCCGCTCTTTCATGGAAATCCGCAGGGCGTCCGCTGTTTCATCTTTCTCAATCCTGGCCCCCGCCTTCATAAGCAGGCGGCAGGGCAGCTTAAGCGCCGGGAGGTTCACTCCCCGGATCTCCGCCTGGCCAGTGGCCGCCATAACCGCAGCCATATAGGTCCCCGCTACAATCCGGTCCCCTTCTACCGGGAAATAGCTGTCGTGAAGCTCCTTCACCCCGCAAATGGTCAGGCAGTCCGTGCCGCAGCCCTCAATCCGGGCCCCCATTCCCTTAAGGAAACGGCAGAGCTGGGCGATCTCAGGCTCTCTCGCGGCCCCAAAAATCTGCGTGGTTCCCTCCGCCAGAACCGCCCCCAAAAGTGCCTGCTCCGTGGCTCCCACGCTGGGGTAGCGCAGGCGGATCATCCCGCCCACAGCCTTCCTTTTCCCCCGGCCCCGAACCTGTACCTCATCGCAGCCGGCGGATACCTGGGCCCCCAGGCTCTCCAGAACCTGAAGGTGGAGGTCAATGGGCCTAGCCCCGATCAGGCAGCCGCCGGGATAACCGCAGCTTCCCTCTCCTAACCGCCCCAAAAGGGCTCCCAGCAGGATAACCGAGGAGCGCATCCTCTTCACATAGGAATCGGGGATGGCGCAGGTACGCAGAAAGGAGGCGTCGATTTCCAAAACGCCTCCTTTCTGTCTGCAGCGGCAGCCCAGGGATTTAAGGATGCCCTTCATGCACTCCACATCCTCGATGAACGGGACATTGGCCAGGACCGTAATCCCCCGGTGGAGCAGCGCCGCAGCCATCATCGGCAGCACAGCATTTTTTGAACCTTGAATCGATACACGTCCTTTAAGGGGATAAAATCCCTGAATCTGGATTCTGGACAAACAGACACCTCTTTTGGCCGTTTTGACAGCCGGATCTCTTTATTCCAGCATATGGCCTTTCGTCTGTTTTTGTTCCTGTCCCCCTCTATTGATCCAGCCGGATCTTGTTGGATACGCTTAATGCCACTCCCATCTCCACCATCAAAAAGAGGATGGAGGTTCCCCCATAGCTGATAAAGGGCAATGTGATTCCCGTGTTGGGAATGCTGTTGCTTACCACCGCGATATTCAAAATCACCTGGATTGAAATGTGTCCCATCACCCCCACCACCAGAAGGGCTCCGAAAAGATCCGGGGCATTCCAGGCAATCAGCATAAAGCGGTAGATCATAAACAAGAAGATCAGGATAATGGAAACCGCCCCGAAAAGTCCCAGTTCCTCGCAGATAATGGCGAAAATCATATCGTTCTGGGACTCCGGCAGAAATCCCAGCTTCTGGATGCTCTCCCCCAGACCCTGGCCCGTCAGACCGCCGGAGCCTATGGCGTAAAGGCCCTGAAGGACCTGAAATCCCTTGTCCGTAGGATCAGACTCCGGGTTCAGCCAGGCTAAGATACGGTTGTACTGATAGTCCTGGAGAATGCCGATGGCATTGAATGCCTTTCCGATGGGGCCTGCGAAGCACAGGATTCCCAGACAGGCTCCCCCTCCCAGGAAGAAAGGCCACTTCACCCGGCAGGCCACAAAAAGCATAGCCACGGCGATGCCGAAAATAATGATTCCAGAGCTTAGGTTGTTCATCGCCACAAGCCCCGCAACCGGAGCCGTCAGCGCCAGCACAAAGCCCATATTTTTCCAACGGTTAATGCGGCTGCCCATCTCGGCAATCACCGCCGCCAGCATCACGATCAGGGCGATCTTCACAAACTCCGTCGGCTGGAAGCTGACCGGGCCCACGCCCAGCCAACGCTTTTTGCCGTTTGCCTCGATTCCCACCAGGCTGACGGCGATCATCAGCACATAGGACATGCCGTAGGCGGGCAGGGCGAAGCGGGCGAAGAAGTGATAGTCCATCTTGGAAATCACAAGCATCATCACAAAGCCAACCGCAGCGATCTTGGCCTGGCGCATCATAAAGTAGGCGGCATCCCCGTCATATTCCAGCTGGGCTGAATAAGAGCTAGCGCTGTAGATCATCACCAGCCCGAAGGCCGTCAAAAATATAATACAGAACAGCAAGCTGTAGTCATAAAAATGGCGGGCCTTCTTCTGCTTCGCCCTGGGGGCATGGCCTTCATCCTCCGCCGGGGCGTAGGACCGGGCCGCCTGGGGTCTGGCTGGCTGGCGCACCGCCTGGGGCCTCGCCCCGGCGGCCGCCCGAACAGGCTGTCTCTTTCCTGCCATGGCCTCTCCTCCTCTCAAACGGTTAGAGTTCCATCACACACTGCTTAAAAATCCTTCCCCGCTCTTCATAGTTGGGGAACATATCCCAGCTGGCGCAGGCCGGGCTTAACAGCACGTAATCGCCCGCGTCAGCGTAAACCGCGCTGACCTGCACCGCCTCTTTCAAATCCTCGGCGTACATAATCTCCGTAAAGCCGTACTTCTTGGCGCAGGCCGCGATCTTATCCCTGGTTTGGCCGATGAGGATCAGGTAGCGGACCTTGCCCTCAAACTCCTTCACCCATTCGTCGTAGGCGCTGTCCTTGTCGTATCCTCCTGCAATGAGAAGGGTGGGCCCGGGCATGGCCCTTAAGGCCTGGATGGCGGCGTCCGGGTTTGTGCCCTTGGAATCGTTGTAATAGCGGACGCCGCAGCGCTCCCGCACAAACTCGATCCTGTGCTCCACCGGCTTAAACTCCTTCACCACCCGGGCGATCTGCTCTAAGGAGACTCCCAGACGGTAGGCGATGGCGGCGGCGGCCATCACGTTTTCATAATTGTGCCGCCCTAAAAGGTGCATGGAGTGAACGTCCAAAAGCTCCTTCTCCCGCCCCTTCTCGCAGTAGACGATGGAATCGCCCTTCATGCAGAAGCCGTCGGTCAGCTGCTCACGGCTGGAAAACCAGATCACCTGGGGCTTCAAATCCTCCTGCTCCCCAAACTCCCGCAGAATGGGATCATCGTAGTTGAGCACCACCGCGTCCTCCTCTGTCTGATTCAGGGTGATGGCCTCCTTGATGCGGATATAATTTTCCATGGTTTTGTGGCGGTTTAAGTGGTCCGGCGTAATATTCAAAATCGCGCTGACCTGGGGATGGAAATCCATGATCGTCTCCAGCTGGAAGCTGGAAATCTCCGCCACCGTTACGGACTCCTCCGTCATCTCACCTACCTTGGCCGTATAGGGCTCGCCGATATTGCCCACCACAAACACCTCTTCATAATGTGCCTTCAGGATCTCCCCCGTAAGAGCTGTGGTAGTGGTCTTGCCATTGGTTCCCGTAATGGCGGCCAGGCGTCCGGCCCCGCACTGATAGGCCAACTCGATCTCCCCTAAAATGGGGATCTTGGCGTCGTCCACCACCGCCACAAAGGGACTGTCCATGGGAATCCCGGGGCTTATGATGCACAGCTCCACCCCCAAAAGGTCGCTGCGCTTCATCTCGCCCAGGACAATGCTCACCTTGGCCCCCTCCGGGAACTTCTTTCGAATCTCTTCCTCATCCAGACCGGCGTTCCCGTCATAAAGCAGCACCTCGCCGCCCCGGTCCAGAATCAGCTTTGCGGCGGCCAGGCCGCTCTTTCCGCTTCCGGCCACCAGTACCCTCTGACTTTGGTTCATTTGTTCATCCTCCTCAATGCGTTCTCTCAGCTACAGCCCCAAATATGCTACCAGACACAAAATCGCCGTTACAATGGCAAATACTGCCACCACCCTGGTTTCCGACCAGCCGCCCAGCTCAAAATGATGGTGGATGGGCGCCATGCGGAAGATCCGCTTCCCTCCGGTTTTCTTAAAATACGTCACCTGGATAATCACCGACAGCACCTCCGCCAGATAAATAAAGCCGATGATGGGAAGAAACAGGGGGATCTGCATCATAAAGACGCTGGCCGACACGAATCCTCCCAGTGCCAGGGAACCGGTATCTCCCATAAACACCTTCGCCGGGTAAACATTAAACAGCAAAAAACCTAAAAGGCTTCCCACCACCGCGCCTGTGATCGGGCTGATCCCCATATCCTCGCCGATGGCCACAATGGTCAAAAAGGTGGCCACCAGGATGGTCACGCTGGTACACAGCCCGTCTAAACCGTCTGTGAAATTCACTCCGTTGTCCGTTCCTAGAACGATAAAAAACAGGGCTGGGACAAAGAAAATCCCCAGATCCAGATACAGGCCGGACTCAAAGCCCCCTGTAAAAGGAATCAGCATCTGGGTGCCCACTTCATTGCTTCTCACCACATACCAGGCGAAGATTCCGGTTATGATAAACTGTCCCGCCAGCTTCTGAATGGGATTTAAGCCCTCGGACCGCTTCATCACAATCTTGATGTAGTCGTCCAGAAAGCCGATGATGCCAAATCCCACGGTCATAAACAGCACCGGGATAATCTTCGGATACCTGGAAATGTAAAGCAGGGAGGTGATGATAATGCCGAACAGGATAATCAGCCCGCCCATGGTAGGCGTTCCCTGCTTTTTAAGATGAGCCTGGGGACCGTCGGAGCGCACCTGCTGCCCAAATTTCAGCTTGTGAAGAAACGGGATGATAAAGGGGCACAGCAATGCGCTGATGGCAAAGGCTATAATAATGGCAAGTATGGTTTCTTGAATCATAACGCACCTCAGTTTCCTATGTAATCGCGGCGTGCCAAAACCGCCACAGTAAATAGTATACGTCTTTTTCTATGAATAATCAACCGCCAGTTGGATTGGCCTGGGTTCCCATATAAGGTAAAATATTCTGAAACAGCGTTCCGATCACCGGAGCCGCTATGGTTCCTCCGTAGTAAATTCCTTCCGGCTCGTCGATGGTAATCAGCGCCAGCACCTTTGGATCGTCGGCGGGAGCGAAGCCGATAAAGGAGGAAATGTACTTTTTTCTGCTTCTTGGAAGCTTTTCGGAGGTAGCGGTCTTGCCCCCGATGCGAAAGCCCGCCACCGCCGCCTTCTTTCCGCTGCCCTCCTCCACCACCTGCTCTAAAATGTAGCGCATAGAGGCGCTGGTTTCCTCCGACAGGACCCGCTCCCCCTTGGGCCAGGAAAATTCCCGGATTCTGTCATCCGTTCCGATGGTCCGCAGGGCCAGGTGGGGCGTTACGGCGTATCCCCCGTTGATAATGGAGGACACCGTGGCCGCCAGCCGGATGGGGGTGATCTGAAAGGACTGACCAAAAGAAACCGTGGCCAGCTCCACAGGCCCCATATTTTCCTTCTGGTGCATGATGGTCCCCGCCTCACCCGGAAGGTCAACACCCGTTTTCTCCTTAAGGCGAAACTGGGTAAAATACTGGTAATACCGGTCCACTCCAAGCCTCTGCCCCACGTCGATGAACACCGGATTGCAAGAATTCATAGCTCCCTGAAGGAAGGTTTCCGTTCCGTGGCCTCCGGTTTTGTGGCAGCGGATTTTTCGGTCCTCCACGATCCGAAAGCCAGGGCAGGAAAAGGTGTCGTCTAAATCCACCGCCCCGGCCTCCAGTCCCGCTGCGGCTGTGATAATCTTAAAGGTAGAGCCCGGCTCGTAGGTATCGTTGATGCAGCGGTTTCTCCACATCTGATTCAAAAGATCCTGCCGTTCTCCATCGCTTAGAGCCTGGGGGCGGGCGGCAGCCTCCTCTTTAAGCCTATCGCTTTTTAAGTTCTGATCCAGGGTAAAGGGATCGTTTAAGTCAAATTCCGGGGCGTTCACCATCGCCATGATTTCCCCGTTTTGGGGATTCATAACCAAAATGGAAACCGCCATGGCATTTTTCTGCTCCAGCACCTGGTAGGCCAGCTGCTGGGCGTACTGCTGGATATTCACGTCCAGGCTGATCTGTAGATCCTTCCCCGGCACCGGCTCGATGCGGCTCTCCCCCTCCTGCTTAAGCTCCACTCCTCTGGCGTCGGTCATGGTCAGGATGACGCCACTTTTCCCCTGAAGCACAGACTCATACTTAACCTCCAGGCCGATGATGCCCTGATTGTCACCTCCGGTAAAGCCCATCACCTTGGAAGCCAGGCTGCCGTAGGGGTAGTAGCGCTTGTAATCCTCGTCTACCTTCACTCCCGCCAGATTCAGGCTGCGGATCTCCTCCCCCAGCTGGTACTCCACGTTTGTTTTTATGATCTCCCGGGAGCTCTTTTTCTCCACCTTCTTTTTGACCTCTTTAAGGTCAAGGCCCAGCCGGCCGCTTAAGGCTTCCGCCACGGCCTCACCATCCTCGATCTGGCTGTGGATCACGGAAATGGTGCAGACCCTGCGGTTATCCGCCAGAACCCTTCCGTTTACGTCCAGGATCCTTCCTCTGGCGGCCTTGATGGTGCGCTCCCGCTCATGAAGGTCCTGGGCCATCTGCCCGTAGTGGTCGGCCCGAAACAGCATCAGATAGCCCAGACGTCCCATCAGGGCCAGAACCATCCCTCCGATCAGCACCCCCATCAGGGCCACCCGCCTGCGGTGGGCGGTGAGATTTGGCTGCATGCAAAGCCTCCCAAACTGTCATTGATAATTATATATGGAAGGTTCCGTATTTTTATGTTTTTTTTCGCGTATTTCTCCCTTCGCGCTGCACAAGGGGGATGCCGGCAAGGATCGGTCAGCCGGCCCCTGGTGCGAGGTCTGATCAGCTGTGTCTTCCGCGGCTGACTCTGTTGAGTCTTCCGCGGCTGGCTCCGTTGAAGCCTCCGCGGAGGCCGCCGTTGGAGACTCCGTAGATACCGTCGTGGGAGCCTGGGTTGACGGGGCGTTTGGATCCTGGGGAACCCGATCCGGCACTCCGCTGTCCCCTTCCTCCACATACTCGTCGGTGCGGAAGGGCGGCCGCGTCTCCTGTGTCTCTCCCTCGGAGGTTTCCCCTGTCTCTTCTCCCTCCTGTGAATCGGAATGAAGCCCTTCCTCCTGGGGCAGCTCCTGGGATACGTTCTCATCCTCCGTCTCCGTATTGGGGAATACGTTCAGATAAGGAAGAACCTCCCCCATAATCTTGGAGAAAATCGCGCTGGCATAGGAGCTGTGAGCCTGCTCCGGCCCCGGCGGGAAGTTTGGCGTATCGATGACCACATAGACGAAAACCTGGGGATCCTCCACCGGGGCGAAGCCGGCGAAGGATACCAGATAGTTCTTGGCGCTTCTGGGCAGCTTCTCCGCAGTTCCCGTCTTTCCGCCTACATTGTATCCCGCCACCGCCGCCGCTTTTCCGGTTCCGGCAGCCACGGTCTGAAACATGGCGTCCACCAAAAAATCCGATGTGGACTTGGATACGGTTTCCCGCACCAGCACCGGCTCCTTGCGCTCCACCACAGCCCCCTCCTCATTGAGGATCTCCTTCACCACATGGGGCTCATAGTAGGAACCGCCGTTGACCACCGAGCAGAAGGCCGCCGCCATCTGAACCATGGTGCAGTTGTAGTTCTGGCCGAAGGAGTTGGTAGCCAGGTCGGTGGGGCCCATATTCTCCGCCGTATACACCAGCCTGCTGGTATCCGCCTCCCCCGGAAGGTCGATGCCCGTATCGTCCCCAAAGCCGAAAATGGTCTGGTACTTTAAGAAACGTTCCTCGCCGATCATCTGGGCCATATCCATCATGCAGACATTGCAGGACTGCATCAGGGACTCCTTTACATTTAACAGCCCGTGTCCGCTCCGCACCACGCAGCTGATATCGTGATCGCCTACATGGCGGTATCCGGTGCAGTTAAAGGTTTCATTTCCCTTCAGGACCCCTTCCTCCAGGCCCGCCGCCACCGTGAAGATCTTGGAAGGGGAGCCGGGCTCATAGGTATCGCTGACGCAGAAATTGCGCCACAGGGAGTTCCAGGCCACCTGGGTTCCGTAGGAGATCACATCGTCCCGGCTGAAATAATCCAAAACCTCGTCCTCGGTAATCTGTTCCCCGTCGTGCTCCCTGCGGTACACCGCCACGGCCTCCGTCTTTCCCAGGTTAAACAGATCCTCCTCCGTGTAGCCTTCCGTGGTTCTGGGGTTGTTCAAATCATAGGTGTTGGAGCTTCCCATGGCCAGAATCTCCCCGTTGTTGGGGTTCATAACAATGGCCGCCGTCATCTTGCTGCCGGTGGAAGTCTGCCACTCGTCAATGTACTTCTGGACAATGTTCTGGATGTTCACGTCAATGGTGGACACCACTGTATTGCCGTTAACCGCCGGCTTGATCACGCCCTCTAAGTTGGCGTTTTCATCCAGGTAGCCGTACTCTCTGCCGTTGGTTCCCATAAGCTCGTCATTATAGTAGTTTTCAATTCCGCTGGTGCCGCTGCTGCCGTCGCCGCTGGCAAATCCGATGACGCTGCAGCCCATGGAGCCGTAGGGATAATACCGCTTGTACTCGTCCTCAAACCAGATGCCGTAGACCCGCTTTTTCCGCTGGGAGACGTCTTCGCTTTTGCTGTAGGCCGTGTTCGTCTCCTGGCGCAGCTGCTCAAAAGCCGCCTTCTGCTCATAGCTGAGCTGGCGCCCACCGGAATATCGCACATAGGCGCTGTCCGCCCGGTCCCGGATCAGGCTTCGCATCTCGTCGGCCTCAAAGCCGAAGCTTGTAACCAGCGCCTGAACCGTAGGCTCCAAGTAATTGGCCTCGTCGGACATGATCTGCCTGGCGTCAATGATCAGGTTGTAAACCTTTTCGCTCTGGGCGATATAGGTTCCGTTGCGGTCCACAATATCCCCTCTGCGGTAGGGGATCACCCGGCTGTCATACTGCTGCTGCCTCTGAGTAAGGACAATTTTATTATACTGCTCGTTATTATTTTCAATAATCCCATAGAGAACCCCGACTAGCAGAAACAGAAGAACCGCCACGCATGTAAACGCGATCAGCAGGTTCTTCTGCATGTAGGTCTGAAACATTTTTCGGTCGGAGTGCCTCTTTTGTTTCTTATTAATAAGCTTGGCCTCCCTTGCTTATGCGTCCGCCTGCAGACGCTCAATACTCCGGAATCTCTTCATACTGGCGGACGTAGCCGCTTTCTGATTTGTCAAAGAGCAGCACCTGGCCGCGGCTGGCGTAAACCATCCCCAGCTCCTCGGTGGCAATCCGGTAGATCTCGTTTAAATCCACGCTGGCGTTGATGGAGGTTTCCAGGGCGTCGTTCTCCGATTTCAGCTGCTCCAACTGAGCCTCCATCTGCTCGATGTGATGCATCCTGCCGGTAATGGAGGACTGCAGGTGAAGGTAATTCACGCAGAGGTATAGGGTACATAAGGATGCGATGGTCAACACAATCACATAGGGCAGATCCATCCGCAGAGCCTTTTCCTGGTTCTTGCGTACCCGGATGCTGGTCCGGATGGCTTCCTCCCGGACCGGCCTTTTCTTTGGCCTTCTCTGTCTTTCTTCTCTCTGGGGCTCCAGCTTCGGAGCGGCTGTTCCGTACATGTATGGGCGTGTTGTGTTCCCGCGATGCTGTCTTCCAGATGTCATTGACCCGTTCCTCCCTTCCCCTTATTCCGGCTGTCCGGTCTGGGACCGCCGGTCTTCCTCCAAACGTATCTAAATCCGCTCAAAGACCCGCAGCTTGGCGCTCTTTGAACGGCTGTTCTCTCTCATCTCTTCCTCTGAGGGCAGAATGGGCTTTCTCGTCACCACTCTTCCCTTGCTTTTCTTTCCGCAGACGCACACCGGAAAATCCGGCGGGCAGGTGCAGGGATGTTCATTGATCCGGAAACGGTTCTTCACGATCCGGTCCTCCAGGGAGTGGAAGGTAATGATGCTGAGCCTTCCTCCGGGATTTAGCAGATCGATCATGGTATCGATGGATTCCTCCAGAACCGTAAGCTCCCCGTTCAGTTCAATGCGGATGGCCTGAAAGGTCCGCTTGGCCGGATGGCCGCCTGTGGCTCTCACCTTGGCGGGAATGGCTCCCTTTATGATCTCGGCCAGCCGGCCGGTGGTCATAATCGGCTCCTTCTCCCGCTCCCTCACAATATGCTTCGCGATATTCCTGGCAAACCGGTCCTCGCCGTAGTCCCGTATGATGCGGGTGAGCTCCTCCTCGCTGCAGGAGTTCACAAGATCCGCCGCCGTCCGGCTCTGCCGCTGATCCATACGCATATCAAGAGGCGCATCCGCCCGGTAGGTAAATCCCCGCTCAGGCTGATCCAGCTGCCAGGAGGAAACTCCCAGATCCAGGTAGATCCCGTCCACCTTCTCAATGCCCAGCTCCTCCAAAACCTGGGCGATCCGACGGTAATTGCTGCGGACAATGGTGATCTTATCCTGAAAGGCCATGAGCCTTTTGCTCGCCGCCTCGATGGCGTCGCTGTCCTGGTCGATGCCGATCAGGCGTCCGTTTCCCAGGCGCTTGCAGACCTCAAAGGCGTGTCCGCCTCCGCCCAGTGTCCCGTCCACATAGCAGCCGCCGGGTATGATATTCAGGCTGCCTACCGTCTCAAACAGGAGTACGGAGGTATGTCCAAAGTTTATCTCTTCCATCAGATTCCCAAACCTTCCATATGCTCCGCAATCTCTTCCATATCGTCAAAGCTGTTGGCTGCCAGCCACCGCTCCTTGCTCCAGATTTCAATGCGGCTTCCTACGCCTACCAGCACCGCATCCCGGTCGATGCCGGCAAACTCCCTCAAAACTGCCGGAAGCAGGATCCGTCCCTGCTTGTCCACTTCACAAGTAGTAGCTCCTGCCAGAAGAAATCTGGAGAACTTCCGTCCGGCGGCATTGGTAAGCGGCAGCGTGCGAAGCTTCTCTTCAAGGGCGGCCCACTCTGAATTTTCATACACGAAAAGGCAGTTATCAAGGCCCTTCGTCACCACGAATTCATCCCCCAACTGCTCTCGAAACTTCGAAGGTACGATCAGACGTCCCTTCGCGTCAACTGTATGATTGTACTCACCCATGAACATACTTCATCACCTGCCGTAACCGCCGCGGCGTGGTGGGCGTGGCGTGGGGGAAATCCGAAACCCCCACTTTATCCACTGAACAACCATCCTCTACCACTTTGCACCACTTTCTACCACTTGTATGTCTATTCTAATACAGAACTTGGGAAATGACAAGAAGTTTTATGAAAAAGTTATGGGCCCCCATCAAGGAAATTCATGGCAAAATCCAAAAGTGGGGGAAAGTGGCGGGAAAATGGCGCAAAAAAAGAGAGGCGCCCATTTGGTAATCCTCTCTTCTTCTCATCCGGGCCTCCTAAAGGCCCAGCTGCTTTAAAATTTCCCGGCAAATCTCTTCCCTGCTCTTTCCGTCGGTCCACACCGTCACGTCCGCCGCGGCCTCGTAAGCGGCCCGCCGCTTTTCCATCAGACCGGCGATATACTCCACGGTCATATTTCCATTGAGGATCGGGCGCTCGTCGCTGCCCTTTACCCGCTCATAGATGGTTTCCGGCTTCGCGGCCAAAAGCACCACCTTTCCGCTCTCCTTCATAAGGGCCGTATTTTCCCGGCGCAGCACCGCTCCGCCGCCGCAGGAGACGATTAAGTTCCCCCCGCCCGCCAGATCTTCCACCAGCTTTGTCTCCAGATCCCGGAAAAATGGCTCCCCGAAGCGCTCAAAGATCCGGGCAATGGCCATCCCCTGACGCCTCTCGATCTCCGCGTCCATCTCAAGGCGCTTCATCCCAAGCCGCTTCCCAAGCTCCGCCGCGATGGTGCTCTTCCCGGAGCCCATAAAGCCGATGAGGAAAATATTTCCGCCGCCCTCAGGGCCCTCGGAAAAAAATTCCTTCTTCACTTCCTCCACCGGCATCTCCATCCCTGTAAACAGCCGGAAAGCGGCGGCTCCCTGCCATAAAAGCATTCCCTTTCCTCCGATGCAGATGCAGCCCGCCTCCTTCGCCTCCCGCAGAAGCCGCGTCTTAACGGGATTGTAGACGATATCCGCCACCACCAGGCCGGGGCGCAGAAGACTCCTGTTTCGGATGGGGCTCTCCTCCTCCCTGGGAGCCATTCCAAGGCTGGTTGCGTTGACAAAGATGTCGCAGTTTTCAAGCTCCTTCGCCAG
Organism: uncultured Enterocloster sp.; assembly: GCA_944383785.1. GTDB lineage: Bacteria > Bacillota > Clostridia > Lachnospirales > Lachnospiraceae > Enterocloster. The sequence continues at coordinate 9,127 of CALWQV010000036.1, read as the reverse complement.
CCGCTCCTCATCCTCCAGATCAAAAACCTCCGTCTGGCAGTCCGGGACAGCCTCCCGGATCTTCTCCGCCGTCTCCAGGGCCCGGCCATAGGAAGAACCGGACTTCCGGTTGCAGATACGCACCGCCGCCGCCCCGCTTAAGGCGCACTGAACCTGAATGGCCGTACCGGCCCCGCCGCTGCCCGCGATGACCAAACGCTTTCCCCGGATATCCACCCCATGATCCTTCAGATTATCCACAAAGCCTTCCCCGTCGGTCATATGTCCCACCAGGACGCCGTCCTCATTCACCAGGGTATTCACCGCTCCGGTAAGCCTGGCCGCGGGGGAAAGCCGGTCCGCGAAGCGGGCCGCCGCCCGCTTGCAGGGCATGGTCACATTGCCGCCTTTCATATGAAACAGCTTCATGGCCTTTAAGGCTTCCTCCATCTGTTCCTCTTTCATATCAATGGCCACATAGGCATAATCCAGCCCCAGCTTCTGAAAGCTGTAGTTGTACATGGCCGGGGAACCGGAATGCCCCACCGGCGAACCAAAAAGGGCCATCAAGCCCGTATGTCCGGAAATTCGTCTCTCCATCACTTCTGCTCCTTTGCCATATTGCGTCGCTTCCATATTATAACGCCTGCGGATACCAGCACCAATACCGCCGATAACAGCTGGGACACGGCGATGCCGGTTCCCGGAAGCTTCAGCTGGTCGGTCCGAAGGCCCTCGATCCATACCCGTCCCAGGCCGTATCCCAGAAAATAGAGCCACATCATCTCACCTGTAAATTTCTTTCGTTTCCGGAACCACAGCAGGAACAGAAGGACTCCCAGATTCCACATGGACTCGTAGAAAAAGGTGGGGTGAACCTGAATATACTCCACTCCGTTCTCCACAATCCGCATATCCCACAGCTCCTGGGAGATCATGGAAGGGTTTACGATGCTGGCCTTAATGCGCATGGCCAGCAGATTATCCGTATAGCCGCCGAAGGCCTCGCAGTTAAAGAAATTCCCCCAGCGGCCGATGATCTGTCCTGTGATCAGTCCCAAAACTCCCGTATCCGCCATGGACAAAAAGGACTGCTTCTTCACCCTGGTATAGACGATCAGGGTCAGCACCGCCCCGATGACGCCCCCGTAGATGGCAAGTCCCCCTGCCCTTAAGTTTAAGATCTGGATGGGGTTGTCCTTATACAGCTGCCAGTCAAAAATCACATAATACAGCCTCGCGCCGATAATGGAAAAAATGATGGCGTAAAGGGCGAAATCCAGGTAGAGATCCGGGTCCTGCCCCCTGCGCTTCGCATCCTGCATGGCAATCCACATGCCCGCCAGCATCCCCAGGCCGATAATGATGCCGTAAAAGGCCACCCGAAAGCCGAAAATGCTCACGCTGTTTCTCATATGCTCAATGGTAATTCCCAAATGAACGAAGCTTAAATCTGGTGCGTTCATGTCTTTTTCACTCCTCTCACCGGTCAAAGATGACGATGTAGACCGTCATATCATTTTCCTGAAGGAAGCTGTTGATCGTATCAATGGCAATCTTCAGCGCCTGGTCTTTCGGATAGCCGTAAATCCCCGACGAAATAAGCGGAAAGGCCACTGTCTCACAGCCATATTCCTTTGCAAGCGCAAGGGAGGCGCGGTAACAGGAGATGAGCTGTTCCCGCTCCCCATGGCTGCCGCCCCGCCAGCGCGGACCTACGGTATGGATTACATACTTGCAGGGCAGTTTATAGCCCCGCGTGATTTTCGCGCTGCCCGTATCGCAGCCACCCAGCGTCCTGCACTCGGCAAGCAGTCCCGGCCCCGCAGCCCGGTGGATGCAGCCGTCAACGCCTCCGCCTCCCAGAAGTGAGCGGTTGGCCGCGTTGACGATCGCATCGACTTTCATTTTGGTTATGTCATTTCTGACGATTTGTAGGGGCATAATATCACCTGTCTTTCACCTCTTCAGGTAATTTTCGGAAATCTGAGAGTAGTATATCCAAAATCACGATGCAAGTCAACTTTTATCCTTGTGAGTGTCGGCTGAGGCTCCATCCTCATCTGAAATTTGCTCTTGCAGCAGCTTCTGCAGCGCCTCTTTGCTGGGCAGCACGGTTTCATATTTGCTGGCAAAAATCTGCGAATTATCCTCCGGCAGGGTCATTTCCACAACCGCGTTGTTTTTGTCCCTGCAAAGGATAATGCCAATGGTCGGGTTTTCCTCCGGCAGTTTTACCTTGCGGTCGTAGTAATGCACATACATCTGCATCTGCCCGATGTCCTGATGCTTGAGCTCGCCGATTTTCAGGTCAAAAAGGACAAAGCAGCGCAACAGCCGGTTATAGAAGACCAAGTCCACATTATTCCGAAATCGGGATAACATTGATTATTCCGATTCTCGATTTATTCCGATTTTAGCATAGAGCAGCCAGAAAATACAGTGTTTTTCGCGTTTTCTGGCCAGTCTATTTTAAGATAATCGGAATAATTCTTTAGCACCCTTTACATAACCTGGCTATTATATCCCTGTCATCTTCCCATATTCCTTTTTCTGTTATGTCATTACTAATCACAGACTGATTTACGGAAGCTTTTTTAATCGCTTCCCGCTTCATTTCTGTATCGGCAAATGCATAGATTAATGTCGTTTCGGGATCCTGATGGCCGAGAAATTCAGACAGCAGTTCCAAAGGCATACCTGACCGATAAAGATGCATGGCCCGCGATCTCCTTATCATATGGGGATATACCCTTTCTGGTATATCTGGGCATTGCACCCTTGCTTCGGCAGCGTATTTTTTCAGGAAACGGGCAACATTATCATCGGACATCCGAGTTTTTTGGTGCCTGTGGACGGTATAAAACAATGGTTCTGAGTTGCTGCCGTCTGCATGGAATCTCTTGCAGTATTCCTGAAACAGTGCTGTTGTTTCAACAGAAACTGGGACAAGCCGTGGTTTGGCCCCTTTTCCCATGAGGTAAACCGTATTGTTCCCAGCATGGAAATCTCCAAGCTTCATTCCCAGCATCTCGCAATCCCTGGCCGCAGTGTCATACATTAATGCCATGAAAAACTGATCACGCATCCCAGCCTTTTGTTTTGGGTTAGGGGTTGCCAGTAGGGTTTTCATCCCGGTTTCGCTAATGAATTCCACCACATGACTTTTATTCACTGCCTTTTTTAAAGGTATGGAATCCAGTTCAGCAGTATAAGCATAAAGTGCTGGTTCTACACACGAAGCATAGTGGAAGAATGACCGGATACAGCTCAGACGGTGGTTTTTTGTAGCAACTTTCCATCCTTTCTCCCGTTCCATATGGTCAAGGAATTCCATTATTGTCTCCCTGTTAATATCTGGAAAATCGATTCTCTCTATTGGCAGTTTTTTATGCGCCGACAGATACCGCAGAAAGAGATTCCATGTATCACGGCAGGCGGCAATCGTATGCGGACTTGAGTTACGCTGTTTTGGCAGATACACGGTAAAATATTCCCTCATAAGCCGCCATAAGGCTTTCCTATTATTCTTTATGTAGTACCTCCGGAATGATCCCATGTGTATCCATGAAAACTGCATTTCCCAGTTTTTCCGGCAGAAGATGGACATAGTAATAACTGCTGCGGAAGCTGGCATGCCCCATATATGAACTCAGATATGGCAGATATGCCCCGAAATCTTTGCCTTCTTCTGCCCATCGCATCAGTGTCCGGGTCGCGAAATTGTGCCGGAATGTATAAGGCGTACAGGTTCCAGCAGGAATGGCATTTCCTGACATGTCCCAGCATTTATGAAAAACGGCAGTCAGCCATCCGTGACGATACGCATCTCCTGATGGCGAAGGAAAAAAGTATACCCTGTTCGGAACCATTCCCTGTGCAATAGCATCATATTTTCTACATAGCCGCATTAGTTCTGGGTCTACGGATAGGCATCGGTCCTTACACCATTTGGATTCCGATATATAGATTGTGTTTTTATGGAAATCAACATCTGCTCGGCGGAGCAGTCTGGCCTCTTGTGGCCGGAGCCCGCACGCATACTGGAGCCGGAATATCACGGGGACAATATATTCGGCCAACGGACTTCTGGCATAATGAGGAAAATGATCCGCTGCATCAAAGAAACGGGCTAACTCATCATCCGTAAAAAGATGGGGGAGTTCCGCTTTTTGGGGTGGGAAGAACTCCCTTGGCAAAACATACGCATTTTTACCGATCGCAGACAGGTAACGGCCAAACTCCCGGATTGCATTGGCACGGTAAGCACTTTTCTTGAATTCTTCCCCTGCCCCACACCAGCCAAAGACAATCTCTTTTGTCAGGATATCCGCATTCGGGAAATATTCCAAGCAGTAACGGTCAAAGTTCTGCATGTTCCATTCATAACTTTCAGCCTTATGCCCAAGGGCTTTTTTATGTTCGACCATGCTGCGGATATCGCCAGCAAACATACTGTGAAAAGTTCTGCTCATGACAGCCCCTCCTTTCGGCATGGAAAGCAACTCAGATCCATACAGCAGGCAAGAAGTTTTTCATCATGCAGGAAAAGATACCTTTTGGTGGAATCCAGATTTGTGTGTCCCAGGATCTGAGAAACGTGGTTCTGCGGAATGAGTGGAATCCCTTCCCGTCCCCTGCCTGATGGTAAAAACCATCCGACTGATAAAGCTTCATGATATTTGCGGCAGGTGTCCGGGAGTTTAAACGTTCATAAGGCCGTCTGAGTCGGAGGAACACATAAGGACTGTCTGCCTTGGGACGCGCATTTAAAATGTAATCAGCGATTGCATTTCCTGCACCGACAGTCATCGGAAGAGCCTAAGGAATTCCTGTCTTCTTCTGTGAAATACAAATCTCTTTCTCTTGCCAGTTAATCTCAGAAAGTTTTAAGCCGGCTATATCTGACCAGCGCATCCCCGTATCAAGAGCCAGCTTTATAATTGCATAATCCCTTTTCCCACGGATGCTGCTCCTGTCAACCTTTGAAAAGAGCGCCTCTATTTCTGAATCCTCCAAGCAGGGGAGTACCTTTTTCCTTGCCGGAACCGGATTCTCCAGAAATATATCTGCGTTAATGGATATCAGGTCTTTGTCATAGAGATAATGTAAAAACTTCTTTATTGGCCATGTCAGGTTAAGCTTATGGCTGATGTGTTTCGGGGATTCCTGGCTGATAAATTCACCGATGTGATAAATCTTCATGTCGGACAGTTCGATACATTCCCGTTCCACAAGGAATAATAAAAATTCCCTGCTCATCTGCAGGATCAGGCGGACAGACCATTCTGACAGCATATGGACCATTGAACTTTCAAACCCGTCCAGGATACGCTGTAAATGTTCAGGAAGAGGAAACTGTCGGTAACTACGTCTGCCCCAGTGTAGTTCCCCGCTGGAAAGATAATCAGCAAGAGCAAAGGCAGCTTTACGCATGATCAATGCATAAGTCTCGCAGATTTCTCCCTGTTTCACCCGTTCTTTCTGAAGGTCAAAAAAATGTGAAGCGTCTTCATAAGAAAAACGATCCTTTCCGTTTTCGGCGCAATACTGAAGAACAGTTTGATAACAAAAGCCATAATACCTAACTGTACTGTCCGCTAAGGGAATCTCGGCAAGATTCTGTAGGATATCTTCAACAGCCTGATTGATAGAAATACTCATAAAAATAAACCTCCTATAATTTGATAGTTCTATCAAAACATAGAAGGTATTTCATATCCAGACAGAAACGGATTATTCCGATTTTTCTATCCCCAAAAGGTTGGATTATAAAGAGTTTTGTGTTAGAATCGGAATAAATCAAGAATCGGAATAATCCACCATAAAATGTTCTTCGTCAAAGGTAAAGCGCTTCTGCCGCCCGACAAAGGCAAAACCGGTACCCAGCTCCAAGAGAAATTGCTGCAAATGATCGATAATCCGGCTTTCCAGCTCGGTTTCGGAGTAGGATGGCAGCTCCGGCAGCCCCAGAAATTCCAACACATAGGGGTCTTTCACAGCATCCCTCGGAGATTCTACGCTTTGCCCTTCCAATGCCAGCCGGTAAACCTCCTTCTTGTCCGTGCTGAGCGCCAGTCTCTCATAGAGAGAGCTATTATACTGCCGTTTCAGCTCGCTGAGGCTCCAATCGTTTTTGACAGACTCAATCTCGTAAAAATGCCTTTCCTCGATGTTATCAATCCGCATGAGCTTCAAATAGTGCGACCAGCTCAGGTAAAATTTCCGGCCGTTGCTGACGGCGGGAAGGTTTTTGAATTGGCTAAACACTGTTTCGCCAATCTGATCTTCGGAATAGATCTTATAAAATTGCCGGATATTTTTTAGGTTGCCTACGGAAAAGCCCTTGCCGAAATTCTTTGTCAGATAGGTGGACAGCTCCTTCAAAAGCCGGGTTCCGTAGGCGGCGCGGTTTGCGCCGTGCTGCTCTTCCTCAACGATCATTCTGCCGATCTCAAAATATGCGTAGACCATTGCAAGATTAACCGCTGTCTTGGCATTTTTCCGTGCTTGGGTAAGCACATCGGAAACGCCTTGCAAAAAGTCACGGTTAATGGGGGTGATCTCATTCTTATCCATCTCCGTACCTCCTAAATAGCTCTAACTCACTTGGAAATATCGTTGTCATGTTTCTCATTTTCGTGACGATTTTTAATGTATTTCCCACTTTTTATTCTTGCATCAGCAGGTTTCGGCTCATCATCAGGGATCGCCCATTGGTTTCCAATTTTCACAGCACCGGGTATGCGTGAACCACTACATAAGATCTGAATACGCCGAGGTGTAATCCCCCATCGTTCTGCAGTTTGTGTCACAGATAAATACTTCATTATCATATCTCCTGTCGCAAATAAACACTCGTTTTTCATGGAACTCGTAAAAGGCGTTAACATCCAAAACAATTATAATCGGCATTGCGAACAAAATCAAGGCCTCTTATACGTCCATTTAAGATTACAAGAAATTTGCTGAGTGCGAATAGCGGGGGTGTGAAAAGTAACTATTCCTTACAGAAATCCGCGATTTGTCGATTAAACTCTTGAGGCCTTCGATCCCCTGTGTTATAATCGGATTGCTGCACTGGAAGGAACTGCTTCGTCCAGGCAGCCTCACAAGGCTTTCGAACACAAGAAAAATAAAGGAGATGTAATAGATTATGAAATTAGGAATCGTCGGCCTGCCAAACGTAGGCAAAAGCACTCTGTTTAATTCCCTCACCAAGGCGGGAGCAGAATCCGCCAACTATCCCTTCTGCACCATCGACCCTAATGTGGGCGTAGTGCCTGTTCCCGACTCCCGGCTGGACAAGCTGACCGCCATGTACAATTCCGCCAAGACCACCCCCGCTGTCATTGAGTTTGTGGACATCGCCGGTCTTGTAAAAGGAGCTTCCAAAGGCGAGGGCCTGGGCAACCAGTTTCTTTCCAACATCCGGGAAGTAGACGCCATCGTCCATGTGGTCCGCTGCTTTGACGATCCCAACGTCATCCATGTAGACGGAAGCGTAGACCCTCTGCGGGATATTGAAACCATCAATCTGGAGTTGATCTTCTCCGATATCGAGCTTTTGGAGCGCCGGATCGCCAAGCAGTCCAAGGGAGCCTTCAACAACAAGGAGCTGGCAAAAGAGGTAGAGCTTTTAAAGGCCATGAAGGCCCATCTGGAGGACGGGAAATTAGCCAGAAGCTTTGAGACGGAGGATGAGGACGAGCTGGACCTCATTAATTCCCTGAATCTGCTTACCTGGAAGCCGGTGATCTTTGCTGCCAATGTAGCCGAGGACGACTTAGCAGACGACGGCGCTTCCAATCAGTACGTTGCGGAAGTGCGAAAATTTGCTTCCGAGAATGGCTGCGAGGTCTTTGTAATCTGCGCGGAGATCGAGCAGGAGATCGCGGAGCTGGAGGAAGACGAAAAGAAGATGTTCCTGGAAGATCTTGGCCTTACGGAATCGGGCCTGGAAAAGCTGATTGCCGCCAGCTATCGGATCCTAGGGCTGATCAGCTATCTGACCGCCGGTCCCCAGGAAAGCCGCGCCTGGACCATCAAGGTGGGTACCAAAGCGCCCCAGGCAGCAGGAAAGATCCACAGCGACTTTGAGCGCGGCTTCATCCGCGCCGAGGTAGTTGCTTACGATGATCTGATGTCCTGCGGCAGCATGGCCGCCGCCAAGGAAAAGGGGCTGGTCCGCTCCGAGGGCAAGGAGTATGTGATGAAGGACGGGGATGTGGTGCTGTTCCGGTTTAACGTCTGATTCGTTCTCTAGTCAAAATTTGCTCTAAGCTTAGGGGACTGACGCTTTTTAGTCTCTCTATGAGAATTGCACCGGGACAATTGGTTAGAAAGCAAATTTTTATAAGCCCGATCCGGCTCCGAATCAGTTGGAAGGATTTTCATTTCAACCTTTATTAAGCTCTTCGGGTGAACGGGAATCATATCATTGAAATTAATGGCTCCCCATTCTCCTCCTTCAATTTTAAGAAAGTCGATTTGGTTTTTCATATTGCGGTGTTTGGGTTTTGGGGAGGTCAACGGCGCATAGTAGTGGACGCCATTGACAAAAAAACGATGCCTACAAAAGGCCGCATAGCCTTCCGTTCCATTGTGTATGGCACGCAGGGATCGCTCTTTCTCAAATAATCGCAATAATCAGCGTCCACCCGGTAAAATGAAAAATTCATATTGACCTCCCCAAAAAGCGGGGCTGAATCCTGCGATCCAGCCCCGCTTTTTTATCTCCTACTTTTAGGCGGCCAAGTAAAACAAGACCGTAAAGCAGATATTCAAAATAAGATAGACTGTCTCCACATGAATATTTTTTGCAAACGGATCATCTAATTCTCATCTCTATTTTTCTCTTCTTTCCAACGCATCAATTCTTTCCTCGCTTCATCGGGGCTTTGAACCATCCATTGGAAAAAACTTTGTATTGCTTGTTCCATTGTCAGATGATTCGTTTCCAATATTTGTTCTGCCTGACGTTTCACTTCTTCATCAATTTCTATCTTTATTGTTTCGTAAGCCATGTCCCCACCCCTCTACAATATTGCCAGATAACTGTCCAGTCTTTCATTCACATACCCTGCAAACAGTTTTTCCATCGCTCCTAAATTATGTTTTACATGATACTCATCAAAAGCATTATAGT
>CALWQV010000035.1 GCA_944383785.1 uncultured Enterocloster sp. | reverse complement strand
CATATGCGCCTTAACCCAAATATTTCCGCAAAAGAGATTGCCCAGGAATTGGATATTACCCCTCGGGCGGTAGAAAAGAATATAAAAATCCTTCGAGAAGAAGGCCGCCTGGCCCGTCACGGCTCCGCGCGGAATGGATATTGGGAAGTGGTAGAAAAATAAGTTTTTAATCTTAGGAGAGCTAAAGAATGGGAGATTGGCATAACATTGCAACGCAAGATGATATCGAATCACTGCTGTCCGCCTATGGCGATTTTCATGATGCCTGTATCGTAGAGGCTCATTTTAAAAGCGGCGCTTTTGTGGACGAGGCCAGCGCGATGTATTTCGGCAGTGCGAACGAATATATTTTATCTTTGATCTTCCAATGCCAATGGACTCCCAAAACAATCGAACTGCAATTTATCGGACTGCGGCAATTCCACTTGGCCGGATGGCAGGAAAATTATGCCTGCAATATTTTTGACGTTGATCTGGCATTTCACGATGATCTTCTGCCCGGCGAAACACGAAGCGTAATCGTCTGGGCAGACAATCGTTCATTTAATGTACACAAGATTGCCCCTATAATTTCCGCCCCTGCGGATACGTATGTGGTTTCAAACGCTCTGCGATGGCGTATTGCTGATGAATAACAATATTGGCAGGAACAGCTTATATAAACCGCTCCTGCCTCTATTTGGAATTTGTTATTCCCCTACCACCCGGTAAGTCTCCTCCACAATTCTCTCCATGGCGTTAAGGATATTTTCATAACCCGTACATCTGCACAGGTGGCCTGAAATCAGTTTTTTCAGTTCCTCTCTGCTGTATTTTTTCCCGGTTCCCACAATTTCCACCGCGGACATAATCAGTCCCGGAGTGCAGAAACCGCACTGGACGGCGGCCTCCTCGATAAAGGCTCTCTGAATGGGGCTTAACTCGCCGTTAGGGCCTTTTAAGCCCTCCACCGTCATCACACTCTTTCCAGCGGCCCACATGGTCAGGTAGATACAGGAATCCACGGCCTCGCCGTTTACCAGCACCGTGCAGGCCCCGCACTCTCCTACCTCACAGCCCTTTTTCACCGAAGTAAAGCCAAGATTTCTCAGGGTGTCTAAAAGGGACTCCCGGTCGTCTACCGCGATCTGCCGCTTCTCCCCGTTTATGGTCATCTCAATCACTTTAAGCATCTGCTTCACCTCCTGCCAAACGGATGGATTCTTTTAAGGCTCTCTTTGCCAGCTCTTTAATCAGCTGCAGGCGAAACTCTTTGCTGGCCCGCCAGGAGGTTCTGGGATTAACCTCCGTCAGGGCCGCAGCGGCAAACCGGTCATAGATGGATTCGTCAGAAACAGCGCAGCCCTTTAATGCTGCCTCTGCCGCCAGACAGCGGATGGGCGTAGGCGCGGCCACCCCGTAGGCCAGCCGCACATCCTCGATTCTTTCCTTGTCCGGGGACAACTTCACCCGCACTGCGCAGCCGAGAGTGGCGATTTCCATGGCGTTGCGCTTTCCGTACTTGATATAATGGCCCGCCCATCCCTCGTAATCCTCTTTGCGGATGGTAATAGCCGTGCAGACCTCGTTCTGCTTTCTCACCGTCCGGCCCGGCCCGGTGTAAAATTCCGTAATGGGCACATTCCGGCTTCCCTCCGGCCCTTGAAGCGTCAAAATGGCGTTTAAGGAACACAACGTAGAGGCAGAGTCGGCGGAGGTAGCGCCGTTGCAGACATTCCCCCCGATCGTCGCGGTATTTCTCACCTGAGGACCGCCTACTTGGTCCACCGCCTCTCCCAGCATGTTCAGATGCTTCTTAATGATTTCATCATTGGTAATATGGGAAAATGCGGTAGCCGGGCCAATGACGATATCCCCGTTCTCCTTCATGGACACGCCCTTTAACTCCGGAATATTGTGGATGGACACCAGGCTCTTGCCCGCATCTCTTCCCTCCCGCACCCGGATCAGCACATCTGTGCCGCCGCTGATCAGCAGGCTGTCCGTGTCGGCACTCAGCGCCCGGATGGCGTCCTCCACGGAGGAAGCCTCGTAAAATGATTTTATATCAAACATCCTTGATCCTCCTTGTCATGAGCACTTAAATCAGTCCCTTGTCCAAAAAAGCCTCGATCAGCCGCTGAGGCGTCATGGGAATGGTATCCATGGCTACGCCGGTGGCGTGAAGCAGGGCATTGCGCAGAGCCGGAGCCACCGGAATCGTAGGCGGCTCGCCCAGGGCCTTGTTTCCATAAGGGCCGGTGGGATCGTCCAGCTGCACAAAATCCACTTTCAGATCCGGCGTATCCATAGCGGTGGGGATCTTGTAATCCAGCAGATTGGCATTTAAGGGCCGTCCCTTGTCGTCGATCAAAAGTTCCTCGCTGAGGCCGTAGCCCAGTCCCATGGACATGCCGCCGTGGACCTGTGCCTCCGCCAGGGCGGGATTAATCAGGATTCCTGAATCGTGGACATTCAGAATATTTAACACCTTTACCTTTCCAACCGGCATATCCACCTCAATCTCCGCGAAGCATACGCCGGAGGCGAAGCTGTTGTCCTTGCAGTGGCTGGTGGCCTCCGCCGTGATGTGCTGGGAACGGTCTAAGGAGTAAAACGCCGTCACCGCCAGCTCAGACAGCGCCAGAAGATCCTTTCCTGTGCCCTTCTCCACAATCTGGTCATGATCCACATCCAGTTCTTCCTGAGGACGCTTCAGTATGTATGAGGCGTAGTCTAAAATCTTCTCCTTAAACAGCTCCCCGCACTTTCTCACCGCCTTGCCTGAAACGTAAGTTTGCCGTGAGCCGTAAGCGCCGGTGTCAAAGGGAGCCGTATCCGTATCCTGGCTGGATACAATGTAAATCTTGTCAAAGCTGATACCCGTAGTTTCGGAGGCCATCTGCGAAAAGACCGTATCCGCTCCCTGTCCGATCTCCGTAGCTCCCAGCTGCAGCTGCATGGAGCCGTCCTGGTTTAAGATCATCCGTGCGGAGGCCGTCTCCAGGGAAATGGGATAAACGCCGGTCTTGTAGCAGAAAATCGCCATACCAACGCCTCTTCTCACCGGTCCTGTCTGGCCCGCGTATTTCCCTCGCTTCTCCTCCCAGCCAAATTTCTCCGCTCCCACCTCCATGCACTTCTTTAAGCCGTAAGAGTGGAAGGTGATGCCGTTGGCCGGGTCCACAAATCCCGCCTCCATACAGTTGTCCATACGGAATTTTAGGGGATCCGCACCGATAGCCTGACAGATATCATCGGTCAGAGCCTCGGCGAAAAATACGGACTGGGGAATGCCGTATCCCCGCATCGCTCCTGCGGTAGCGGTGGAGGTCCACACCGTATAGCAATCGATCTCCGCTCCCAGCCGGTCCCGGTACAAATCCTTAAATACGTTTCCGCAGTTGGCGCAGATGGCGTGGCCATGGGAGGCGTAGCCGCCGTTGTTGGCGTAGCCCTCAAACTTGCGGGCCAGCACCGTACCGTCCTTGGTGGCCAGCGCCTTACATTTTCCCTCGATGGCGTGGCGGGTCCTGGTGGCGTAAATAGTTTCCTCCCGGCTGATCTCCAGCCGCACCGGCCTGCCGCCCACCGCCAGGCTTAAGTAAGCGTTCAAAGGTTCATAGAGCACATCCTGCTTATTTCCGAAGCCACCGCCGATATAAGGCTTAATCACCCGCACCTGGCCCACCGGAATCCCCAGAGCCTGGGAAATCACCCGGCGCACAATGTGGGGGATCTGGGTGGAGCTGGTGACGGTAATCTTACCGTTTGGCTCCTGGTAAGCCCAGGACACCGGAAGCTCGATATGGCAGTGGGACACCCTGGGAGTATGGTAATCCTTTTCAAGAACCACCAGGTTTTCCTTTCCGTAGGTTTCCTCCGCTTCCTTTAGCGCCCGGTCAAACTCAAAATCCGCCGCTCCCATGGTCAAGTGGGAGTGGGCGATCACATTGTCCTTTCTCAAATCCGGATGAAGGGGAGTAGCCTCCGGGGCCATGGCCTGCTCCACCGTCACCAGGGGCGGATATTCCTCATACTCCACTTCAATCAGGTTTACGGCCTTCTTGCAGGCGATCTCATCTGTCGCCACTACGGCGGCGATGTCATCCCCGTAAAGCCGCACCCTCTGATTTAAAAGCCTGCGGTCCGCAATATCCTGATGGGCCTTCTCCACGCTCCAGGGATGTCCCGCAGTTGGAAACTGGTAGTCGGGCACGTCAAAGCAGGTGACGATCTTCACCACACCCGGAACCTTCAGGGCCTCCTCCAGATGGAAGGCTTTTACCACACCGTTGGCGATGGTGGAATGAACCACCTTCGCATGAAGACAATCCTTTGGCTCCAGATCCGCCGTATATTTCGCCTCACCGGTCACCTTGCCAAAAGCGTCTACTCGTTTCAGTCTCTGGCCTACGCATTTCATAAACCATGACCTCCTTTCACAAAAACAATTTCCAAAGGGCAATCAGCACGGAAAATACCGCGATTCCCCGTTTTAACAGCACTTGATTGATGCGGGAGGCATAAAGGCTTCCCGCCCATACGCCCAGGCCGTGGGACACAAAAGCCGCCCCCAGCATAGGAATCAGGCTTCCCTCAAAGCACTGGGACAGATAGCCCAGAAAAGCGGGAATACTGATAAAAATCATATTAAAAAGGGAAACGCCCACCGCCATGCGCACCGGAATTCCCAGTACAACCAAAAGGGGCATCACCAGCACCGGGCCGCCGGCGCCGGACATAGCGCAGAGGGCTCCTGTTACAAAGCCAAGCAGAAGGGTCGCCCCCAGATGCTCCTTAATCTGGTACCCGCTTTTTTTCTTTCCGGAGAGCTCTCCCTTCCCGTCCTTACGAAGGAGAATGGAAACGCCCGATACCAGTACCACCAGATACAGGATCGTCTTCACCTGCTCTTCCGGGATCACCAGGTTCAGCCTCACGCCTAAGATGGCTCCCACCAGGCTTCCCGCGCTTAACTTCACTCCAAAGGGCAGATCCAGGTTCCCTTCCTTGCCGTAATTTAAGGCCGCCAGCACTCCAGCGATCACGAAAGCCCCGAAGCTTAAAGCCAGAGCCTGGGTGGTTCCCATCATCAGGGGGCCTGTGTAGACGATGGGAAGCAGAAATCCCGCTACCCCCGTCAGGCCCACGCAGACTCCCACTCCCAGATTTGCAAGCAGCAGAATCAGCCAAAATTCCATACTATACCTCGCTTCCCCGGCGCTCCGCCTCATGGAGGATCTTTTCCTCATCCAGGGTCTTAATCTCCCGGTTCTCCATAATCACCCGTCCTCCGACGATCACATCCCGCACATCCGGGCCGGTCACTATCTCCAGCAAGGTATTGATCAGGTTTCCCGTAGGCATCAGATGAGGCTGCCTCAAATCAATGGAGATCAAATCCGCTTTGTATCCGGCCTCCAGACGTCCCAGGCTCCCCGTCTCGCCCAGGGCAGCCGCGCCGCCCTCCAACACCATCTTTAAAATCGTGGCCGCAGGCATAATATGAGGATTCCTCTGGGGCACGCCCTTGCAGATATTCATCACCGAGCGGAAAATCTTCATCTCATTCCACAGGCTTAAGCCCCCGTGGGCCGCCCCGTCGGTGCCAAGGCCCACCGGAATCCCCATCTCAAGCAGCTTTGGCGTATCCGGCACTGCCTTTCCGCAGTTGCTAAAAGGACAATGACAGAGCACCGCCCCCCTTTCCTGAATCAGCTCCATCTCCCGCTCTGAAAGGATCAGACTGTGGGCTCCCAGAAAATGCTCGTCCAGAATCCCCAGCTTTTCCAGGTATTCGTAGGGCCGCATGCCTTCCCTGGCGATGATGCCATCCACTTCCCCCTGATACTCGTTCATATGGGCCTGGAGCATGGTCTTTCTTTCTCTGGCGTGCTCTGCCGCCTTTAGGGCCAGTTTGGTGGAGCAGGAATTTAATGCTCTCAGGGCATAATACACCTTTAAATTGCCCTGTCCGTGAAAGCTTTCGTAAAGGCGGTCCGTCTGGGTCACCGCCTCATCGGCATCCATGGCGATGGAGGCCGGCAGACCTTCCTCATCCATCGTAGAGCAGGACAATGCCCCCCGCAGGCCGCTTTCCACATAAACCTCCGCCGCCTGCTCCATAAAATAGCTGCCCGCATCCACAAAACCGGTGGTTCCGGACCGAATCATCTCAAGGGCCGCAAGCTCGGCACTGAGCCTCATCCGCTCCGGCGTCATGGTGCTCTCAAAGGGCAGCATAATCCTGGTCCAGATAATGGGCTTCGCATCCAGCACCAAGCCTTTTAAAAGCTGCTGTCCCGTATGCATATGACTGTCGATCAGGCCCGGCATAAAGAGCTTATGCCTCCCCTCCATCCAAGCCTTTGCCTGGAACCGCTCCTTAAGGGACTCCCCCACCTCCAGAATTTTCCCGTCCTTTATGGCAATGTCCACATGCTCCATCAACCGGATGCTTCTCGCCAGAACGATGGTATCTTGAATCAGCAGATCGCAGCATTCCATATTTGTACCTCCTCATTTTTCCATATTTCAGGGCAGCGTTTCTTCCTGCTCTCCTGAACAATTACGGAAATTTTATTAAATTTTCTCCGAAATAAAAAGGACAAATGAGCAGTTTTTACAAATTCTCACATTTTTTCTCCTGCCAAGCGAGGATAGCTTCTAAAAAAAGCCGGTTCAGCCCGTTGGCCTTTTCAAACTCCTTCTCGTCCTCCATCCGCTCCGGATTTTCGCCGCACAGATCCACCCCGATCACCGGCCGCAGGGCGAAGGCGGCCTTCAAAACCTCAAATACATCCTCCAGGCTGGCCTCCCCCTGATCCCAGTTCACCGCCGCCTCCCCGGCGCAGAGAATGTCCTTGTCCAGGGAAATATAAAGGGGGCGCCTGGCTCCCGGGCCGCCAAGCAGCTCCTTCCAGGAAGCCCTTCTCATCCCTTCCTCATCTGTAAAAAACACCCGCTCCCCAAAATCCGATACTCCGTCCTCCATCGCCGCCTCCCGGGGCGGTCCTGCCAGATAGACCTTGCCCAGATGGGGATTCTCCTTAAGAATCGTCCGCAGCCAGCCGCCGCAGGAAAGAATCCCCCCAAAGGCAGGCTCCTGCATATCCGTATGATGGTCCAAAACAAGAAGGTCAAAAGGCTCCCGGATCAGATCCGTCCACAGTTTAGTTACATAATGGTAATTCCCGGAATCCAGAAAATGAATCCCTTCCGGACCCAGTCCGGCAAGCTTCTGCCGGATCTGCTCCGCCGCCTCATCGTCGCAGTAGCAGTTGGTTCCCTGCTGGCGGGTCAAATCCAGGTATGCTGTATTTTCCTGCTCTTCCCAGAATCTCACCTGGCGGTAAACCCCGGAAAAATCCAGGACAGCCATCCATTTTTCCATGGCAGATTCCCCCTTTTTATGTAACAAACGGCCGCAGCCTCATGTCTCCCAAACATGAAGAACCGCGGCCTTTACAATTTCTGAACCGTTATTCTATTATACTAAATTCCCGCAGGGATTGCAACAAATATTCCCGCTGGTTTCGCTTGGGATCTTCCAGCACCAGCTGCAAAAGCCGGTTCAGGCACTGGCCCACCAGGGGGCCGCGAAGCTCTGTCTCTTCCATCACATCCCGGCCCGTAAGCGCCAGGTCTTTTAAGCTCAGGCAGTCGCCATCCGCCAGAATTTCGTCCTTAAGAAGCCGGATTCTGCGGATTTCCTCCGTTTTAGCTTCTTCCGTCTCCTTGCTCCCGGCCAGGCCCTCTTTTAAATCCAGCAGATCCCCGAACAGCTCCGCCCCCATAACGCTCATCCCCCGGCGGATGTCCGGCTTTTTCTCCGACAGGGGAACCGCCCAGAAACGGACCAGGGTTTCTGTCCTGGAAATGGTATCATTGTCCAGCATTAAGCCCTTAAGGATTTTCCTGGCCTGCTCCGGCCCGGCTTCCCTTAAAAACGCGGCCCAGCGCAGAGGCTTCTTTACCGGAAGTCCCCCGGAAAGGCTGGGCCTCCAGCCCGTCTCTCCCAGGCCTCCGAAAGCCTCCCCCACAAAGGGGGCCAGCCCCGTATCGTAGACCAGGCTCATACGCTGGGGATTCGCGCTCATAAGAAGCTTGGTCAGCTCCACCTGAACCCGCTCCCTGCTGACCTTTTCCAGATTGGCCGCCAAAAGTCTGATGGCCTCCAGAGTCTTTGGATCGATCTCAAAGCCCAGCTGGGCAGAAAAGCGGATGGCCCTGAGCATCCGCAGGGCGTCCTCCGAAAACCGTTCTGCGGGATTCCCCACGCAGCGGATTATGCCCGCCCTCAAATCTTCCTGCCCCTGAAATTCGTCCACCAGACCGGCAGCCGGACTGTATGCCATGGCATTGATGGTAAAATCCCGCCGTTTCAGATCCTCAATCAAGCTGGGCGTAAAAACCACCTGATCCGGGTGGCGGCCATCGCTGTAGGTTCCGTCCACCCGGTAAGTGGTAACCTCATATCCCACATGGTCCATCATCACCGTCACCGTTCCATGCTGGATTCCGGTGTCAATAGTCCGTTTAAACAGCTCCTTCACCTGCTCCGGCCTGGCGCTGGTGGTGATATCCCAATCCTCCGGACTTCTGCCAAGGAGCATATCCCTTACGCAGCCCCCTACGATATAACCTTCATACCCGCTCTGCCCCAGCTTCTCCAAAATCTGCCGGACAGCAAAGGGAATCTCAATTCTCATCAATACGCACGTCCCCAGTAAACCATCTTCTTAGCGGGCTTTCCGCAGCAAACGCATTTGTCGGACAGCTGCTCCTGCTTAAAGGGCATGCAGCGGGAGGTGGCTCCCGTCACTTCCTTGATCTTTTCCTCGCACTCTTTGCAGCCGCACCACATGGCCTTTACAAAGCCCGGCTTATTGTTGATGGTATCTACAAATTCATCCCACTCCGCAGCTTCGTAGGTGTGGGCCTCTACGTGGGCCTTTGCCTTGTCATAAAGAGCTTTCTGGATGGTGTCTAACATTTCCCCGGTCTTTTCCTCCAGCTCGTCCAGGGAAATGAAGGTTTTTTCATGATTGTCCCGGCGCACCAGCACAGCCTGGTTCTTCTCCATATCCTTGGGACCGATCTCTACCCGCAGCGGGATTCCTCTCATCTCGCAGTCCGCGAACTTCCAGCCCGGGCTCTTGTCGGAGTCGTCCACTTTGACGGAAAATCCAGCCTTCATCAGGCGCTCTTTTAACTCCTGGGCCTTTTCCAGCACTCCTTCCTTCTGCTGCTGTACAGGCACGATCATGATCTGTACCGGAGCGATCTTAGGCGGCAGAACCAGGCCGTTGTCGTCGCCGTGTACCATGATCAGGGCTCCGATGATACGGGTACTCATGCCCCAGGAAGTCTGATGGACGTACTGCAGGGAGTTGTCCTTGGCCGCATACTGTATCTCAAAAGCCTTGGCGAAGCCGTCGCCAAAATTATGGCTGGTGCCGGACTGAAGGGCCTTTCCGTCGTGCATCAGGGCCTCAATGGTGTAGGTGGCCTCCGCGCCGGCGAATTTCTCCTTATCCGTCTTCTGTCCCCGTACCACCGGAATCGCCAAAACCTCCTCGCAGAAATCCGCGTACAGGTTTAACATCTGCTGGGTCCTGGCCTCCGCCTCCTCGGCGGTGGCGTGGGCGGTGTGACCCTCCTGCCATAAGAACTCTCTGGAGCGCAGGAAGGGACGGGTTGTCTTCTCCCAGCGTACAACAGAGCACCACTGATTGTATACCCGGGGCAGATCCCGGTAAGAGTGGATATCCTTGGCGTAAAAATCACAGAACAGAGTCTCAGAGGTGGGGCGAACGCACATCCGCTCCTGGAGAGGCTCTAAGCCCCCGTGAGTCACCCAGGCAACCTCCGGGGCAAATCCCTCCACATGATCCTTCTCCTTCTGAAGCAGGCTCTCCGGAATGAAGATGGGCATATATACATTCTCCACTCCCGTCTCCTTAAACCGCCGATCCAGCTCCTTCTGGATCTTCTCCCAGATGGCGTATCCCGCGGGCTTAATCACCATGCAGCCCTTCACGCTGGCGTAGTCGCACAGCTCCGCTTTCTTCACCACATCCGTATACCACTGGGCGAAATCCTCGCTCATGGATGTGATGGACTCAACCATTTTTTTGTCCTTTGCCATGATTATCTCCTTTACTGTTTGAATCGGCGTTTTCTAAAAGGGAGGCGCTAAGACAGAATAAGCCGCCCGGCCCACGGATGCGCAGATCGCATACATGGGACCGAACGGCTCGGCGGTACCACCCAATTTAGCAGCTTCCCCTTCTTTGAAGAAAAACTGCTCACCTTTCATCCTGTAACGCCGGACTCTCGCGCCGCTTTTAGCGGGGCTCCCGGGCGGGTTCGACGGCTGGCCGATGTTAAGGATCTTTCACCGGATGATCCTCTCTCTGAAACGGGCCGTGCCTCTACTATTCCCCTTCAACGCCTTTTTCTATTTCATTCTCAGATTGATTTTACGTCAGATTGGCGGGTTTGTCAATGAGGAATCCGCCAGTTTGCATTTTGTGGATCTTCCAAATGGCAACGCTCCTGTCCTGCAGATGGAAACGGATGAAGCCTGCTTCTCCTTCACGGTAAAAACAGAGTTTGCAAGAAAGCATCGGCTTCGTCTTTCAAGGCAATATTTACAAATATGGAATTCTCCGAATGCAGATACCTTACCCATAACGGGCAGATTTTCAGACCTGTTATCTCTTTAAACTGTCAAAAACCACTGGCAACAGGTCCTTAAGGGTATAACGCTTTACCTCTTTCTCCGACTTGACTAGAAGTATCTCAAAATCCGGCCCGCAAAACTCGCTCATCACCTGCAGGCATACGCCGCAGGGAACGCAGAAATCCCCCGGTTCCTTCCCCTCATCGCCTCCAGCAACGGCGATCCTGGTAAACTGTCTGTTTCCCTTGGATACCGCAGAAAAGATGGCCGTCCGCTCCGCGCAAACCGTAGCCGAATAGGAAATGTTTTCAATATTACAACCATCAAAAATTTCCCCGCTCTTGGTTCGCACCGCAGCTCCCACGGCAAACTTCGAATACGGCACATATGCATTTTCCCTGGCCTTTAAAGCCTTTAAAATCAGTTCCTGATCCATCTCCCTCCGATTGTCCATTGTAAAATCCCCCTTCCACCAGGCTCAACGTGTGATACTTATCGTATTGATCTGAGTATATCATGTTTTCTCCCACTCTTCCACCAGATCCTCGATCAGAAGCAGCCCCAGGGGCCCCAGAATCACGCCCCAGAACCCGAACAGCTGAAGCCCTACATACACGGAAGCCAGGGTTTCCAGCGGCGTCAGCCCCACCTGCCCGCCCATCATATGACTTTCCAAAAACTCCCGCAGGAAGTAACAGGCCAGATAGAGAATCAGCAGGATCAGCGCTTTTCCCCAGTTCCCCGCCGCCAGGCAGATGAGGCACCAGGGCAGCAGCACCGTCCCTGTGCCAAAGATCGGCAGGGCATCCAGAAGCCCGATGCCGATTCCCGCCAAAATATAGTAGGGATTTCTGATCAACGCCATTCCCAGGATGCAGAGAGTCGTCACCAGGAGCAGCACTACTCCCTGAGTTTTAAACCAGGCTTTTCCCGTCAATACAACCCGATTTCCGATGAGGCGGAATTCCCGGTAAAAGGCGGAGCGGTCCCTCCTGTCCCGCAGATCGTCCATCTCCTGGAGAGAAAGCACTGCCGCCAAGAACGTCACCACCGCCACAATCAGGGCCCCCGCTCCCCAGCGGATCAAAGTCAGGGAATTGGTCATCAAAAGAGCGGCTCCCTTCTCCTGCCCCTCCTTTAGAAGCCGGGAAAGCAGGGCCGTTACCGTCCGGGCCGCCTGTCCTTCCCTCAGGCCAAAGCTGATTTCCATCTCCCGGCAGGAGTCGGTCAGCCAGCGGTCAAATTCCTCAATCCACACGGGCAGCCGGATTGCCAGAAGCCTGGCCTCCTGACACAGCTTCCCCAGTCCCCAATAGCAGAGAACACCCAAAAGCCCTGCCAGAAGCAGAAACTCCGCTCCCCCAGCCACCCCTACAGGCAGGCGGCGACAGTTTCCCCGGAACGTAATCTTAATCCGGTGAGAAAAGAATCGGGCTGAAGGCCGCAAAAACAACGCCGCCCCATAACCAACTAAAAAGGGAGCCACAAGGGGCAGCAGGTATTTGAAGCCTGCGTACACCCCCAGCGTGGTTCCCAGAATCATAAAAACCTTCTTCAGTTTTTTACCTGGCATTTCCATGGACTCACCTGTTTTTTGATTCGTACTTCCTTTGTACCCTCTTAGTATGAGCGCCATGGCGGAAAATATACGCCGCATCCCTAAAGGCTTTCTTCCATAAAATCCCTTAATTCCAATTCGCAATAATCGATCGGGCCAAATCTCTGAATTACAATTTTCTGCATAAAAACTCCCTGTCAAATTTTCTATTTTTCTTTCAGCGACTCCACCAGCTCCGCCGCCTCCCGCGCGATCTCAAGCTCCTCGTTGGTTTTCACCACCAGGACATTCACCTTGGAAGCTCCGTCGGAAATGCGGAAAGCCTCCCCCTGATCCCGGTTCTTCACCTCATCGATGGTAATTCCAAGAAATTCCAGATAGCTGCAGATTTCTTCCCGTATGTCGGAATCATTCTCCCCCACCCCGGCCGTAAACACGATGTTGTCTACCCCGTTCATGGCTGCGGCGTAGCTGCCAATATACTTCGCCACCCGGTAAGCGAAAATTTCACGGGCCAGAGCGGCGGTGTCATTGTACTTGATCTCCGCGTCCTTTAACTCCCGAAAATCGCTGGACAGATTCTTGGAAAGGCCCAAAACGCCGGATTCCTGGTTCAAAATACTGATAATTTCAGGCAGATCCAGATTCTCCTTCTTGGCCAGATATTCCAGGGCCCCCGCGTCCACATCGCCGCAGCGGGTTCCCATCACCAGTCCTTCCAACGGCGTAAAGCCCATGGAATTGTCCACCACCCGGCCATATTTTACCGCGCAGATGCTGGCGCCATTTCCAAGGTGGCAGACAATGGTTTTCACCCGGTCCGGCCTCTGCCCCAGAAACTGGGCCGCCCTCCTGGACACATACTTGTGGCTGATGCCGTGAAAGCCGTAGCGGCGAATCTTCAGCTTTTCATAATACCGGTAAGGAAGTCCGTAGAGAAAGGCTTTGGGCTCCATGGTCTGATTAAAGGCCGTGTCAAATACCCCTACCATCAAGGTATCCGGCATCAGCTCCCGGCAGGCCTCCACGCCGGTGATATTGGCCGGGTTGTGAAGGGGCGCCAGGTCATTGCACTGACGCATCGTCTCGATCACCTCGTCGGTAATCACCACGGAGCCGGTAAATTTTTCCCCGCCGTGAACCAGCCGGTGGCCTACCACGTCGATCTCTCCGTAATCCTTGATCACTCCCTGGGACGGGTCCACCAGAGTCTTTAAAATCCGGTCCACCGCTTCCTTATGGTTCTTCATGGAGTAGGCTTCTTTCAGCTTCTCTCCCCGAAAGGTCTGATAATGAAAGACTCCGTCAATGCCGATGCGCTCGCACTGCCCCTTTGCCAGCACCTGCTCGTTGTCCATGTCGATCACCTGGAACTTTAACGATGAGCTGCCGCTGTTAATTACTAAAATTTTCATCCTGTCCATCCCCTTTTTAAAACTGTGCCGGGCCTCACAGTTTCGAGGCCCGGCACAGGCAGTTTAATCCTTTATAAATCCGGCGTCAGATCTCCCCCAGATAGGAGAGCACCGCCCGCAGGCAGCCTTCTACGCCCACCAGCCCGCTCTCAACGCAGAGATTATAGTTCTGGGCTCTGCCCCACTGAGCGCCGGTGTAATACTGGTAGTAATCCTTCCGCTTGCGGTCGATCTCCCGGATCCTGCGCTCCATCTCCCGCTCATCATCAGCCTTCTCCAGCTCCATCATGCGCTTGATCCTAGCCGCCATCTTAGCGTAGATGAAAATATTCACGCTGTCCTCTAAAATCCGGTCCGCACAGCGTCCCACAATCACGCAGGGCCCCTGTTCCGCCAGGCGGCGGATAAAGGAAGACTGCGCCACAAAAATCTGGTCCGACATGGGCACCTGGTAAACCTCGGAAAACGGATGGTAAAAATGCCGGTCCAAGGGGTCATGAACCTCCGGCAGCTTTTCATCGTAGTGGAAAAATACGGCCTCCGCCATATCCAAGTCCTCCGCCGCCATGGAAATCAATTCTTTATCATAGAATGGAATGCCGAAGTGCTCAGCCAGTCGGACTCCCAGTTCTCTGCCTCCGCTGCCAAACTCACGGCTTACTGTAATGACTTTATCCATCATGTACCTCCCCTTCCTCTTGTGTGCTCCAATTCCGTGTATACCACCTATATTACCACATATCTTCGAAAATTCATAGTTTTTCCTTTTTTTCTCTTGCCAAATTTTCCCCTGTCCGATAGAATATTCTGGATTGTATCAAAGGAGCAGGTTTATGAGTATTTTAAGTGTTGAACATTTAAGCCACGGTTTCGGCGACCGCGCGATTTTTCAGGATGTTTCCTTCCGCCTTTTAAAGGGCGAGCACATCGGCCTGGTAGGGGCCAACGGAGAGGGAAAGTCCACTTTTATGAGTATTATTACCGGAAAGCTTCAGCCTGATGAGGGAAAGGTGGAGTGGGCCCGCCATGTGCGGGCCGGTTACCTGGATCAGCACGCTGTTCTGGAAAAGGGCATGACGGTGCGACAGGTGTTAAAAAGCGCCTTTGCCTTTCTTTTTGAGATGGAAGAGCAGATGAACCAGATCTGCGATGGGATGGCGACCGCCTCTGAATCGGAGATGGAGAGCATGATGGAGGAGCTGGGAACCCTCCAGGACCTTTTAATGGCCCATGATTTTTATATCATTGACGCGAAAGTGGAGGAAGTGGCCAGGGCCCTGGGGCTTTCTGAAATCGGACTGGACCGGGATGTGACGGAGCTTTCCGGTGGCCAACGGACCAAGGTGCTTTTGGGAAAGCTTCTTTTGGAAAAACCAGATATTCTGCTTTTAGACGAGCCTACCAACTACCTGGACGCTCAACATATCGAGTGGCTGAAGCGGTATCTGCAGGAATATGAGAATGCCTTTATCCTGATTTCCCATGATATCCCCTTCCTTAACAGCGTTATCAATCTGGTATACCACATGGAAAACCAGCATCTGGACCGCTACGTGGGAAATTATGATCAGTTCCAGGAGGTGTACGCTGTCAAAAAAGCCCAGCTGGAGGCGGCCTACAAGCGCCAGCAGCAGGAAATCGCCTCTCTTCAGGACTTTGTGGCCCGCAATAAGGCCCGGGTTTCCACCCGCAACATGGCCATGTCCCGCCAGAAAAAGCTGGACAAGATGGAGGTCATCCAGCTGGCGAAGGAGAAGCCCAAGCCGGAATTTCATTTTCTCGGATCAAGAGCGCCGGGCAAATTCATTTTCCAGACCCACGACCTGGTGATCGGCTACGATGAGCCTCTCTCCCGTCCCTTAAATCTGACTATGCTCCGGGGCCAAAAGATCGCCCTCTACGGGGCCAACGGCATCGGAAAAACCACGCTTTTAAAAAGCATTCTGGGCCTGGTTCCCCCTCTTTCGGGAAATGTGGAGCTGGGCGACTATCTGGAAACCGGCTATTTTGAGCAGGAGGCGGACCAGAGCAATACCTCCACCTGCATTGAGGAAATCTGGAAGGAATTCCCCTCCTACACCCAGTATCAGGTGCGCTCCGCCCTGGCCAAATGCGGTCTCACCACTCAGCATATCGAAAGCCAGGTACGGGTTTTAAGCGGAGGGGAGCAGGCCAAGGTGCGGCTATGCAAGCTGATCAACCGCCCCACAAACGTCCTTCTCCTGGACGAGCCTACCAACCATCTGGATGTAGACGCCAAAACGGAGCTGAAGCGGGCCCTGACCGAATATAAGGGCTCGATCCTCTTGATCTGCCATGAGCCGGAATTTTACGAGGGCCTGGCGGACCAGGTCTGGGACTGCCGGGACTGGGCCCTGCGCCTGTCCTAAAACAGGTCGAAGGCCCCTCCTTTTTCCTTGATCTCAAAGCACATCTCTTTCCCCCCGGCGGGATGAAAAAAAGAAAGCCTCACGGCGCAGAGGGCCAGCGGCCCCGCCCAGGGGCTTTTTTTGCTGTCTCCATATTTACTGTCTCCATACAGCGGCGTCCCATGGCCCGCCATCTGCACCCGGATCTGGTGGTGGCGTCCCGTTAAAAGCTCGATCTCCACCAGCGATAAAGGCGCTTCCGGCTGCTGAGGCAGCAAATTTCCGGCAGCCTTCGTATCCACAACCCGGTAGTTCAGCCGGGCTTCTTTTCCACCGGCCTCAGACTTATCCACAATGCGGGAAACATTATTTTTCCCGTCTTTCCACAGAAAATCCACATAAGTGCCGCAGTTATCCACAGGTTGTCCACATACAACCGCCCGATAAACCTTCTTCATCCTTCCTTCCTGAACCTGCCTGCTTAAAAGGGCCGCCGCCTTTTTCGTCTTGGCGTACACCATCACGCCCCGCACCGGCCGGTCCAGTCTGTGGATAACTCCCACGTAAGGCGGTTCTCCTGTAGAAACCGATGTTGATTTCTTTGGTGATAATTTGTGGATATTATTTTGAAGATGCTTGCGGATCAAGCTAACCATATCTTCTTCAAATCCCCTGGCGGACTGAGACTCAACCCCCGCCGGCTTCTCCGCCACAATTAAATCCCGGTCTTCATACAAAATGGAAATCATCATATTTTCCTTTCTGGCTCTTGCATAATTTTCTTAAAAGTAGTATAGTATATCACATAAAGATACATAGTTTTAAAAACTACATGTAAAGGTTATCAATATTACCAATCATTGTAAAGGAGGTCCGCATTATGAAGGCAAAAATCACTAAAAATATAGCTCGGATCAAGGATCCGGGCAGCGCTATCACCCATTTTATCGCCATGATCCTGGCCATCGCCGCCATGGTTCCTCTGCTTTTAAAGGCAAGCCAGGCCCAGGGGCATTTTCTTTATCTGCTGATCTTTATCCTCAGCATGATCGGCCTCTATGCCGCCAGCACCATTTACCATACCCTGGATATCTCGCCGAAGATCAACCAGATGCTGCGCAAGCTGGACCATATGATGATCTTTATCCTCATTGCCGGCACTTACACCCCCGTGTGCATGATCGTCCTTGGGGACCGCACCGGCTGGCTTCTGCTGGCGGGCGTATGGGCCATCGCCATTGTCGGCATCGTGATCAACGCCTGCTGGATTACCTGTCCCAAATGGTTCTCCTCCCTGATCTACATCGCCATGGGCTGGGTCTGCATCCTGGCCATCACCAAGATCATCCAGGCTCTTCCAAAGGCGGGATTTATGTGGCTTCTGGCGGGAGGGGTGATCTACACCTTAGGAGGCGTGATCTACGCTCTGAAGCTGCCGATTTTCAATTCAAAACACAAAAATTTTGGTTCCCATGAAATCTTCCATCTTTTTGTCATGGGCGGAAGCCTCTGCCACTACGTGGTGATGTACGCATTCGTCGCCTGAGTTGTAACAGTTCAGGACGGCACATCTTCTTGCCCGGCCAAGGCCGGACAAGAAGCATCGGATGTCCATCCGATGTGAAAACATGGGCAAAAGCATGCTTATAAGCGAGCTTAACGCCTGTTTTTGCCCATGTTTTCCCGCCGTTCTGAACTGTTACCCTGAGTTTTTTGAAATTCTTCCACCAGCCGCTCCTTTTCTCTGCGGCTGAGCTTTTTAATGGCCCACTCCCGCCTCATGGCCTCTTCCTTGGTGTCGAAGGCTTCATAGTAGGATAAGCGAACAGGCCGCCGGCTCTTGGTATACTTAGCGCCGCGGCCTTCATTATGTGCTTTTACCCGCTCTGCCAGATGGTTTGTCCAACCACAGTAAAAGCTGCCGTCCCGACAGGTCAGCAGATAGGTATAATTCATCGCCGGATATTCCTCTCACAATCTATGTAAACGGCGGCAGCATACTTGCCCTGCCGCAGCCGCCCGGAGACTGACGCCCCCGTGATCTATATAAAAGCACCAGCTGGATGCGTGTTTTCTTTCTTCTAACTTTATTATATCGCAAAAATCCCAAAAGGTGCATCCAGCTTAAAATCTGCCTCCCCTGCCCCCGTGGCGGCCTCCGCCTCTGGAGCGGTAGGTGGAGCTGCGGCCGGAGCTTCTGCCTCCGGTCCCGGAGGAGGGGCGGACGATCCTGTGCCGGGTCACAAACTGATTCACCAGACGGTCCGGCGGCCCCTGGGACAAAATCCGGCACTGGGCCTGATACGCGCGGAAGGCGCTGCTTTTCCTGCGGTCCGCCCCCTTCATGGAGTAATCCCGGATCACCGCCATGCAGGCTGCAGCCGCCACCACAGCCGCAGCGGCCAGGGCTGCCGCGATCTCGTACCACCGCAGGCTTCTGCGGGGAGAAATGGCCCCCGTATCCGTGTTGTAATTGTACTGCCCGGACACGTATCCTTCTTGTCTGTAAGCCTTCACCGCCTCAAGCACCGCCAGGGCGGAGCCTGCGTAGTCCTGATCCGCCAGGAAGGAAACTGCCAGCTGGCCCATCTCTTCTAAGCGGCTGTCCGTCAGCAGCCGTTCCCCGTCCCCCTGGGTGTACAGGTAATATTCCCCGTGAGCGGAGCCCGGCCCGTCCATATAAATCAGATACAAAAAGCAGTCCTTTCCCAAATCATATTCGTGGTAGAAAAGATCCGCGTACTCTTCGGCGTCCGCCTGGCCCTGACGATAAGCGGTAACCACCGCAAGATCCATTTCCACCTCTTCTTTCTGGCGGCTGATCCAGTCCTCCAGCTCCCTGCGATCCGCTTCCGTAAAAAGTCCCGCCCCGTCAAAAACGCGGTTTTGTGCGCCCTCATCCGCCCGGGCTCCAAAGGAAAAGGCCCAGAAGAATGAGGCAAACAGAACCAGCCAAACTAATTTCGCCCAAATCCGTCCGCTTCTCATATGATATACCCCACAATCAGCATAAATACCAGTATTGGCACAAATACAGAGACAAAAAGTACCGCCAGCCGCCCTTTATCCACCGGAAGGCAGCCGCAGGTCTTTCCCGTCTGGCCGTTTAAGGCAAAATAATACATTTTCCCGCTTCCTTTGTCCCGGTATGTAAGAGTCCAGACCGGCAGAAGGGCATAGGACCACTCCTCCTGGTCCCGATGGACCTCCTTGTCTGTGATCTGGAAGCTGCTGTAGCTTCCCCCTTGATTTTTCAGGCTCTCCAGGAAAAATTCTTCCACTTCCCGCCCCACTTCCTGGCTGAAATCCGCAATCTCCATATCCCGCTTCTCCGCCATAAAGCCAGAAAGGCAACCCATGGAAAAATCCTGGGCCTTCTCCATCTCAAAGGGCTGAACCCCATCGGCCAGGCGATGATCCGCTTTTTTTAGAGCGTTGCGCACCAGCCCCTTAATCTCTGTCTGGCCGCTGCGGTCCACGTCGTAGATTCTGGTGGTGGTAACCCGCACGCTGCCGTTTGTGTGGCTGGAAACAGAGGTTCCCTGGCCCTGGATCCTGCCTTTAACGCGGCAGCTGTAGATCCAGTAGGGATAGTAAACTCCCGTTATCTTGTCCACGCTTCCCTGGGATGTAAATGCCCTTGGCACAAACTTCTTCCTCCCCACCCACTGCCGAAAAATTTCCTCCGCCTTCTCCCGACCAATCTGGAAGGGAATCACCCGGTCCGGCTTCCACTGCCCGGAAAGGCGGCCGGAAAGCACCACCGGATTATGGCAGTAATAGCAGAAGGTCGCCGCCGTGGTTTCCTCCGCCACAATCTGAGCCCCGCAGCTGGGACAGATGTAGAGGACTGCGGTTTCCGCTTCCCCGCCGGAGTCTTCAGCGGCGGGCTCCTCCTTTGCTTCTTCGTCTAAATCTCCCAGCTCTTCCTCCGCAAATTCGGACCGGCAGTATTCGCAGGCGTACTTCTGGGTCTGTGGATCAAAGATCAGTCCGCCCCCACAGTTGGGGCATTTATAGGTAATCGCGGCCATATGCCGGCCCTCCTTTTATCCGAAGTATTTCTCTTAAGCATTCCTCGGCTTTCCGCACTCGGTACAGAACTTGCCTGTGTTGACCGCTCCGCAGCTGCAGGTCCAGGAGGACGGAGCCGGCCGTGGCGTACCGCACTCGCTGCAGAATTTTCCAAAGTTCTGGGTACCGCAGTTTGGGCAGAACCATCCGTCCCCCTGGCTCTGGGCCACAGATCCTCCCGCCGGCTGCCCTTGGGGCTGGCCCTGAGGCTGCTGCTGGCGGTTCATCCCCATCTGCTGTAAGTTGCTCGCTGAGGCAGCTCCCATAAAACCGCCTCCGGCCTGCATGCCGAAGCCCATCCCCATAAATCCGGCCATGGAACCGGCGGAGTTGGAGCCAGCCGCCTTTAAGCCCTCGGCCACGGAGCTCTGGACATAGCCCTCCCGGACGGAAGGATCTCCCATCATGGCTCCCTTGTTGCGCATATTAATCAGCTCCTGGGATTCCTCATCGTAGGAAATGCTGGCGATGCCCACGGACTGGATCTCCATTCCCCTCATCCGGTTCCACTCTTCATCCAGAGTCTGAGCCATGTAAGCCCCCAGCTCCCGCCCCTTGGAGGGAACATAGGAGATGCGAACCCCATCGGCGGACAGCTGGTTGATGGCCGTCTGGAAGGCTTCCATAAATTCCGCCAGATACTGCTCATTAATCTCTTCCATCTCCACCCGGTCCCGGTTCTTGGGAATCACCTCCGCATAGAACCGCAGGGGATCCGTAATCTTAACCGAGTAGGAACCGTGGGCCCGCAGAAACAGCTCCGCGTTGTAAAAATTGTCAAAATAATTCACCGGCGTCCTGGTGCCGAATTTCAGCCCCTTAATCTCCTGAAGATTGACATAATACACCTTCTGCGCGCCAGGCGTAACGCCGCCGAAGCGGATGCGGTTAAAGGACTCCTTTAAGGCGTCCCCGAACTGGCCGTTAAACAGCGAAGGCATGGAACTGTTCTCCACCTTGTAATAGCCTTCCTCCGCCGTATAATCCACTACTTTGCCTCCGTCCACCAACATCATAAACTGATTGGGGTACACATGGATCAGGGAACCGTCGGAAACCACGTCCCCGCTCCCCTTGGTATTGGAGCCGCGCCCCTTTCTTACCTGGACGCCCCGCACAAATACGGTCTGATCTCCCATGTCCTCCGGCTCAATGGCCTCCAGCCACTGGTCCGCCAACGCAGAACCTACGGCCTGACCAACTGCTTTTATAATTCCCATATTCTTATAATCTCCTTCCCATTTTTATCATCAATTTCTCTTTCTCATCGGATCCACAAACCACACCGCAGCCATCAAAAGCAAACCGCTTAATATCATCTGC
Organism: uncultured Enterocloster sp.; assembly: GCA_944383785.1. Lineage (GTDB taxonomy): Bacteria > Bacillota > Clostridia > Lachnospirales > Lachnospiraceae > Enterocloster. The sequence goes on along the minus strand of CALWQV010000035.1, from coordinate 5,087 downwards.
AGAAGGACGCTGACCAGCACCCAGCGCTCCATCACCCAGCCGCCAAACTCAACTCCCAGGTTTCTGCACAGCCCCTCAATTCCCCGGCCGCCCTCAGCGGGCCCGTTCATCACCGCGTAGAAGGTGACAGCCGGATTAAACAGCAGAAGGTAAAAGGCGCCTCCCGCTTTGGCCGCCGCCCCCTCTCCGGGAAGCATAAGCCCTCCGAACCGCGCCATCCGGCTAGAAGACATGGCAAGCGCAAAACGGTTGGCAAAGTAAGTGCCCGCCACCAGCGCTGCCAGCACCCCGTAGGTCACCACTGAGGCCAAAGTCGAGCGCTTAAATACGGCGGAAAAACAGATTCCCATGCTGCCTGCCACCAAAGCTACGGCCATATAGCACAGCAGCAGGGCCGCCAGGTCCATCCAGGTAATCCCGCCGAAGACCAGCACCATGGAAATCGGCGGAAAGCTGGACAAAACCAGAAGTCCCATAACGCTCAGGGCATTTAACAGCTTTCCCCAGATAATCTGAGCCGGCGTCAGAAGGGTGGTCAGCATCAGATCCAGCGTCTGACGTTCCCGCTCGCCGCTGACAGCCGCAGCGGTCAGGGCCGGCATAATGAACAGCAGCATGATAAATTCAATGGAAGCCAGCAGCTCATACATCTCCATAAAGCTGGTGTACTGGATGGATGCGGCGGCTTTTACCTGGGAAATCACCGAGTACATATTGAGAAGGGCCACCGCCGATAAAACTCCATTAAAGACCATTAAAACCATGGGGATGCGGATGCTTCTGGCGCTTACCCTGGACTCTCTTCTATAAACCGGATTCTGCTTCATAGGACAACACCGACCTTTCCTCTTCCTGATCCGTCAGCTGCATGAAAACCGATTCCAGGCTCCCCGGCTCCCGGACAAATCCGCTGACCATCACGCCCCCGTCCACCAGCTGGGCAAGCAGCTGCGCCTCATCCTCCCGGCCGCCGTCAAAACGGACGCTGATCTCCTGATCTTTGAGGCTGATGGTCTGGACAGAAGGGTTCCGCTTTAAGATGGCGGTGGCCTGCTCCATGCCGCCGCAGAGGGAAATCACCAGGGGGCGAGAGTTATTCATCCTGGCCATAATTTCCTCCATCGTCCCCTCCAAAACCAGCTTCCCCTGATCCAGGATTCCGATATCCGTACACAGCTGGGACAGCTCCGAAAGCACATGGGAGCTGATGAGGATGGTTTTCCCCGACTCCTGAAGCTCCTTTAAAATATCACGGAACTCGAAACGGGTCCGGGGATCCAGGCCGGAGGTCGGCTCGTCCAAAATCAGGATTTCCGGATCATGTATCAATGCCCTTGCCAGGCACAGCCTTTGCTTCATCCCTCTGGAAAGGCCGTCCACATAAAAATCCGGCCGTTCCTCCAGCCCCACCTGCTCCAAAAGGGCCTGGCAGCGCCTGCGGGCCATCAGGCCGTCCAGGTGATAGCAGGAAGCGAAAAATTCCATATATTCCCCCACCGTCAGGTTGTCGTAAACCCCGAAAAAGTCCGGCACATAGCCGATCCGGGCCTTCAGATCCGTGGCCCGGCCTGTCACGTCCCTGCCGTCAATCCGCACCTGTCCGCTGTCCGCAGCCAAAAGTCCTGTCATAATCTTGATGGCGGTAGTCTTTCCCGCTCCGTTCGGCCCTACAAATCCATATAGGGCCCCGTCTTTTACGGTCATAGTCAGACCATTTAAGGCGTGGAACTTTCCATATGTCTTATGCAGGTCCCTGATCTCTAACATCTACTCGCTCCTTCCAATCGCCGTCACCACAGGCAGTATGATGTTGCCCATATAGTCCTCCGTCTGGTCATACACATAGCGCACCGTCAGGGTATTGCCCGGGGACAGATAGGGATCCAACTGGCTTCTGTCATATGTTCCCACCGCGGCGTCCATCCGGTCGTAGCTGCCTGTATTATAATTGTAAAAATACACATCCCCTGTAAAGGGAACCGTATAATTATAGCGCAGGCTGGCAAGCACCTGCTCCGACTGTGCCATAAACTGAAGGCTCTCCACCTCCGTATCATTTCCCAGATAATACTCCAGAATCAGGGGAGCCGTTCCGTACATGGTATTGGTGGCGGCCACATATTCTCCACTGATCACCTCTGGATCTCTGGGAAGCACCGCGTAATAGATCCGGTTATCCTGCCGCAGCTCCACCTCCACCGGGGCGGTAATCAGCGTCGTCCCATAAGCCTCATAAGAACCGCTCTCCAGGAATCCCGGCTGGCCCGTCTCCTGGACAAAGCCTACAAGCCTGGCGCCCAGACGGTCATTCTGAAAGACGTCGGACAGATAGTATGACAACAGGTTGGTTCTCTGAAGGGCCTGCACATACCCCTCATCCTCCATATCTCCTTCCCTGTATCTGGAAGCCCCGGTTACCTGCTCTGCCATCACATACCCATAATTGGCGGCCCCGCAGATCACCTGGCAGCCCGACAGCTCCACCGTTTCCCCAGGCTCAATGCTCCCAATAGGAATCAACTGATTATACAAAACCAGGGCCGCATTTTCCAGAGGCTCCGGATAATGGCTGGTAACCGTGCCCTCGGCCTGCCCGTCAAAAAGCCGGAAATCCGCCAAAAAGCCCTGATCCTGAGATCCATGGCCGTTTTGCTCCGCCAGAAAATACCGGGACTCAAAGGCTCCCGTATCCCGTATGCTGACCTTGGTGGCTTCCTCCTCAAAGCGCAGGGAGACTGAAGCCTCATCCTCCCCTGTAAACTGCGGCTTCGCCTGTTCATAGTAGGCACTGCGGGTAATGGGATAAACGGTATATCCCGGGGATAGCTTTACCGAATAGGATCTCTGGCTGGGAGAGCGCAGATTGAGCATCGTCGTCTCCGACCAATTCTCCGAATCCAGGTTTAAAACCGTGGCATAGGTAAAAAAGGGGCCGTTAAAACGGGTCGCGGAGCTCATAATAAAAATCAGCCCCGTGGAGGCAAGGGCCAAAGCCGCCGCCCCCGGCTTATAGTATCTGCGCAGCCCTCTCTGCTTTAAGAAAAAGTAAAGGCCCGGACCAGCCAGAATCACATACGCAGCCGCCGCAACGGCGTAAAACCCCAGATTGGGCAGCCGGTTAATATCCCCCGTATTGACCAGGTTCTGAACGGTCCAGAACTGTTCTGAGGCCGTCCCGTCAGACAGTCGGACAATGCTCTGAATCCGCGCCTCCCCCAAAAGGGATGTAAACAGCTGATCCACATAGGAAATATGCTCCCGGCAGAACTCTTCGATATCCCCGAAATCATAAACTGCAGCGGCAGCCAGCCCCTGCCCCACCTGGGCGCTGCTGAGAACCATGATCTCATCGCTGGATAAAACTTCCTTTCCGCCGTTCAGATAAATGTCCGTACAGACCAGGGAAATAGTGGCGCTGTCCGGGCTTTCCTCCGCGAATTCCACTCCCATATTAACCGCCCGTTCCTCCGCCTCCGGCAGCGGACCGGAAAGCAGCTCATCGCCGAAGCGGCTCATCACCTCCTGGGCCCGGGCCCCTGTTCCAAAAAGCAGGACCCCGCCCCGGCCCACCCAGTCCCAGACCGCGTCGGCCTGGGCGGCGGTTAGGGAGGATGTGTCAAAATCCGTAATCAGCAGCACATCCAGCTGGTCCAGGCCCAGACCGTCCGTCGGAATTGTCTCCGGCCGCAGCTCAATGGTTCTGGTACGCAGGGTACTGTAGCTGATGCCCACGTTGTTCAGATAGCCCAAGCGGTCCATGGAATCGCTGAGGACGCCGATAAACAGCTGGGGATTATCCCCCTCCACTTCCAGCTTCAGCCGCTTGCTGGCCGCCTCACGTCCCTCCTCATCCAGAACCTTTAAATACATCTGGTCGATCTGGCCGCCCAGGGAAATGCTTAAGCTTTTCTCCTGCTCCTGGCCCGGCTCAAGCTCCAGAGGATACTCATAGCTGTAAAGGGTGTAGTCTGACTCCATGGTCAGAACCTCAAGCGTTCCCGAAAAAGCCTCTTCCTCCTGGTTCTTTAATGAAACCTTAACCGGAAGGAAGCGGCCGCTCTTGGCCATATTCTGATAGCCGTAAACCGCATCCAGCAGGATGGGCCCCTGATCCGGGAAGGGAGCATCCTCCCCCTGGCCTTTGGCAGGAAAGGCAAAAAAGACGCAGCAGGCCGCCGCAGCCAAAAATCCCGCTGCGGCGCCTATGCGTCCTCTGTTCACAAAATCCTGAATCTTTCTCATCCAATGGCTCCAAACTGTTCTCTGTTAATGTCAAAATGAACCTGCAGCTTTACCGTAAAAACGGTTCCGTTTAAATCACTGGTCACTCCGATGCTTCCTCCGTGGAGATCCGCGATCTCCTTGGCAATGGCAAGCCCCAGCCCGGTCCCTCCGGTGGAGCTGGAGCGGGACTGTTCCACCCGGTAAAATTTATTAAAAATCAGCGAAAGCTCATCGGCTGGAATCACATACCCGTAATTGGTCACGGAAACCGTCACAATTTCCTCCCCGGCCCGGATCTGAACCAGCACCCGCTTGCCGTCCGCCCCGTATTTGATGGCGTTGCCGATCAGGTTATCGAAAAGGCGGGCAAGAAGGGTTCCGTCCGCCGTGATCATCTTCGCCGGCACATTGCTCTGAAGGTCATAGGAAAGCCCCTTGGCGGCAAAATTCGGGTACGCTTCCTCCAGCAGCTGGCTTAAGAGCTTTACAATATCCAGCTGGGTCACATTCATGGCGATCTTCCCGTAATTCAGCTTGGTAAAACCGAAGAGATCCTCGATCAGCTTTTCCAGGCGCTTCGCCTTTCCATAGGCGATCTCTATGTATTTGCTCTGAAGCTCAGGCGGGATAGCGCGGCCCCGCTCCAAAAGCTCCAGATAGCCGATGATGGAGGTCAAGGGCGTTCTCAGATCGTGGGCCACGTTAGTAATCAGTTCATTCTTGGTCCGCTCAGACTCCCGCTCTTTTTCCATCAGGCAGCGGATGTCCTCCGCCATCTTGTTTAAGTTCGCCGCCATGCCGGAAAACTCATCGTCCCCCACCACCTCCACCGAAGTAATTAACTTGAATTCAGAGTAGACCCG
>CALWQV010000034.1 GCA_944383785.1 uncultured Enterocloster sp. | reverse complement strand
GCGGCACTTGGGGCAGTGATAATGGGGGCTTAGGGGATTTACCTCCGTAATTCCTGCCATGGTAGCCACGAAGGAGGAACCTACGGAGCCTCTGGAGCCTACTAGGTAACCGTCCTCATTGGACTTCCACACCAGCTTCTGGGCGATGATGTACATTACCGCAAAGCCGTTGGTGATGATGGAATGAAGCTCCCGCTCCAGCCGGTCCACCACGATCTGGGGAAGCTCCTCCCCGTACATCTCGTGGGCCCGGTCGTAGCAGATTTTCGTCAAAGTCTTGTCAGAATCCGGAATTACCGGCGGGCACTTGTCCGGCCGAACCGGGGCAATTTTCTCACACATATCCGCCACCTTGCGGGTATTGGTCACCACTACCTGGTAGGCTTTGTCCGGCCCCAGATACTCGAACTCCTGTAACATTTCCTCCGTCGTGCGAAGGTACAGCGGTGCCCGGTCGTCGGAATCCTTAAAGCCCTGGCCCGCCATAATGATCCGCCGGTAAACCTCGTCCTGGGGGTCCAGGAAATGCACGTCGCAGGTGGCGCAGACCAGCTTTCCAAACTGTTCTCCCAGCCTGACGATGCGCCGGTTCAGCTCCTTTAAGTCCTCCTCTGTCTTCACCGTGCTCTTCTCATCCCGCAGCATAAAAGCGTTGTTGCCAAGGGGCTGAATCTCCAGGTAATCGTAAAATCTTACAAGCCTGGCGATCTCCGACTCCGGCGCTCCCCGAAGGAGAGCCTGGTACAGCTCCCCGGCCTCGCAGGCGGAGCCGATGATGAGCCCTTCCCGATAGCGGTTTAAAACGCTCTTGGGAATCCTGGGCCGCCTGGCGTAATAGGTCAGATGGGACAGGCTTACCAGCCGGTACAGGTTAATACGCCCGACATCATTCTTTGCCAGAAGGATCACATGGTAGGTGGGGAGCTTTTTGATCATCTCCTCGTCCATGGTCTTTAAGGCGTTCAGCTGGTCTAAGGTTTCCACGTCCCGCTCCCTGAACATCTTCACAAAAGCGGCGAAAATCTCCGCCGTACAGCCTGCATCGTCCACCGCCCGATGATGATTTTCCAGGGAAATGTTTAAAGCCTTGGCCACCGTGTCCAGTTTATAGCGGTTTAAATTGGGAAGAAGCACCCGAGCCATAGCCACCGTATCCAGCACCGTAGGGTCAAATGGCAGTCCCAGTTTTTCCGCGTAATGACCGATAAATCCCACATCAAAGGAAGCATTGTGGGCTACAAGGACCGCGTCCCCCACAAACTTCAGAAATTCGGGCAAAATTACATCGATTTTTGGGAATGGAAGCACCATAGCGTCGTTGATGCCCGTCAGCTTCTCAATATCAAAGGGAATGGGCACGTCCGGATTGACAAAGGTGGAAAACTTGTCCGTAATCCTTCCGTCCTCCACCTTCACCGCTCCGATCTCAATGATCTGGTTCTTCTCCGGACTGAATCCCGTGGTTTCAATATCAAAAACCACATATGTATCGGCAAAGCTCTGGTTTCTGGGATTTTCCACCAGCTGTTTGGTGTCGTCCACCAGATAGCCCTCCACCCCATAGAGCACCTTAAAGGAATCTCCCTTGTCCAGGGCGTGATTAGCATCGGGAAATGCCTGGACGCAGCCGTGGTCCGTCACCGCGATGGCGGACATGCCCCACTTCTTGGCCCGTTTGATGATATCCTTCACCTCGGAAACCCCGTCCATATCGCTCATCTTGGTATGGCAGTGAAGCTCCACCCGCTTTTCCAGGCTGTTGTCCATGCGCTTGCTGGTAAAATCCTCCGCCTTCTTGATTCCCACAATGGAGCCTAAGGTTAGCTCCCCGTCAAATCGGTCGATGGTGGTCACACCCTTGATGCGGATGAACCCGCCTACCGGCAGAACCCCCTTCACCTCGTCAAAAAGCTCCGGCCGCACAAACATCTTCACCGTAATGGTATCCGTAAAATCCGTCACGTCAAAGGTAAGAATAAATTTGCCGCTGCGCAGCTCCCGGCTCTCGCAGTTTAAGACCTTTCCCCGGATGGTTACCTCCCCCATCTCCCCTTCAATGGCCTCGATGGGCGTAAAGTCATCGTCAAAGTCCCTTCCGTAGAGCACGTCCGGGTTATCGGAGCGCTTAAGGGAGTAAGTTTTTTCTCCCCATCCCTCCTTCTTTCGCCCCCGGCTCAGTTCGCCAGCCTGGGCCTTGCCATAGGAAACGCCAGATTTGGGAGCTCCAGCCCCGCTTGAAGCTTCTGCCTTGGCTCCGTTTTTCTTTGGGGCGGCCCCATTTTTTCCGCCCCGGGCAGCCGCTCCTCCCGCCGCGATAGCACTTCCCGGCTGGGAAGCAGCCCTGCCCTCATCCCATGGAGCTCCTTCTGTCCCACCTTCTACAAAGGCCGCTCCCTCCGCCGCCTTTGCCCCTGAAAAAGCAGCCCCGGCCCTTCCAGCCGGCAGTTCATCTTTATGATTCTGCCAGTAAATCTGCCTGGCTTCCTCCTCCATCCGCTCTTCAAGCTTCTTTCTCAGCTCATTTCCCACAGGCGGCACATAGCGCCAGGTAACCTCCAGGGGCAGCCCGCAGCGCTCGGCAAATACCTTCTCCAGCACCCGCTTTAACTCTCCCACCCGGTCCCGGTTTACCATGGTATCTTCCACGGTCATATTCATTCGGTCCTGGCCCTCGAAGGTGATCTGAGCCTTTCGAAACATATTATACTCCACAATACTGTAGTGCTTAAGCTCCAAAAGAATGCTGTCCTTATAAAGCTCCAGCAGCTTTTTCGGCGTATACTGCTCGGACAAACGGTACTTTTCCTGTATGCGCACCGTCAGCTTCTTGTCCGGAAAAAGCTGATCCTTAATTCCCTGCTCCAAATCGTAAATATTATGCTTGTGGATCAGGCGGGAGGATCTTAAATAGATGCGGATGGAGCTTCTGTCTCTGGCCGCAGTCACTTTCTCCACCTGGGCCATCGCCAAAAGCTCCTTTAAAGGCTCCGCCACATTGAGCCCCGGAAATACGTCAAAAAACAATTTTCCCATGCAGCGCCTCAAGCTCCTTTCGCAGCGCGTCCAACAGTTCATCCTCCGGAACCTTGCGCAGGATCTCCCCTTTTCGGAACAAAAGTCCCTCTCCCACGCCTCCGGCAATTCCCAGATCCGCCTCCCTGGCCTCTCCCGGCCCGTTGACCACGCAGCCCATCACCGCCAGCTTCAGATCCAGATCGTCAAATTCCTCGGCCAACTTCTCCGCCTTGCCCGCCAGCCCGATGAGGTCGATGCAAGTTCTGCCGCAGGTAGGGCAGGAAACCACCTCGATGCCGCCCTTTCGCAGACCCAGGGTCTTTAAAATCAGCTTGGCGGATTTCACCTCTTCCACCGGATCGCCGGTCAAGGAAACCCGTATGGTATCGCCGATGCCCTGGTTTAAGATCAGCGCCAGGCCGATGGCGGATTTAATATTTCCCGCCGTCACCGTTCCCGCCTCGGTGATGCCTACATGGAGAGGATAATCGGTGCGCCGGGCGATCAGCTCATGGGCCTTTACGCACATTAAAACGTCCGAGGATTTGATGCTGATCACCAGATTGTCATAGCCCAGATCCTCGATCACCGCCACTTGCTCCAAGGCGCTCTCCACCAGACCCTCTGCGGTCACGCCGCCGTACTTGGCCAGAAGGCTTTTCTCCAAAGATCCGCCGTTCACCCCCACCCGGATGGGGATCCCCCTCTCCCTGGCGCAGTCCACCACAGCCTTCACCCGCTCCCTGGAACCGATATTTCCCGGATTGATGCGGATCTTATCCGCCCCGTTCTCCATAGCCGCAATGGCCAGACGGTAGTTAAAATGAATATCCGCCACCAGCGGAATATGGATCTGCTTCTTAATCTCGCCCAAAGCCCTCGCCGCCTCCGGAGTAGGCACCGCTATCCGGATGATCTCGCAGCCTGCCCGCTCCAGGGCCAGAATCTGCTCCACCGTCTCCCGGACATTCTCCGTCTTCGTATTACACATGGACTGAATCAGGATGGGATTTCCGCCTCCAATTACCCGGTTTCCAATCCTTACCTGTCTGGTCTCGTCTCGTTTCATTTTCTCTCCCTCTGCTCCTTAAAACAGCTTTCTCACATCATTAAACAGTACAAAAATCATCAGGGCCATCAAAAGCATCATTCCCGCCAGATGAACCATCCCCTCTTTTTCCCGGTCAATGGGCTTGCCCCGCACCGCCTCCAGCAAAAGAAATATCAGCCTGCCCCCGTCCAGAGCGGGAATGGGCAGCAGATTCATCACGCCCAGGTTGGCGCTGAGCAAAATACTCAAGCTCATCAGGTTTAAAACCACTACCATAAGCCCATAGGGCGCGGCTGCCTCCACCGTCGTATCGATGGCGGATACAATCCCCACCGGCCCGCTCAGATCATCCACCGTCACCAGGCCCTTAAACATCATATAGAAGGTGTCAAATACATAGCGGATGCAGAAGGTTACCTCGTAAAATCCCTGGGCCATCAGGGTAAAGGGATTTTCCGCCTCATAAACGGTACCGTCAAAGAGGACTCCGATGCGGTACATTCCCCGTTCAGAATCCCAAACCGGATTTAGGAGGCTGGTATGGCGCTCCATCTCTCCATCCGCTGTCTCCCGCTCATAGGTTACTTTTAAGGTTTCCCCGGGATGGGTCAGGGTGTAAAGGTTTATATCCCGGTAAGCGTGGACCGGACGCCCATTGATCTTCGTCACCAGGTCCCCCTCTTCTATTCCGGCCTCCAGGGCGGGATAGCCCTCCTCCACTCCGGCCACCTGGGCCTTGGTGTAGCCAGTCATGGCCACCAGCGCCATGGCCAGAAAAAATGCCAGAAGAAAGTTAAAGACCGGCCCTGCGGCCACCACCGAAATCCTGGCCCAAACCGGCTTGTTGCCAAAGGCCGAGGAAGACGCCTCATCCTCGTCCTCCCCCAGCATCATGCAGGAACCGCCAAAAGGCAGGATCTTAAAACTGTAGCGTGTTTCGCCCTTTTTAAAGCTAAACAGCCTGGGTCCCATTCCCAAAGAAAATTCCAGCACCCCGATGCCGCTTAACTTGGCAAAGAGGAAATGGCCGAACTCATGAATCAGGATGATCAGCCCAAAAATCAGCGCAGCCGCAATCAAACTCATTGAATTTTCCTACCCTTCCTTAACTGCCCGTTGATATAATCATATGTTTCCTGTTCCGCCCGCAGAATATCGTCCAGCCCCGGATTCGGCCTGTTCTCATGCCGCTCCATCGCCGCCTGAATCAGATCCGTAATCGCCAGATAGGAAATCTTACCCTCCAAAAACAGGCGCACCGCCAGCTCATTTGCCGCGTTAAAGACCGTAGGCATAGTTCCTCCCTGCCGTCCGGCCGAAAAAGCCAGCGCCAGCCCCCGGAAATTCTCCGGGTCAGGGGCCTCAAAGGTAATCTGCCCCATTTTCCAGAAATCCAAACGCTCTCCGGGCAGGAAACGCCTCTGAGGATAGTAAAGAGCGTACTGAATGGGAAGCTTCATATCCGGTGTTCCAAGCTGGGCCATCACCGCCCCGTCCTCAAACTCCACCATGGAATGGATCACGCTCTGAGGCTGAACCACCACCTGAATCTGGTCCAGGCTCACATCAAACAGCCATCTGGCCTCCATCACCTCAAGCCCCTTGTTGACCATGGTGGATGAGTCGATGGTAATCTTGCTTCCCATAGTCCAGTTGGGATGCTTTAAGGCGTCCTCCGGCTTTACCGCCGCCATCTGTTCCCTGGTGCGCCCCCTGAAAGGACCACCGGAAGCCGTCAGCAGAATCTTGTGAAGCCGGTTGCTCCCAGCACCCTGAAGGCACTGAAAAATGGCGGAGTGCTCGGAATCCACGGGCAGGATCTTTACCTGTTTTTCTCTTGCCAGAGGCATGATCAGGTGGCCCGCCGTTACAAGAGTTTCCTTATTGGCCAAGGCGATGTCCTTGCCTGCCTCAATGGCCGCGATGGTGGGGCGGATGCCGATCATTCCCACCACCGCAGTCACTACAATTTCGCAGTCCGTGCCGGCTGCGGCCTCCAAAAGTCCCTCCATCCCCGAGGTCACCTTTACCTGAAGATCCCGAACCCTTCCCTTAAGCTCTTTGGCCGCCTTTTCATCCCACAGGCAGGCAATCCTGGGTGAAAACTCCCGAATCTGGGCCTCCAGAAGCTTAACGTTTCTGCCCGCCGCCAGGGCCGTCACCTGAATATCCCCGTTATTTCTTGCAATCTCCAATGTCTGGGTACCGATGGATCCGGTGGATCCCAATATGGCAATCTTCTTCATCTTCGGAAATCTCCTTACTTTAAAAAGGTCAGGGCAAAATAAATGGCCGGGGCCGTAAAAATCATACTGTCAAACCGATCCAGGATGCCCCCGTGGCCCGGGATCAGGTGGCCATAATCCTTAATATCATGGTTGCGCTTAATCGCCGAGGCCGCCAGATCCCCGATCTGGGAGATCACCGCCGCGATAGCGCAGGAGATGGCGCAGGCCACCACCGGATTATCAAACTCCTCCATATGCGTTCCCAGCACAAGGCCGTAGGCCAGGCCCAGCAGGGCGGCCCCAGCCACTCCGCCTACCGCTCCCTCGATGGACTTCTTAGGGCTTAAAACCGGGGCCAGCTTGTGCTTTCCAAAGAGCATCCCCGCGCAGTAAGCGCAGGTGTCGCAGCCCCAGGAACTTAAGAAAATCAACCATACCGTAAAAGTGCCGTCGTCCATCTCCCTGGTCTGATACAGGAAGGATAGCATCACCGGCACGTAACAGACGCCGAAAAAAGCCCCCGTAATCTCTTCCGTCCGGTAGGTAGGAAACGTAAATACATACACCGCCATCAAAAGCATCAGGGAAGCGATAATCATCAGAGTAATGAACTGCTGCCCCTCAAACCAAAGAATGGCATAATAGGAAACTGCCGTCAGGTAGCCGATCCAGGCCAAAGGCTTTCCGTCAAGGCTTAAGGCGCGGTAGAGCTCAAAAAGGCCGATCAGGGAAATAACCGCCGTCACCGCAAACAGCAGGACGCCGCCCTTCCCCACAAATAAAATCGCCAGCGCTACCAGCACGATCCCGCTGATCAGACGAGTTGTGAACATCGCGATCTCCTTTCACATCCTACTTGACCCCGCCAAAGCGGCGGTCCCTGTGATTGTACTGCACGATGGCCTTCTCCAGCTCTTCCTGATTGAAATCCGGCCACAGGCAGTCGGTCACGTAAAGCTCCGTGTAGGCCAGCTGCCACAGCAGATAATTGGAAAGTCTCAGCTCTCCGCTGGTGCGGATGAGAAGATCCGGATCCGGCATCCCCGCCGTATCCAGATAGGAGGCGAAGGTATCCTCATCCACCGAATCCGGCGACAGCTTTCCCTCCATACAGTCCCTGGCAAGCTTTTCGGCCGCCCGGCGGATCTCATCCCGGCCGCCGTAATTGACCGCGATCACAAAGGTCAGCCCCGTATTGTCCTTCGTCTCCCGCTCCAGCCGGTTGATTCCATCAATAATATCCTGGGCGAAACGCCTTCTGTCACCGATCATCTTCACCCGCACGTTGTTGGCCGAAGCCACCTTTAAAAGCCGCACCATGTAGTAGCGGAACAGCTGCATCAGCGCCCCCACTTCCTCGGAGGAACGCTTCCAGTTTTCCGTAGAGAAGCCGTATACCGTCAGATAGCGGATTCCCATGCGAGCCGCGATCTCCACCGTCTTCTCCACGGTCACGCAGCCTTCCTTGTGTCCCATGGTTCTAGGAAGTCCCCGCTTCTTTGCCCAGCGGCCATTTCCATCCAGAATCAGGGCCACATGATGGGGGATAACCATATTTTGATCCAATGCCATGTTCTTTACCTCGCTCATAACGAGGGGAGCAGATGTTTCTGCCCCCCCTTTTGTTGTTTATACGGTCATAATCTCCTTGGTCTTCACCTCAACGGCCTGATCCACCTTTTCGATCATCTTGTCCGTCAGCTTCTGCATCTTATTAGTCGCCAGCTCCAGGTCATCCTCAGACATCTCTCCGCCCTTCTCCATCTTCTTAAAGGCTTCGTTGGCATCCCGGCGGATATTGCGGATGGCAACCTTCGCCTGGTCACCTTTCTTCTTTACTTCCTTGGACAGCTCTTTTCTGCGATCCTCCGTCAGCTCCGGAAATACCAGCCGGATCACGCTGCCATCGTTGGTAGGATTGATCCCCAGCTCAGAGGTCAAGATGGCCTTCTCCACCGCCTTCAGCATACTCTTGTCCCAGGGCTGGATTACGATCATCCGTGCCTCCGGTACTGAAACATTTCCTACCTGCTGGATAGGTGTCGGACTCCCGTAGTAATCCACCTTGATCTTATCCAGCACATGGGGATTGGCGCGGCCGGCGCGGATAGTGCCGAAATCCTCCTTCAGCACGTCCAGCGTTTTGTTCATCTTGTCCTCATATTTCTTTAATTCGTCCATATTGGTCCTCCTGTTTTTATTAATATGCCGTCCAAGGCAGTCGCATCGAATGTCACGCGGTCACAATGGTTCCCTTGATCCTGCCCTGCATGGCGTTTGCGATGCCGTCCGGCTCATTTAAGCTGAACACCGCCATGGGCATCCTGTGCTCCATACACATAATTGAGGCAGTCAGATCTACCACCGCCAGCTGCTTGTCGATGACCTCCTGGATGGAGATGGTATCGTACTTCTTGGCCTGTGGGTTGATCTTGGGGTCGCTGTCGTAAACCCCGTCAATGGCCTTCGCCAAAAGGATGCAGTCCGCCTCCATCTCAATGGCCCTCAGGGCAATGCCCGTATCGGTGGAGAAATAGGGATGGCCTGTGCCGCCGGCGAAGAATACCACCTTCCCAGCCTCAAAGCTCGCATTTGCCTCATCCTTCGAGAAAAGCCTGGTCATAGAGCCGCAGACAAAGGGGGTAAAGATGTCCGTCTTCATACCCTCGCTGCGGAAAATCTCTGACACGTAAATACAGTTCATAATGGTAGCCAGCATACCGATCTGATCCGCCTTGGTCCGGTCCATGGACTGGCTGGTGCGGCCCCTCCAGAAGTTGCCGCCGCCAATGACGATGCCTACCTGGACGCCGGCGTCCACCGACTCCTTCACCTGGCGGGCCACTTCCCTGACCGTATCCTCGTCAAACCCGGTATGTTTGTCCCCTGCCAAAGCCTCGCCGCTTAGCTTTAAAAAAACACGTTTCCAACTCATATATCAAATATCTCCCTTTTTATCATTGGCTCATATTATACCATATCCCTCCCCTTTTGGGAAGGAAAAACAGATTTATTTCTGCGATGCTATTTCTGCGCCGGGACCGAGGCCGGAAGGACCGGCTGGTACATCTCGATGCCGGCGGCGTCAAATTCTTCCTTGATCTGGCGGCGGATCTGGCTGCAGGCGGTGAAGTTATCATCCAGGGTCTGGGTCCAGACCGTGCATTTTAAAACAGCCCCTGTCATGCCCAGATCTTTCACCAATACCGTCACCTTGCTGCCCTGGCTCTGATCCTCGCGGATATCGATCACCAGCGGATGGGACTCCACGATCCGGGTCATAATCTCGATGGCCCGCTCCAGATTGCTGCGGTAGCTCACCGGAATCTCCATATAGCTGCCAATATAGTCATTATTATAATTGCTGTTCTCCACAATAGCCTTATTGATGACGCTGTTGGGGATAATCATGCGGCTGTTGCAGTAGGTGCGGATTACCGTGTGGCGTACCGTCAAATCCTCCACCACCCCGGAAATGCCCAGGCTGTTGATCACCACCTTCTCCCCGATATTAAAGGGCCTGGACCAGCTGAGCATCACCCCGCTGATCACGTCCGCCAGCACCTGCTGGGCGGCAAAGCCCACCACGGCCACCAGCAGAGAGGAGCTGGTTAAAAGGGTGGTGCTTAAGGCTTTCGTGGTGGTAAACAGGCTGGACAGCCAAATCCCCGCCACAATGGTTAAAATCACCTTGGACATGCTGCGCAGAAACTTGATATGAATCTGCTCGCTGCGTTTTAAAATCACGGTGAAAATCTTATTTAAGGCCACCATCCCCACAAACCAGAAGGCGATGATCACCGCGATCCGTATTAAAAGAAACTTCAAATTTCATGTCCCTTTCTATGTATTTTCTTTCCAAGTATACACCATTTCCCCATCTTTGACAATCAACTGTTTCAGATTACATGGAAAAAGGACCGCCGTTCTTTCAAACAGCAGTCCTTCGATTCATGTATGGCCTACGCCTTCAGCTGGGCGGCAAAATCCGCCATGGCCTCGGAAATCAAAATCCGCTGGGGACAGACCGCCTCGCAGCTCCTGCAGCCGATGCAGGCCTCCGGCCGTTTGTCCTCCGGCAGGGTCCCAATGGCCATGGGCGCGATAAATCCGCCTCCCGTAACGCTGTGCTCGTTAAAAAGGGACAGCAAATAAGGGATGTCCAGCCCCTGAGGACAATGGCTGACACAGTAATGGCAGGCCGTGCAGGGCACCACATGGTCCCTGGTCATATTGCGGGCCGCGGCGAAAAGAGCCGCCTTCTCTTCCTCATTTAAGGGCTTCTCCTCTTCAAAGGTACGGATATTTTCCTGCAGCTGCTCCAGATTGGACATGCCGGAGAGGATCATGGTTACCGACGGAATGGACTGGAGGAAGCGGAAGGCCCAGGCGGGAACCGTCTCATCGGGCCGAAGCTCCTTCAGCCTGGCCTCATTTTCCTCCGGGATCTTGGCCAGCCGCCCGCCCCGCAGAGGCTCCATCACCCATACCGGCAGATGGTAGTCCTCCAAAAGCTTCACCTTGGCCTTGGCCTGCTGGAAATCCCAGTCAATGTAGTTGAGCTGAATCTGGCAAAACTCCATCTCATGGCCGTAGGCCTTTAAAAAACGCTCCATCACTTCATAGCTTCCATGGGCTGAAAAGCCCAGGTGGCGGATTCTACCCGCTTTCTTCTGGCTGAGAAGATAATCAAAAATACCGTATTTTTCATCCAGGTAGGCGTCAATATTCATCTCGCACACATTGTGGAATAAATAGAAGTCAAAATAATCCACCTGACATTTTTCCAGCTGCTTCTCAAAAATCTCCCTCACCTTGTCCATATTGGAAAGGTCATAGCCGGGAAACTTGGTGGCCAGGTAAAACTTCTCCCTGGGATAGCGCTTTAAGGCCCTGCCCATCACCAGCTCCGACTGGCCGTTGTGGTAGCCCCAGGCCGTATCGTAGTAGTTGATGCCCTCTTCCATGGCCAGGTCCACCATCCGAAAGGCCGCCTGCTCGTCGATCTTCCCGTCGTCCCCGTCCACCACCGGCAGACGCATAGCCCCCATGCCAAGGGCCGAAAGCTTCAGATCCTGAAATTCCTTATAAATCATCCCGTTACTCCTTTCATCTGCGTTTGCTTCTATTTTAAACCTTAAAGTATACTGAAAGTCAAGAATTATTTTCTTCCCCATCTTCTCCTTTACATCCGCTTCCCTCTCAGGTATCCTATTCTTATATGGAGGGAATCGCTATGAACGTCAAAGACTATGAATATATTGTGGAAATCGCCCGTCAAAAAAGCCTTTCCGAGGCCGCGAACCGCCTGTGCATCACCCAGGGAGCCTTGACAAAATTTCTCCAACGGGTGGAATCCCAGCTGGGAACTCCCCTTTTCAAGCGGGTGGGAAAACGCTTTGTGCTGACTCCCATCGGCCAAATGTACGTAGATAAGGGACTGGAAATCATGCGTCTGGACCAGGAGATGGAGGATGAACTGGCAAAAATGCGCTCCGACGGGGCGGACGCCATCCGACTGGGTTACTCCATGGGGCAGAGTACCTTCATCCTGAGCCATCTGCTCCCTGCCTTCTACAAGCGTCAGAGCGCCATAGCGGTCAGCTTAAAGGAGGACAGCTCCACCAATCTGATCCGTGACGTAGACGACGGCCGCCTGGATCTCTGCCTGGCCTATGCCAGGGAAGAGAAACCTGGGTTAGCCTACTACCCCTTGGCCAATTCCGGTATGGCTCTTGCGGTTCCCAGGCACTCTCCCCTGCTAAAACGGGCTGTTTGCAGGGAAGGCTTTCCCCATCCGGTTTTAGAGGACAGCTCCTGGCTTGAGGAACCCTACATCCGCCTGGCTTCCTTTACCCAGTCCGGGCGCATCGCCCAAGAATACTTTGCACAGATCGGCCGCTACCCCAAAAGCCGGATCTACGTAGAAAATGTCCGCAGCGCCATGAGCGCTGTGGAGCACCGTCTCGGCAACTGCATCCTAGCGGAGCTTCCCCACACCATCCATCAGGTAGACTACCTGTCCCTTCCGGATCTCCACGTAAAGAGGCAGAGGGCCTGTCTGATCACACGCAAAGGCAGCCAGTCCCAGGATGCCATGGATCTTCTGATCCGTCTAGCACAAATGCTCTATCAGCCCGATTCTATTTCCATCTAGCACTTGTAATTTTGCACAAATATTGGCAATCTTTCTTTTTCCTTTGTCAGTCTTATACAAACCAGGCCATGTTTTCTTGTGAAACTTGGCCTAGTTTATTCCTTTATGTAATTATTTATCGAATTAAATTCGTTTGAGCAATAATCTTTTCTCTGCTATACTCCCACTAACAAATGAGTTCGCGGCCACGAAACCTCACGAAAGGAGCAATTTTATGAGCAAAGAATACCTGCCCGGCGCAGTGTCAGAGGCGCTGAAAATCCGCTGGATTTCCGTACAGTGCTACGAGATGGTGCTGCCGGGAGGAAAAGTTTTGGTAACCGATCCCTTCTTCTGGGACGGAAGCAACCTGAAAGATCAGGAGAACCTGACCAAGCAGCAGCAAAATGATTTAAAGGTCTACGCCCAGAGCGGTTTCTCCGTGGAGGACTTTACCGGAGCCGATTACATACTTTTAAGCCATGTCCATCCGGACCACAGCAACATCACAGGAAAGCTCTGGGACCGTTTCTATGGCCGGGTGCTGGTTCCGGCCGAAGCCGCCATGGAGCTGTCCAGGGTGTACGGCATCCCTTACGGGGCCATCGTCCCCTTGTATCCGGGAAATACCTACTACCTGGATGACTTTACCTTAAAGGTCTATCCGGGAGCCCATGACAGCCGCGCTTTTCGGGAAGGATATTTTAAGCGTCCCGGCGATCCCGCCTGGGAGGATTTAGGAAGCTCCTCCTTCGAAGTCCCCATGCCCAACAAGCTGTCCGGCCTGGGCTATATCTACTGCCAGAACTTCATCATTGAGACAAAAAATAACTACCGCATCAGCTTCTCAGCTGGACGGGACTACGAGGAGCATGTACAGCATGCCGCTCAGGAGCGCCCTAACCTGATGTTAAAGCACCGCATCCGCAGCTACACCCCGGAATACTACGCCCAACAGATGGAGATGATGGGAGCCCAGCTGATGATGCCCCTTCACCACAACAACGCCCGGGCTTCAGGGGAGGACTTAAACGAATATTTCGATAAGGTCAATGAAGTCCTGAAGGAGCATCATTATCCCGGCGCTGCCTTTAACCCGGAGCCCTACAAATGGTACTCCATCGCCACATCCATCAGTCCAATCCAAGGAGGTAACTCATGAGTCCATTAACCATATGTTTGATTATCTTTGTTTTAACTGTTATCAGCTACTGCTGGGGCAAGGTCAGCATGGCCACTACGGCCCTGACTTCCCTGATCCTGCTGACTTTGTTCGGATGCCTCTCCGCTGACGAGGCCCTGGCCTATTTCGGCGACAGCAACGTAGTCATGATCGGCGGCATGTGCGTGGTAGCCGCCGGATTCAACCGCACCAAATTCTGTAAAAGCATCGCAGACGCAATCTCCAAGATGGCAAAGGGCAGCCTGACCAAAATCATGGCCGGATACATCATCCTGGGAATCATCTTAAGCCAGTTCATCCAGAGCCCGGTGGCTGTGTTCGGTATCGTAGCTCCCATGCTGGCATCCTCCGCCGAAGCCATCGGCGTGAAATCCTCCAAGGTAATGTTCCCCTTGGGAATGGCCGTTGTCGCTACCTGCTGCACCATCCCCCTGGGCGCGGGCGCTACCGTCGCCTCTGAGTTAAACGGATATCTGGAAAGCTACGGCTACACGGATTTCGTGGTACAGCTGGCCGACCCGGCCAAGGCCCGTCTGCCTCTGCTGATCGTCTGTGCCATTTACTGCATCTTCTTCGCGGTAAAGACCACCCCCGACGAGCCCATCGTCCAGACCAAGGAAACCTCCGGCAGATCCTTAAACCAGGCCCCCTTAAGCCCCTTCGCGGAGCGGGCCGGATACCTGATCTTCATTGTAGACGCCCTGGGACTGATGTTCGCCAAGCAGATCGGCCTTGACAACTGGCAGATCACCGTCATCGGCGCGCTGCTGATGGTCATCTGCGGCGTCTTAAAGCCCAAGGAAGCCGTAAGCGCCCTTCCGGTCAGCATGCTGCTGCTCATCGTAGGCGCCCTGGCCATGTCCGGAGCCTTAAGCGCGACGGGAGCCGGCGAGTGGATCGGCGGATATATGGCCCAGATGGTAACCGCTGTAAACGGCAACTCCTACATTGTAGGCGCGGTGTTCTTCATCATCCCCTTCATCATGACTCAGTTCATGCAGAACCGGGCGACCATGATGATCTTCCACCCCATTGCCATCGCCACCTGCGCCTCCATCGGCGGAAATCCCATCGGCCTGATGATCTTAATCCAGGCCGGCTGCCTCTCCGCCTTCATGACTCCCATGGCCACAGCCGCCATCCCCTACATGATGGATTACGGCGGGTACAATCAGAGCACCATGTTTAAGATGTCCTGGCTTCCGGCCATCCTCTTTATCCTGGTATCCGTACTCTGGACCATGACCATTTTCCCGATTCTGTAAATTGACGGAAGCCCTTCAAAACATAAGGCCGGCAAGGGAAGCGCGCTGCTTTCCCTGCCGGCCCTTGGCCTTTTAAGTGATTGGTCAGAAGCCTAAGCCTCGTCCCTCTTCTCTTTGTCTTTATTCTTCATATATTCATCCATGGCCTCCGCCACCTTCTTGGAGTAGGCCACCGCCTGAACCACGGTCTTAGCCCCCAGCACCACGTCGCCGGAAGCAAAGATTCCTTCCACCGTCGTCTCGCCCTTATCATCGGTTTCCAGAAGGCCGCTCTGGGTCGCTTTTAAGCCCTTTGTAGTATTCACCAGCTTGCTCTTGGGGCCCTGGCTGATGGAGATAATCGTCGAATCCGCGTAAACCTGCTCCGTCTCCTCGGAATAGCCGGTTATATTGCCCTCCTCATCCCGGTAAACCTTCTTGAATACAGGGCCGTCGTCGTTGATCTCCACAATGCTCATATTGTACTCAAATTTCGCTCCGTCCAGCATCGCGTAAGAAGTCTCGTGCTGGCTGGCGTCAGAATGATCGCCTCTGGCGTAAAGGGTCACGTCATGGGAGCCATGGCGGATCACCGTCCGGGCCACATCCATAGCGGAATTTCCCACTCCGATAATCGCCACCCGGTTGCCCAGGTCGTAGGCATCCGGATTCGCCAGATAGTCGATGGCGAAATGGACATTGCCCAAAGATTCTCCCTTCACGCCCAGGGTCTTAGGCCGCCATACGCCGGTTCCGATGAATATGCTCTCATAGCCGTCCCGGAACAGATCCTTGATCTCCAGCGCTCCGCCGATGGTGGTGTTGGGCCGGATCTTAATGCCGATCTCCAGCAGCTTCTTCTTATAGCGCTGAAGGATGGTCTTGGGAAGGCGGAATTCCGGTATGCCGTACTGGAGCACGCCGCCGATCTTATCCCTGGAATCAAAAATCGTTACGCTGTAGCCCTTCTTGGTCAGCATGATGGCAATGGTGATGCCCGCCGGTCCGGCTCCGATCACCGCCACCTTCTTTCCATTTCTGGGCTGGCACTCCACTTTAATCCGCTCAAAGCAGGTGTCGGAAATATAGTTCTCAATGCTGCTGATGTGAACCGGCTGTCCCTTCCTCCCCAGAACGCAGTGGCCTTCGCACTGATTTTCATGGTTGCACACCAGGGAACATACCAGGGACATTGGGTTATTCTCAAACAGCATGGCCGCGGCCTCCTCCAGCCGTCCCTCCTTCAATTCCTTGATCATCACCGGAATCGAGGTATGGATGGGACAGCCCTGCTGGCACATGGGCTTCTTGCACTGTAAGCAGCGGTTTGCTTCGTCAATTACATGTACTGCCATATGGAATCTCCTCCTTCAAAAAGGTATTCACTCTTTTCTTCGGTACACATCATAGCACACAAACCCTTGATTTTCTGTACTTTTTTCGAAACAGCCCGTCGCAAAATTAACGATTTTTTACAATTTTTGCCTCTCCTTTATCCCCCTTTTAAATGCCCGGAACACGCCCGCTCCCTCTAAAACCTTGGCCACATAGTAAAAAATCAGGGAATCGATGGGCCACATGATCAGATTTTTCACAATCCGTTCCGGCAGGATCAGCCAGAATCCTTCTTTCATCAGAAGGGAAAGGCACCAGGTATTAAGAATCACATTGCAGATCAGGGATACGGTAAGCTTCGCCGCCAGAATCCGGAGAAAGCTCAGCCTGCGCCCGTAAAAGAAGCAGCCGTAAATCGTTCCCGCCAGCATCGTAACCATCGTAAGGGGCGGAAAATACCCGCCTACCGGCTTCAGGAAATATTTCAAAATATCCATGGAACCGTTGAAAACCATGCCCACAAAGGGGCCGAAGAGCCAGGCCACAAATTGATTTGGCAGGGATGAAAAGCCGATCTTAATGGTAGGCGTCACATAGATGGAATAGGCTCCCAAAACCATAGCCGCCGCCCCCATCATGGCGCACAGGGTAATGGTTTTCGCGCTCTTAAATTCCTGCAAGGACCGGGTAAACAAATGCTTCAGCATAAAAAAATACCTCCTTTGCAGACCTCTCGAACCACAAACGGAGATACCACGTAACAGTCTAGGACATCCGCCCCCATCAACTGTCTTATCTCTGTTGCAGCGGGATGCGGCATACGCACCGCAAAAGGCCGGCCGGAAGCCGCCTCTTTTCGTCCGGCTGACAACTCCCTGTTCAGCCGGCACTTAACGCGCATACGCCTACTCTGCGTTTTTTCTTCTACTATACACGAAAATTTAAAAGATGCAAGAAAAATTTTACTCTCCTCTGCCGCCTGCCCTGCAAAACCGGCCCATCATCTTCTCTGCTGTCCAGGCCGAGCCTGCTCCCAGCACCAGCCCGCCCAGCACGTCCGTAGGAAAATGCACAAACAGGTAAAGCCGGGAAAAGGCGATCAGAGCCGCCAGCACCAGGGCCGCAGGCCCGATGAAAGGGATTTTCTCCCTTCTGCCCTCCCAAAACAGCGGCAGAGCAGCCGCGAAGGAGGCCATGGTATGGCCGGAAGGGAAGGAGAAATCCCAGGGAGTTTCAATCAGAAGGGTCACGGAAGAATCTAACCAGCACGGTCTGAGCCTCCCCACCAGAGGCTTTAAAATCACCAGCCCCGCAATGGAGCCCATAGCCATGGCCAGAAACATGATCACCCCTGCCCTCCTGGTTTTTTTTACAAACAGCAGCAAAAAAGCCAGCGAACACCAGAACCAGCCGTGATTACCCAGAAAGGTTACGGCCTTCATGATTTCATCAAGCACCGGGGTATGCAGCTGCTGAATCCCATGGAGCATCCAAAATTCCATTCCACTCCCTCCTTGTCCCGCCGCGCATTTTTCGCGCCGCGTATTATGGATTATAGCCCATCAGCCCCGGCATTACAAGCTTCTTTCTGGCCAACGAGATTGTTAATTTCATGACAATTTTTGCAAAATCCTTGCAATCCCGCTATTTTGTGATAAAATTCTAACAATTATGCGAAAAAATTTTTCTTTTACTGGGAGGAATTAAGAAATGGAAGAATTAAAAGCATTTTTGAAACGCAAGCAGGTGAATATTACCGTGCAGGCCTATCTGATCGACGCTCTGGGAGCCATGGCCTTCGGCCTTTTCGCCTCCCTGCTGATCGGCACGATTTTTGAAACCCTGGGACAGCAGCTGGGAATTGAAAGCTTTCTCACCGTAGCCGCCTATGCCAAAAGCGCCACCGGAGCGGCCTTAGGGCTGGCCATTGCCCACGCTCTGAAAGCACCCCAGCTGGTACTTTTCTCTGCCGCCACTGTGGGCATCGCGGGCAACGAGCTGGGGGGCCCCGTGGGCGCTCTGGTGGCTACCGTTATCTCCACAGAGCTTGGGAAAATTGTTTCAAAAGAGACCCGGCTGGATATCATCATCACCCCCGGCATCACCATCGTATCCGGCGTTATGATCGCCCAGTTTGTCGGGCCCGCTGTAGGCGGCTTTATGGACTGGTTCGGCGGATTGGTGAAAACCGCCACAGAGCTTCAGCCCTTCATCATGGGAATCCTGGTATCCGCCCTCATCGGCATCGCCTTAACGCTCCCCATCAGCAGCGCCGCCATCTGTATTGCCCTGTCCTTGGACGGCCTTGCCGGCGGGGCGGCCACAGCGGGCTGCTGCGCCCAGATGATCGGCTTCGCGGTGATGAGCTACCGGGAAAACAAAATGGGCGGGCTTCTGGCCCAGGGCCTTGGCACCAGCATGCTCCAGATGGGCAATATCGTGCGTAACCCGAAAATCTGGATCGGGCCCACTCTGATCTCCATGATCACCGGCCCCATCGCCACCCTGGTTTTCCATATGGAAAATATTCCCGCAGGCTCCGGCATGGGAACCTGCGGCCTTGTAGGCCCCATCGGCGTGTTCACCGCCATGGGAAATACCGCCAACACCTGGCTGGGAATCCTGACGGTATGCTTCCTGCTTCCTGCTTTGCTTGGATGGATTTTTAATATCTGGTTTCGCAGAATCGGCTGGATTCAGGATGGGGATATGAAGCTGGATCTATAGCTCCTCCCACACCTCCAGAAAGGAGGCTTCTGTCCCGCCGCGAAGCACCGTAATCCGCGCCTTTTGACGGATCTGGCTGTCAAAGCCGTCCTTCGTATTGCTGTTGGGGAAGATAAAGTTCTTGGCGCTGGAGGTAACGGTCAGCCTCAGCCTGTGTCCGGGAAGAAATGTATTGGAAATCTTGGTGGTGCGAAGATTCACCTCATAAACCTTTCCTGGTTCCATATATTCCGGGCGCTCCGGCCCATTGCGGTATTTGGCGTCCAGCACGCCGTCCGCCAGCTTGATGGAGCGCCCTTTTTCATCCACATCCGTCAGGCGCACAACGAAATCCGTGTCCGGGCAGTCGCAGGACACATAAAGCCGCACCCGGGCGTCTCCGGTGATGGTCAAAGGCTTTTCCAAAACCGGGGTGCTGTAAGAGAGAATGTCAGGACGCTTTTCTTCCTGCGTATAGTCCTCCGGCACCTCCAGCTCATTTTCCGACATGTCCACCAGATGGACGGATGGTTTCTCCGGGTCATAGACGTACTCATCCCAGCCCTCCTGCGTCCCTTTTTCAAAGGACAATGCGCCCTGGCCGCAGGCTGTTCCATTTCCTCCGGCTTCTTCATTTTCAGCGCCGTCCAGATAAAGCCGTCTTCTTTCGCAGGTTTTTGGCGGCCAGGCCTCCCCGGTCTTCCACCGGTTTTCGCCGATGGTGTAATATTCCACCCGAGGCGTTTTTTCAATTCCATTATCCGCCCCACGCAGAAAATGATCTAGCCACTTCATACAGAGAAGATCAATGTCGTAGCGGAGGGCATCCTCCCCCATATACTGGCCGTGCAGATCATAATCTGCGTTCCCGCTGTGCTTCCAGGGCCCTAAAACCGCCTTCCAGGTACCTTCCGGCCAATCTTTCACCAGATCCAGCGCCTCTGTGGTTCCCATGCCATTGTCATCGAACCATCCGGAAAAAATCAGAGCCGGAACCGGTCCCCCTTTATATCGTTTCTGCCAGTTGGACATCATCCAGAAATCGTCCATATCCCGGTGGGCCATCCATCGGGATATAAAGGGTACTTCATGGCCCAGGGCCTTCTCAGGAATGGAGGCAATGGGCCGTTCGTCCAGAATCTCATCCCAGTCCTCCCGCGCCATTAAATCCGGCCGCATCCGCTGCTCAGACATAGCGAAGGCCCAGGCCAGCATGCCGGAATTAAAGCAGCCCCCTCTGCGGGGAATATCCACAAAGGCGCTTCCCGCGCAGACAAAGCTGAGCATGGCCTTCAGATGGGGATTCCCACTGGCTGCAGCGGCCCACTGGACATATCCCAGGTAGGAGCCGCCCGTCATGGCCGCCTGCCCGTCGCTCCAGGTCTGGGAGGCAATCCAGTTTAAGGTATCGTCCCCGTCCTCCACCTCGTGATATTCCGGCTGCCATTCTCCGGTGCTGTCCTCTCTTCCCCGCACATCCTGAATCACCACCGCAAATCCTCTCTGGACAAAACGGTAGTAGACGCCGGCCCCCACTCCCTTTCCGTAGGGCGTACGCACCAGAACCGCCGGAAAAGTCTCCTGCTCCTCCCCCTTCTTTCCGGGCAGATAAACATCGGTGGCCAGTTTTTCCCCGTCCCGGGTGGGAACCATCCAGGTGCCCAAAAAGCGCACCGGCCGAAGAGGGCCGGGCTGAAATTCGCCTGGAAGCGCGCCCGATTTTCCGCTATCCGGGTAAGCCTCCTCCCACTGGGCCAAAATGGTTTTCCTCTCCATGCCCTTTCGCACAAGGAACGCCATAAAGTCCCGTCCGCTCATGGCCGCCGCCCAGATGCGTCCCTCCCCCTCATAGAACAAATCCAGAGGGAATTTCCGGTCCCGCTCAAAATAAGCCTCATCCCGGCGGTTCTGAAATCTTCTTCCGTCTTTTGTCACGAAAATCTCCGGTTTTTGGGCCATAGCCTCCTCAAGCTGTGCTTTGCGGCTGAAAAACTCCATCATGCTTCGGCCGCAAAGCCCCGAAAGGAACTGGTCGTCCTCCGCTTCATAGATCTTTTCTGCTCCAAGCTGCCCGCTAAGGGGATCCAAAAGACGGGCTTTCAGCTCTCCTTCTCCCTCAAAAAACGCCGCATATAAAATTCCGGAAAAATAAAAATTCCACTGGGTCATATGCTCAGCCTCCTACAATCGAACGGATGATATAAGCCACCGCGATCCCCACATAATTTCCGCAGACCGCGCCGATAATTCCCATCAGCATTCCGATGCTGATGAGGCTCTTCCACTTGGCGCCGGAAGCCACCAGGGCGGAGGTGGTTCCATCGGCGATGGCCCCTACGATCCCCAAGAGCACATACTCGTAGCGGATCTTAAGCAGCCGGGTAACGGCCAGATGGAGAATCAGGCTTCCCGCGATTACGCAGAAGCAGAACAAAGTAATGGTAAATGCGGAGCCCAAAAAGCCCTTAATATTTACAGAGATTCCTACGACCGCCAAAAACATCATTCCGAAAAACAATCCCAGGTTCATAGCGCCCTTTACCCGGCGCACTGCGGGAATCTGGGCCACCAGGATGGACAGGGTGGAGATCAGCAGAATCCTGCCCGCGCTGGCAAAATCCGCGCTCATAAAAGTAGACAGCTTTGTGGAAACCGCCACCACCGTAGTGGAGATGGCCATAAGGATGGCGATATCCTTAATGCTCCACTCTTCCGTGCCCATCAGCTCCTGGTGGGAGCCGTCTCCCTCTAACTCCTCCTGGGTAAAGGAATAGGGCCAGAATTTCTGGAATTTCTTTGAGTTCTTCATCAGGGCGGGGGCCGCGAACATCAGCACCATGGTAGGCATTCCCACCACATAATCCGCCGCATTGGCGGCTGCGATGGTGGAGCCGGAGGCATTTAACCCGGTGGCGATGGCGGTCAGGTTGGAGCTTCCTCCGGTGTAGGTGCCCACAAACATGCCCGCTACCTTCCAGCCCTCGTCGATCTGTCCCGCGAAAATGGAGCCAAAAACAATGGTCACCAGGCAGACGCTGAAAACCGCTGACCCGATGGACATAAGAGGCTGCTTGGACATTTTTACAATCTTTTTAAAGTCCACGTTCAAAAGATACAGGGATGTGGAAAGGGGGATGCAGTAGGTCTGAATCACCCCGTAAAGCTCGCAGCTGCCTGTTACAATGTTTAAGTTTACAAGGATAATCCCCGTGATAATGATGAGAAGCGCCGGTCCGATCAGCTTTAAGGGCTTAAATCTCTGGGCCCAGAAGGCGGCCGCCACCATGCAGAGAATTACCGCCAGCATACTGTCTGAGGTCTGAAAAATAGGGAACATATGGTTTTCCTCCTTAGAATGAAATCTTTAAACCCAGGCCCGGCTCTTCGGACAGCTTAAACTGGTCGCCCATGCGCGTAAAGCCTCCCGGCATGCCGTTATCCGCATCCTTATAGTAAAGGAAGCTGTCGCAGTCCGCCTCCGTAATATTTTTCCGGGACGCCACCAGGCTTAAACCGGCGGTAATGGCGATCTTTGTCTCCATCATACAGCCCACCATGCAGGTAATGCCGAAGTTTTCCGCCAGGGTGCAGATTTGGCTGCCCCGGTAGAGCCCTCCGCATTTCATCAATTTAATGTTAAAAATATCTGCCGCCTTCATCTTCGCCGCCCGGGCCGCGTCCTTCACCGTGTGAATGGACTCGTCCAGCATCAGCTGGATGCCGCTGACCTTGGATTTCAGTTCCTTTGCCCCCTCCAAGTCCCAGTTCGGAAGGCACTGCTCCACTGCCTCGATTCCAAGCTTTTTCATCTCCTCCAGGGCGTAAATGGCCTTGCTGACGGTGTAACCCTGGTTCGCATCCACCCGAAGGCGTACCTGGGGACCTACGGCCTGGCGGATCAAGGTCAGCGCCCGGATATCCTCCGCCGGATCGATGCCCGCCTTGATTTTCAGGATACGATAGCCCTGCTCATGGACATAGCGGGCCGCCGCCTGGGCCATCTTCTCCGGCTCTCCGATGCCGATGGTCACATCGTTCTGCACCACGTTCTGCCATCCTCCCAGAACCCGGTAAAGGGGCTGGCCCATCACCTTTCCCATAATATCGTAAAGCGCAATGTCCACCGCGCATTTCGCGGAACCATTCCCATGAACCACCCCATCCATCATCTGGTGGATTTTCTCGATCTCCAGGGGATTCATGCCGATGAGTCCGGCCTTAAACATCCGCAGTACCTCCGCGCAGCCGTCCGCCGTCTCCCCTGTTACCGGGGCAAAGGGGGCCGCCTCGCCGTATCCGCAGATCCCTTCATCCGTCTCTACCTTAATCAGCAGGCTCACCGAATGGCTCACCTCGGCAAAAGCCACCTTTAAGGGCTCCGTCAGCTCGATTGAGAACTTCTCGATTTTCACATCTGTAATCTTCATATGCGCTCCTTTTCATAAATAATAAAATTTTATTGATTTATTACGAAAAATTTTACTATTTATAAAAATTTTTGTCAATCAATTTTCTGTTTCTTTTTTGCTTTTTCTTCACTTATAATTTATAATAATAGTAACCTGTTCAGGATGCCCTGACCGATTACTAATTACAAATCCGCGAGGTAGCCATGTTAAAAATCCGAGAATACCGCAAACAAAGAAAGCTGACCATCAAGGAGCTGGCAGCCATGACCGGCATGTCCATCAGCTACATTTCCCAGGTGGAACGGGGCGAGATCGACCCTTCCCTTTCCTCCCTGCGCAAAATCGCTTCCGTCTTCCAGCTTCCCCTGTACATGCTGCTGGATGATGAGGAGATCATGGGGAACTTGACGCTGCGAAAGGACCAGCAGCTGGTCCGTGTCTCAGAGGACGGAAGCACTACATACCGCTTTCTGACGCCGATCCCCTCCCCCGAATACTCTCCCCAGTCCCTTCTCATGAACTTTACCCTTGCCCCTCATGCCCAGGATGTTCCGGAACCCGTCCGCCATTCCTCCGAGGAGATGATCTATGTGATGGAAGGTCAGCTGACCATACAGATCGGGAACTCCGACATTGTACTGAATCCGGGCGATACAACGGTAATCCAGAAAAATCTCCCCCATATCTGCAAAAACTGCTCGGACAAGCCGGTAACGGGCATTTCCGTCATCTCCCCGCCCATCTGGGGACGGATGGATCTCATGGACCCGGAGGCTTGACACCCTTTGCCCCCGGGGCTCATACCCTATCAGTACAGATCTGTCTGAGAGGACAATGCCTATGGCTACCATCAGCCTCTGTATGATTGTGAAAAATGAGGAGCCGGTTCTGGAACGCATCTTAAAGCCTATGCGGACTGTGGTTGATGAGATCATCATCGCGGACACCGGTTCCACAGACCACACAAAGGAAATCGCCTGCCGGTATGGAGATCAGGTATTTGACTATGTATGGAAGCAGGATTTTGCCGCCGCCCGGAACGCGGCCTGTGAAAGGGCTTCTATGGACTACTGGATGTGGCTGGACGCCGATGATGTGATCCAGCCGGACCAGCTAGAAAAGCTGCGGCAGTTAAAGGAAACTCTAGATCCTAAAATCGATGTGGTTATGATGCGCTATGCCGCCGCCTTTGACGCTTCCGGCCGCCCATCCTTCACCTATTACCGGGAGCGGCTGCTGCGAAATGACAAAACCTTTCTCTGGCAGGGGCGGGTCCATGAAGCCGTGACCCCAAAGGGGTGCATCCTTTACTCCCCCATTACTATTGAACACCGCAAGGAAAAAGCCGGAGATTCCAGGAGGAACCTGGAAATCTACCGGCAAATGATAAGGGACGGGGAGGCATTGGAACCTCGCCATCAATTTTATTACGGACGCGAGCTTTTTGATCACGGTGAATATGAAATGGCCGCAAAAGCGCTGGAGCAGTTTCTTAAAGAGCCCGGCGGCTGGAAGGAGAACCGGATCGACGCCTGCCTGCTTCTCTCCCGCTGCAAAAGTCGCGAAGGCGATCCGGAGGGCGCGCTGGGCTGCCTGTTTCGCAGCTTCCTCTACGATTTCCCCAGAGGGGAGATCTGCTGCGAGATCGGAAGGCTTAAAATGGAGGCCGGGGAGTATTTTCAGGCAGCCTGGTGGTATAAACAGGCCCTTCTTTCCCTTCCCGATGAGTCCTCCGGCGCCTTCATCCAGCCTGATTTTTACAGCTTTATCCCTGCCGTCCAGCTATGCGTCTGCTATGACCGCCTGGGCCAAAGGGAGCAGGCCCTTTACTACCACCAGATGGCTAAGGGGATGAAACCGGAGGATCCGGCGGTGAGGTGGAATGAGGGGTATTTTTCCAGCAGCGCCTATATCCCCAAAACCTGAATCAGCAGCAGCCAGGCCAGCCCATAATAAATCACCACCGCCACCAAATCGTTAATCGTGGTAATCAGGGGACCGGAGGCCACCGCCGGGTCGATATGGATTTTCTTAAAAGCCAGAGGCACCACGGTTCCCGAAAGGCTGGCTAACACCATAGAGCCCAGCAGCGCAATACCCGTACACAGGGATATGGCAAAGGCTGTGGCCGCCGGCTGATCCTTTACCCCGCACAGATACAATCCGATACAGAAAAACGAAAGGATTCCCAGCACCACTCCATTAATCAGTCCCACCCTCGCCTCTTTTGAAACCAGCGAAAGCTTCTGCCGGCCCTTTACGTTCTCATCCATCAATACGCGGATGGTAACAGCCAGGGACTGGGTTCCTACATTTCCTGCCATATCCAGAACCAGGGACTGGAAGGCAATGATTAAGGGCAGCTGGGCTACCACGCCCTCAAATGCCCCCACTACGCTGGATACAACCAGCCCCAGCCCCAAAAGAATCACCAGCCAGGGAAGCCGCTTATGAATACTCCTGCCCGTAGGCTCATTCAGATCCTCTTCTGAAGACAAACCGGCCAGCCGGGCGTAATCTTCTCCCAGCTCGTCTCCCACCAGCTCCATCACATCCTGGGAGGTTAATGCTCCCAGCAGCTTATTATTGGAATCCAGCACCGGAATCGAATCCTCCGAGTAATCCCGCATCCGGCTGATGCAGTCCTCGATCTGCTCATTTGCGTAGACATAGGGGTAAGAGGTCATAGTGATCTCCTCCAGCTTCGTCCCCTCTCTAGCAATAATCAATTTTTTTAAGTCGATCGCCCCACCAGAGTTTTATCCTCATCCACCACATAAATGGTGGAAATGTTATCATGCTCCGCCGCCTGGTCGATCAGCGAGCGCATGGCCTGACGGACCTCAATCCCCGCCGGAACCGCTATGTAATTGGTGGTCATGCGGCTGCCGATCTCATCCTCGTCAAAGGAATTTAAGAGCAGCACCTGCCGTTTGGTATCCTCATCCAGCAGCTCCAGAAGGGTATTCCGGTCGGTCCTGTCCATCTGGCGCAGGCACTCCACCACCGTGGTAATTTCAAGATGGGCCAGAACCGCCAGGCGTTTCTGGATTCCCAGTTCATTGATGTATCTGCTTTGATGATCGGAATACTCGAAAATATTGGCCAGGGTTTCCCCATCCAGCAGAAAATACAGCCTGCTTCTCTCGTCTGCCGTCAGCATCTCAAGGGCCACCGCAATATCATTTTCATGATAGGCCAATATGCGCTCCTTCTTCAGCCTCGGCGTCAAATTGCTGCGGAGAATCTCCACAATCTCTGTTTTGTAGTCCGGATGAA
>CALWQV010000033.1 GCA_944383785.1 uncultured Enterocloster sp. | reverse complement strand
CTGTTCTGTGAGAGAATCTTCGGACCCAGCAAGGACTGGGAGTGTCACTGCGGTAAATATAAGAAGATCCGCTACAAAGGCGTGATCTGCGACCGCTGCGGCGTTGAGGTAACCAAGTCCAGCGTGCGCCGCGAGCGCATGGGCCATATTAAGCTGGCTGCTCCCGTATCCCATATCTGGTACTTTAAGGGAATCCCCAGCCGTATGGGCCTGATTCTTGATATTTCTCCCAGGACTCTGGAGAAGGTGCTGTATTTCGCCTCCTACATTGTGCTGGACCCCGGTTCCACCAGCCTGCAGTATAAGCAGGTGCTCTCCGAGAAGGAGTACCGGGAAGAGGTGGAGAAGTACGGCGGTACCGGCGGCTTCCGCGTGGGTATGGGCGCCGAGGCGATTCAGGAGCTTCTAAAGGCCATTGACCTGGAGAAGGATTCCGCTGAGCTGCGGGCGGCCTTAAAGGACGCCACCGGCCAGAAGCGGGCCAGGATCATCAAGAGGCTGGAGGTTGTGGAGGCTTTCTTAAGCTCCGGCAACCGGCCTGAGTGGATGATTATGGATGTGATCCCGGTGATTCCGCCGGATATCCGTCCTATGGTACAGCTGGACGGCGGACGTTTCGCCACCTCCGACTTAAACGACTTATACAGAAGAATTATCAACCGCAACAACCGTCTTGCCAGACTTCTGGAGCTGGGCGCGCCGGATATCATTGTCCGCAACGAGAAGCGCATGCTTCAGGAGGCGGTAGACGCCTTAATCGATAATGGCCGCCGGGGACGTCCCGTAACCGGCCCCGGAAACAGAGCCCTTAAGTCCCTTTCCGATATGTTAAAGGGTAAGCAGGGACGTTTCCGCCAGAACCTGCTTGGAAAACGTGTTGACTATTCCGGACGTTCCGTTATCGTAGTAGGACCGGAGCTTAAGATTTATCAGTGCGGTCTGCCAAAGGAAATGGCCATCGAGCTGTTTAAGCCCTTTGTTATGAAGGAGCTGGTATCCAACGGCACCGCCCACAACATTAAGAACGCCAAGAAGATGGTAGAGCGCTTACAGCCCGAGGTTTGGGATGTGCTGGAGGATGTGATTAAGGAGCATCCGGTTATGTTAAACCGTGCTCCTACGCTGCACAGACTGGGAATCCAGGCCTTCGAGCCTATTTTAGTAGAGGGCAAGGCCATCAAGCTTCACCCCCTGGTGTGTACCGCTTTTAACGCGGACTTTGACGGAGACCAGATGGCGGTTCATCTGCCTCTGTCCGTGGAAGCCCAGGCGGAGTGCCGCTTCCTGCTCCTTAGCCCCAATAACCTGTTAAAGCCCTCTGACGGAGGCCCTGTGGCGGTTCCGTCTCAGGATATGGTTCTGGGTATTTACTATCTGACCCAGGAGCGCCCAGGAGCTAAGGGCGAAGGAATGATCTTTAAGAATATAAATGAAGCCATTCTGGCCTATGAGAACGGGGAGGCTACTCTCCACTCCAAGGTGAAGGTCCGTGTAACCAAGACCATGCCTGACGGCACAGTAAAGAGCGGCATCATTGAGTCTACCATCGGACGTTTCATTTTTAATGAGATTATTCCTCAGGATCTGGGCTTTGTGGACCGTTCCGTTCCGGAAAACGAGCTGAAGCTGGAGATTGATTTCCATGTGGCAAAGAAGCAGTTAAAGCAGATTCTGGAAAAAGTAATCAACGTACACGGCGCAACCCAGACGGCTGTGACCTTGGACGATATTAAGGCTATTGGATATAAGTATTCCACCAAAGCGGCTATGACGGTATCCATTTCCGACATGACCGTGCCGCCTAGCAAGCCGAAGCTGATCGCAGACGCCCAGGAGACGGTAGACCGTATTGCCAGGAACTACCGCCGGGGTCTGATTACCGAGGAAGAGCGGTACAAAGAGGTAATCGAGACTTGGAAGAATACGGACGACCAGCTGACCCACGACCTTTTGACCGGTCTTGACAAATACAACAACATTTATATGATGGCTGACTCCGGAGCCCGTGGTTCCGACAAGCAGATCAAGCAGCTGGCCGGCATGCGCGGCCTGATGGCGGATACCACCGGACACACCATTGAGCTGCCCATCAAGTCCAACTTCCGTGAGGGACTGGACGTACTGGAGTATTTCATCTCCGCTCATGGAGCCCGTAAAGGACTTTCCGATACGGCTCTGCGTACTGCCGACTCCGGTTACCTGACCCGCCGTCTGGTAGACGTTTCCCAGGATTTGATCATCCGCGAGACGGACTGCTGCGAGGGCAAGGAGATCCCCTACATGGAGATCCGCTCCTTTATGGACGGCAACGAGGTGATCGAGGATCTGGAGGAGAGAATCACCGGCCGCTATATTGCGGAGACGATCACCGACCCGGATACGGGAGAGGTTGTGGTGAAGGCCAATCACATGTGTACCCCCAAGCGGGCGGCTGCTGTGATGAAGGTGCTCAATAAGACGGGGCGCAAGTCCGTGAAGATCCGTACCGTCCTCAGCTGTAAGTCCCACATCGGCGTCTGCGCCAAGTGCTACGGCGCCAACATGGCCACCGGACAGCCGGTACAGGTGGGTGAGGCGGTTGGAATCATCGCCGCTCAGTCCATCGGCGAGCCTGGTACACAGCTGACCATGCGTACCTTCCACACCGGCGGCGTGGCCGGCGGCGATATCACACAGGGTCTTCCCCGTGTAGAGGAGCTGTTTGAGGCACGTAAACCCAAGGGTCTTGCCATTATCACCGAGTTCGGCGGCGTGGTAAGCTTAAAGGATACCAAGAAGAAGCGGGAGATTACGGTAACCGACGAGACCACCGGAAATTCCAAGACCTATCTGATTCCCTACGGTTCCAGAATCAAGGTGACCGAGGGACAGGTGCTGGAGGCCGGCGACGAGCTGACCGAAGGAAGCATTAACCCCCACGATATTCTGAAGATTAAGGGCGTGCGGGCTGTGCAGGACTACATGATCCAGGAAGTGCAGCGTGTATACCGTCTCCAGGGCGTGGAGATCAACGATAAACACATTGAGATGATCGTTCACCAGATGTTAAAGAAGGTGAAGGTGGAGGAAAGCGGAGACAGCAGCGTGCTGCCCGGCGTTTCCATGGACGTTCTGGAGTTCAACGAGATGAACGAGCAGCTGATCGCCGAGGGCAAGAAGCCTGCCGAGGGCAAGCAGGTGATGCTTGGTATCACCAAGGCTTCCCTGGCTACGGATTCCTTCCTGTCCGCCGCATCCTTCCAGGAGACTACCAAGGTGCTGACCGAGGCGGCCATCAACGGCAAGGTTGACCATCTGATCGGACTGAAGGAGAACGTGATCATCGGTAAGCCTATTCCCGCCGGTACCGGCATGAAGCGCTACCGTCAGGTGAAGCTGGATTCCGAGCTGGCGGCTCCTGAGGAAGAGCTGGTGCTTTCCGGGGAGACGGAGGACCAGGACCAGTTAAACGAGGATAATGTAGCGGAAGAGGTTCTGGACATCGACGACACCGCTGAGGTGGAGGATGAGGCTGCCGGGGAGGCTGAGACCGCCCAGGAGAGTTCCGAGCCGGAGGAAGCTTCCGAGGAAGAGGCCGGTTCTGAGGAAACGGCTTCGGAGGCTGATGAATCATAAATAGAGCGTTTGGCGCTTGCTGACAAACAGACCGCAGGAAAACATGAACCGTGTTGCCCTGCGGTCTTGTTACAAGCACTTAGCGCCTGTTTTTTAGGCGCTTACGTGCGATACATACAGAGCACTTAAAAGAGGAGGTACGGACAGATGAAATACGATTTCACATCAATTATGGAGCGCAAAGGCATGGACGCCACAGCGGTGGACGCCCTGGGAAGCAAAGGGGTTCCCGGCGCGCCGAAGGAGGGCTTTGACGCTATTCCCATGTGGGTGGCGGATATGAATTTCCCCACGGTTCCCACCATTGTGGAGGCGGTGAAGAAGCGCCTGGAGCACCCGGCCTTTGGTTATTTTGGGCCAAGGAAGGAATATTTTGACGCTATTATTAATTGGCAGGAGAGCCGCAACGGGGTGAAGGGGCTGACGCCGGAGTGCATCGGCTATGAGAACGGCGTGCTGGGAGGCGTGATCAGCGCCATGAACGTGCTCTGCTCCAGGGGGGATAAGGTGCTGGTTCACGCGCCTACCTACATCGGCTTTACCAACAGCCTGACCAACAACGGCTACCACATCGTTCACAGCAATCTGGTAAAGGATGAGAAGGGCGTGTGGCGCATGGATTTTGAGGATATGGAGAGAAAGCTTAAGGAGGAGAAGATCCACGCGGCGATTTTCTGCTCTCCCCATAATCCCTGCGGCCGGGTCTGGGAGCGCTGGGAGATCGAGAAGGCCATGGAGTTGTACAAGAAGTATGATGTAACGGTGATTTCCGATGAGATCTGGTCGGATCTGATTACCACAGGCCACAAGCATATTCCCACCCAGAGCGTTTCCGAGGACGCGAAGATGCGGACGGTGGCTCTGTACGCTCCCTCCAAGACCTTTAATCTGGCGGGCCTGGTGGGAAGCTACCATATCATATATAACCCTTATCTGCGGGACCGGATTTTAAAGGAATCCTCCCTTTCCCACTATAATTCCATGAACGTGCTGTCCATGTACGCCCTGATCGGAGCTTATACACCGGAAGGGCAGGAGTGGCTGGAAGAGCTGCGGCAGGTGTTGACGGGGAATATTGATTTTGCCTGCGATTACATCCGGGAGCATTTTGAGGGCGTGGAGGTGTTTCGGCCGGAGGGCACCTATATGCTCTTTGTGGACTGCACCAAGTGGTGCCAGGACCATGGGAAAACCATCGACGAGGTGGAGAAGGCGGCCTGGGACGTGGGCGTGGCCTTCCAGGACGGACGGATGTTCCATGGCCCCTGCCATGTGCGGATGAATCTGGCCCTGCCTCTTTCCCGGGTGAAGGAGGCCTTCAGGCGGCTGGATGAATATGTATTTAACCGGAAGTAGGGATTTTGTTCACTTAGGACGGGTGAATAGAGTGAATTTTCACTTTATTCACCCGTTTTTACTTGAAAAAAGTGAATAAAGTGATATGATAGTGAATAGAATCATGAATGGAGGGAGTCGTATGTTATTTGAGAATGAGAATACAGAGTTTAAAGAGCAGATGTCAGATGAAATTTATAAAGAAGTAATCGCATTTGCGAATACGGATGGCGGTACGATTTACGTTGGTATTGATGATCAAGGCAATGCGGTGGGGCTAGATAATGTGGATGATACTTATACGAGGCTGACCAATGGCATCCGAGATGCAATTTTGCCGGATGTGACAATGTTTGTGCGTTATGTACTTCAGGATAATCAAGTAATCCGTATTGAAGTGGGAGAGGGCAGTTACAAACCATATTATTTAAAATCCAAGGGATTGAAGCCAAACGGCGTGTACGTCAGGCAAGGCGCTTCCAGTGCGCCGGCTTCTCCGGAATTAATCCGGCAGATGATCAAGGATTCGGATGGCGATGTGTATGAGGATATGCGGACACTTCAGCAGGATTTGACTTTTGAGGAAGCTGAGAAGGCTTTTGAACGGTACGGGGTAGAATTTGGCGAGGATAAATTTATTGCTTTGGGGCTGCGCAATCTCCATGATGATCAGTATACGAATCTGGCGCTGCTGCTGTCGGATCAATGTCAGCATACGACGAAAGTGGCGGTGTTTGCGGATGAGGCGCAGACCGTATTTAAGGACGCAAAGGAATTTAGAGGTTCTGTTTTAAAGCAGATGGAGGATACCTACTCCTATCTCCTGCTCTGCAACCGGACTTCTTCCACCTTTGACGGCCTGGCCCGTATTGAGAAGAAAGACTATCCGGAGGAAGCGCTGAGGGAGGCAATTTTAAACGCCACATCACACCGAGATTACAGCTTCAGCGGCAGCATTATTATAAATATAAGCGATATGGGCATGGAATTTATATCCATTGGAGGTTTGCTGCCGGGCCTGTCTGTGGAAGATATCAAAAGCGGGATTTCACAGCCCCGCAACCGCAGGTTGGCGGAAGTTTTTCATCGGCTGAAATTGATTGAATCTTATGGTACTGGTATCCGCAGGATTTATAAGCTCTATGAAAACTGTTCGATTCAGCCCAGGATTGAAGTGACGCCCAATGTATTTAAATTAATACTCCCGAATATGTCCTGGGAGGCAGGGAAAGAACCGGAACAGAAAAGGGACCGGAAGAATAGGCCGCCCCTCAATATTACGCCGCAGATGAAGATGATTCTTGATTATCTGTCTGAATATGGCGAGGCCGGGGAAGAGGAATTGCAGGAACTGCTGAATGTGAAGAGAACCAGGGCGTATTTAGTAACGCGCCAGATGACGGAGGCCGGTCTGATCGAAAGCAGCGGCAGAGGATTGGCCAAAAGGTATCGCTTGAAAGGATGAGCAGAGCTTTCATATCAGCACGGGATGCAAGGCGGCAGGCGCAATTTTGCCTTGAGTATGTACGAATATAAGAGTATAATAAACTTTGAAAAAATCATTATTCTATAAAACCAGCCGTTCTTTTTAATCGTCTTATTCATGTAAGAAGATAACTATAACGATTTTGGAGGGAACAGCAATGAAATGGAATTTGGCAAAGATGATGATGGCGGCGGCGGTACTGAGTATGACGGCATGCGGATTTTGGCCGGGGCATTTGCAGGAGGGGACAATACAAGAGGGAGTTAGGGAAGAGGAGTCTCAGGAAATGACGGCTGATGAGTCTGAGAAGTATGAGCCGACGGTAGAAACAACGGAAGAAACGACTGAAGAACGGGTGGAAGAAACAATCGAAGTACCGGCATTGCCCCGTTCCGAAGCCCCCTCGCGGCCTGCGGGGGAGGACGCCCAGGCAGTATATGACCGGTTAAGCGATGAGGAGCGCCGGGAGCTGGCAAATTTGATCCTTCCCTATCTGGGGCCTTTTACCAAAGGGGAGGAAGGAAGCGCCAGCTATCGGGAAGGAAAAGATATGTCTGCGGTGGCGGAAGATGAGATTATGCTCTTTTCCGCGGAAACCGGCTCCGGGCCGGAGGAACTGCCGGAGCTGAGTTTCGTGCGCGTTAAGGCAGAGGAGGATCGCATAGAGGCTCAGGGAGCTATGGAATTTCGGAGCCAGTCGGGAGATTTTAAAGGGATTATTCGGGCCGGCTTTGTAACAGATCCAGAAGAACCGTTGGGATTTCGCCTGAAGTGGGTGGACAGTAAGTGGATTCCACTTCCCATCAGCCGGGAAGAGGGCCAGGAGGACTATGAATATGATACCGGAGATTTGTCTGGCTTGTTTTCGCCTCTGGTGATTTATGGAGGTTTGATAGCGGAAACAGATGATTACTGGGAGTTCTGGGCTGAAGCCACGGAATTTAGCGACGGAGGCGGCGGGGGAGAGATAACGCTGAACACGATCATGCGGATTCGGAAAGACGCCATGGTCAGATATGGCATGGATGATATTACGGCAGAGGAATATATGAAGGGCCTAAACTGGATGCGGATTTTAGGGTATCTGGAACAGGACGAGGCGGGATATGTTACAAGATTTCAGGATGTGAACGCGGGATGACAGGACAGATGAGGAGGAAGCGCGTTTTTGCGTAAAAAGAAGGTTGGAGGAAGTTATGGGAACAGATTTAAAGGATTTGGTGGAATTATCAAAGGAGGGCGACCAGCAGGCCATCGCCCAGCTCTACGACCGGACCAGCAAGCGGGCCTATTACCTGGCCAAGCAGCTGGTGAAGGATGAGGACCAGGCCCAGGACATTGTCCAGGACGCCTATGTGAAGGTCTTTACCAACCTGCATCTGCTGGAGCAGGTGGAAAATTTCCAGGGATGGCTCAATACCATCGTGGTGAATAAGAGCAAGGATTATCTGAAAAAGAAAAAGCCCATGCTCTTTTCCCAGATGGTTTCCGAGGAAGACGAGGGAAGCGAGCTGGATTTTGAGGATGAGGGAGGATATTTCTCCCCAGATAAGCGTGTGGACTACACGGAGACAAAGCGCCTGATCCAGGGGATGATCGACCGCCTTCCCCAGGAGCAGCGGATGGCGATTGTGCTGTTTTACCTGGAAGAGATGCCGGTAAAGCAGATTGCCCGAGTGATGGAGTGTTCCGAGGGGACGGTGAAGAGCCGCCTAAATTATGGAAGAAAGGCCATCAAGGCCCAGGTCCTGGAGCTGGAGAAGAAGGGAACCAAGCTCTACTGCGTACCCTTTATCCCATTCCTGTACTGGCTGCTGCGCCAGCAGGCATTTTCTACAGTGGTACCTGCGGCAGTTGGCCGGACGGCTGTGGCGGCTGGAATGGCTGCGGCTGGGAAGGCCGGGGCTGGAGCGGCCTCTGGCGGAGTTGCATCTGGGAGCGGAGCAGTAGCTGGAAAAGCAGCGGTAGCAGCAGCTGGAAAAGCCGGGGCTGCGGCGGCTGGAAAGGCCATCAGCGTGAAGGCGGCGGCTATAGTGGCGGCGGCCTGTATCGGCGCGGGGGGAGTCGGCGCGGGGGCAGGCGTGTATATCTACCATCGTCAGGAGAAGGCCAGGGAAGCGGAGATCGAAAGGGAGCAGGATGAGGAACCCACAGAGCTTGCGGCTCAGGAGACGGCGGCTGTGGAGGAGACTCAGGAGTCCGAGGCGGTTCAGATGGAAAATGAAGCGATCCTGCAGATGATGGAGCGATATCCTTCAGAGTCCTATTCCGCATACCTGAACGCGGAGGAGGCCGTGGATATGGGGGATTACTATGAAATCCGGGCGATGATCTGCGTGCCGGTGACCTTTGATGCGGACCCGCTGGAAGGAGCTGCCGAGGGGGATGTAGTTGAATTTTCCGTAAGCGACCCTACGGGGGAAATGCGTGAAATGGAGGTCAGCGTGCAGGAATATTCTCCGAATATGTGGGAGTATACCATGGGACGCATTTCGGAGGATGAGCTTATATGGGAACGGGAATTATTGCTGGACGGTACATATTACAGCCAGTATTCAGATCCGGCATATGGCGGAGACGGCAAATGGCATCTGGTAGGAGATAGTGATATGGAACCTTTGAAAGAGATTTTTAACGGAAAGATCCGGCTGAGAAAGGATGCGGATATCCAGTGGATCAACAGCGACGGGACAGGCCATGAAAGTATTTCTGCCGATGAACTTGTGGAGCAGACAGAGCTGCTGGGAGAGCACGATATGTCAGACTCCCTGGATATTTTATGGGAAGAAATGCAGACAGATTATGAATTTTCAGAGGACAGTGGAACATTCCGGGAAATAGGAGAATCCCTTCACACGTTTTCAAGAGTAGGACATCCTGGGTATCTTTCCTATGAGCTGCGGTTAAATGAAGAGGGGGAGATTACTGGAATGACAGAACTACTTTTCCTTGCAGGCTGAGAATCGATTCGCCGGTCAGTTTTAAAATTTTTTTCAAAAAAATAAAACCAACCTCCTCTCTCCATCGTCTTATACTCAGAAAGCAATAAAAAGCTTAAAAATCAAATTAATAGGAGGATTCAAAAATGAGTAGGTACGCAAGAAAGCTGGAGAAGATGGAGAGTGGAAAGTGGTTTATGAAGAGTGTGGTTCTGCTGGGAAGCGGGATTCTTTGCATGGTTCTTCTGGAACTTCTGGGCTCCCTGGGAAGCGCGGTAGGAGCAGATTTTCTGGAAGCCATGGCGGAGACGCTGTCCGAGGGCGTTTTCCTGGTTTACCTGGTGGGAGTGCTGGCCATTTATACGGTGACGGGAACCTGGGGGTATATCCTTCACCTGTTTAAGGAAGCGTTCCTTCTGCCCTGGAGATTTACGCCGGTGATCGTATTGGCCTGGGTGTTTTTCGTGATCGAGCTGGCAATCGGATTTATGTTAATGGCAGTTGTGGAGATTATGGTTTTGTTCTGCCCGCCGCTGGTTCTGCATCTGGCAAGGAATCATTTTGAAGCGAAGTGTGGGATGGGTATGGCGTGGTAATGGATGCGCGGAAATGAAGCGCATGTAAAAGGAGCGTGTTTTTCTATGAAAAAGAGATATGCAGCCCTTCTTATGGCGGCGGCGATGACGGCTGGAAGCGCCATTACTTCCTTCGGGGGACAATGGGAGCGGACAGGCGATCAATGGAAGTATCAGAACGACGATGGCACATACGCGGCGGGCGGATGGATGTGCATTGATTCCAAATATTATTATTTTGGGGCGGATGGAATTATGCTTTCCGATGCCACAGCGCCGGACGGGCGGGAGGTGGATTCTACGGGGGCGTGGACGCAGATGGGAAGGCCCTGGGCGGCCAGAGCCAGCTCGGAGATGAACGAGGGGAATGTGCTTCCCACCACGATCAAGGCCCAAGCGCCGACTTTGGCCGATACGGGGCTTAGCTCCTTTGTCAGCAAGACACGGGAGGAAATCGTTGCCGAGCTGGGAGAGCCGGAACCCTGCTATCAGATGGATCTTTTCATGTTTAAGAGCCGTCCTGCCGCTATTTTTAATATCAGCAAGACCACAAATGCCGGTACACTCTGTTTTCGGATTGAAGGGCCCTTTGCCGCGTTTTTCATCTGCAGCGGTTCGGATCTCATTACCTGCGATCAGATTGAGCAGACCCTGGGGGTGGACGTGTCCATTGGAAAGGGCTGGTATGATGAGCGCTGGTACGCCGGATTTGTCTATAACGGATGTCAGTACAGCATTTTCTCCTGTACGGAGGATGGAGTACTCCGGGGGGACAGCAGGATGTCCGTGATTCAGAAGGTGGAGTTTGAACAGGAAGAGGGATTTTTTGATACGAACGGGCAGTGGATCAGCCTGTAGGCGGCTTAAAAAACGAGGAGGAAAATGCGATGAAGAGAAAGTGGATTGGACTTTTTGCGGCAGCGGCCATCGGAAGTGCCGCGCTGTCAATGACCTCTTTTGCGGCTGGCTGGGCTAAAGAGGACGAAGAGTGGATTTATCAGAAGGAGGACGGCAGTAAGACGGTGGGCTGGTTGGAAGATAATGGAAAATGGTATTATTTTCAGGAGGACGGCTGGATGATGACGGGCTGGATTCCTGAAAATGGGAGATGGCGTTACTTGACGTCAGATGGCTCTCTGGCAGTGGGTACCCAGATTGGAAGCTACCGCTTTGACGCCGAGGGCTATTACGCGCCCTCTGTCCCAACAGTGGAAAATCCTGGGGACGGCGGCCACAATTATTACAAGGGATTGACGGAAGAACAGGCAAGGGAAGCGGATCTTCACGCGCAGCTTTTGGCTTCCCTGGTGCTCAACAACCCGGCCAATGATACGGACTTAAAGAAGGTGACCGAGGCGGCGCAGATGATCGACCTCTACTGCATGAAGCCGCCTTACGAGGAAGCGGTGGGGATTGATTATCGCTCCTCCTACGGGGTATTTGTGACGAAAAATTATTCCTGCGCAGGAGAGACGAGGGCTTTGGGACGGGTTCTGGATTTTATGGGATATACCTGGACTCATGCCCATGAAAATGAGAATGTCCATCAGTGGGTGATTGTCAATATGGACGGCCAGCAGGGGTATGCCGATGCCCAGGGCGTGTATGTGGGCTATGGAGAGTATTGGGCATTGACCATATAGGGGCTGTTAGGAGAAAGTTATGGAAGCGGATTTAAAGCATTTGGTAGAATTATCAAAGGAGGGCGACCAGGAGGCCATCGCCCAGCTTTACGACCGGACCAGCAAGCGGGCCTATTACCTGGCCAAGCAGCTGGTGAAGGATGAGGATCAGGCCCAGGACATTGTCCAGGACGCCTATGTGAAGGTCTTTACCAACCTGCATCTGCTGGAGCAGGTGGAAAATTTCCAGGGTTGGCTGAATACTATCGTAGTGAATAAGAGCAAGGATTATCTGAAAAAGAAGAAGCCCATGCTCTTTTCCCAGATGGTTTCCGAGGAAGACGGGGAAAGGGAGCTGGATTTTGAGGATGAGGGAGGATATTTCTCCCCGGATCGGCGTGTGGACTACACGGAGACGAAGCGCCTGATCCAGGGGATGATCGACCGCCTGCCCCAGGAGCAGCGGATGGCGATTGTACTGTTTTATCTGGAGGAGATGCCGGTGAAGCAGATTGCCCGTGTGATGGAGTGTTCCGAGGGGACAGTAAAGAGCAGATTAAATTATGGAAGAAAGGCCATCAAGGCCCAGGTTCTGGAGCTGGAGAAGAAGGGAACCAAGCTCTACTGCGTACCCTTTATCCCATTCCTGTACTGGCTGCTGCGCCAACAGGCATTTTCTACAGTGGTACCTGCGGCAGTTGGCCGGACGGCTGTGGCGGCTGGAATGGCTGCGGCTGGGAAGGCCGGGGCCGGAGCGGCAACCGGAGGAGCTGTATCTGGGAGCGGAGCCGGGGCAGCTTCCGGGAGCGGAGCAGGAACTGTATCTGGCGGCAGCATGGTTTCCGGAGCGGGCGGCTATGGGGCGGCAGAGGCCGGAAAGGCGGCCTCTGGGGCTCTTGGACGGGCTGGGGCCGGGAAAGCAGCTGCTGCGGCAGTTGGAAAAGCCGGGGCTGCGGCGGCTGGAAAGGCTGTCAGCGTGAAAGTGGCAGCGGCGGTAGCGGCGGCCTGCATCGGAGCTGGCGGAGTCGGGGTTGGCGCAGGAGTCTATATCCATAGCCGCCAGGAGGCAGCGGCTCTATCCCAGATGGAGGAAGAACGGGAGCGGGGGGAAGAGAGGGTTGAAGAAGCACTTGAAGAAACCGAGTTAGCAGTATTGGAAGATGGCCCGGTGCAGGTGGAGCAGGATACAAGACTGATTATGGGGCATCTGATCTCCCCTCTGATCTACTGGAACCGCCAGGA
Organism: uncultured Enterocloster sp.; assembly: GCA_944383785.1. Lineage (GTDB taxonomy): Bacteria > Bacillota > Clostridia > Lachnospirales > Lachnospiraceae > Enterocloster. The sequence continues at coordinate 14,471 of CALWQV010000033.1, read as the reverse complement.
GGATGACCCTGATTTTTCAGTGGAAACAGCGGATTTAAGCGACTCCCAGCGGATCGAGCTGGCTTACTGGCATATGAACAATGGATACAATGGGCCGGAGATCTTCGGCGCGGAGGGAAACAGCCAGGATGGGGCAGGAATTTACAGCCTTTCCCAGGTGGCGGACCGTCTGGCAGATATGTATGGGGGTGACATAAGCGAAGAACGCCTTTTGAGTGAAGGGGAAAAAGGAATTTTGCTGAAGATTACGCCGGAGGCAGGGGAAGGCCAGATTACGTATGAGCCGTTGGACGGCGAGGGGTGGACGACGGTTGATTTCGCGGAATTTGTTATAGCAGAGGGAAAGCTGGAAGCCAGCGGCACTTATGTGATCGAATGGAACGCCGGTAATACGCTGGAAGGCGATGTTTTGGCGGTATTCGCTCCCAATCCGGATAGCTTTTTTGGATATACCCTGGAATCCGTAACAGGGACAGCAGGTGAGGAAGCCCAGGAGGCCCATGCTGATTTGGAACCGTCCAGAACTTATTCCACTAATGAACTGGGAGGCCAACCGGAGGCGGCGGTCCAGACCACAGAAGCCCAGACTACGGCTGCGGCACCTGAGACTTCTGCGGCATCCACGGAAGCTTCAGGCTATACTATGGCGCGCTGCGATATCTGCTCCGATGAAACCATGTGCAGAAGCGTCTGGGTAGATGCTTTTGGGCAAAGCCTGATGATCTGCGACAGCTGTATGGGGGAGCTTCAGTGGATCGGGCAGCAGGTTCAGGCGGAGATGAATGAATAAAACGAATGTAAAAAATGAGGGGTGTGGGGGTCCCTCATTTTTTACACAAAAAGGGCGGTAAAAAAGAACTAAAATTTTCTTGCATTTCTTATCTCACCTGTGTTATAGTGAATTTGTCTGAAAAGTTCTGTTATACATTTCTGTATCATTTTTCAGTCCGGCGTTTCGCCGTAATTGTTCCAAGTTTGTTGCCTTTCAATCGGCAAAACAGTATGTAGACAGGAGGTAGTTCTATGTGTAAGAAACCGTCGCCAGAAGAGATTTTCGGCCCAAAGCTGACCGAAAAGGAAGTCATGCGGATGATCCAGAAAACGTCGGGACTTTATTCAAGATACCTGGGGCTTTCGGAAACCTTAAAATCCGAGTTTTTGGAGTTTTGCATGGGGGAGAGGGGACTGAACCTGACCTATGATCCCATGTTTAAGGCAGTATTTAATCCACAGCAGTACGCTTACCGGCTGGAAGAGTTTTTAAGCCTGTGCCTTGGGGAAGAGGTGAAGATCCTCCATGCCCTGCCCACTGAGTCCAGCCGCCTGACGGACGAAGGCTCCCTGCTGGTCATGGATTTGCTGGTACAGCTGGAATCAGGAGCTTTAGCCGACGTTGAAATACAAAAGGTGGGATATCTGTTCCCCGGCCAGCGCTGCGCCTGCTACTCCAGTGACCTGGTGATGCGCCAGTATTCCCTGGTGCGCTCCCAGTGCAGGGAGAAGAACCAGCCCTTTTCCTACCAGCAGATCAAGAAGGTCTATACCATCGTCCTGTTCCAGAAAAGCCCCAGGGAGTTCCACAAGTTTCCGGGGCAGTATCTCCACCGGGCCAGGCAGAAGTTTGATACGGGGCTTGAGCTGGATCTTTTGCAGGAATATCTGATGATACCACTTGACATCTTCTTAAAAAGCCAGCAGAATATAAGTAAGAAGATCGAAGCCTGGCTGACGTTAATCGCCGCCGACGATATGGAGCGGATCCGGAAGGTGCTGGAGGCGTATCCGGAGTTTGGGGAGATCTACTGCCAGGTATTTCAATTTCGGCGTAAGGTAGAGGAGTTGATGGGGATGTATTCTGACGCGTTAAGGATTCTGGATGCTAATACGGTGAAGTATATGATTGAACAGCAGAAGGAGGAGATTGAACAGCAGAAGGAGGAGATTGAACAGCAAAAAATAGAAATCGAGAAGAGGGATGAAAAGATCAAGCAACTGGAAGCGATGATTGAACGGGCCCATATAAAAGAGTAAATAAAAAGGCATTGTTGATTTGATTATGTAAAAATGTAGGGCGTATTGCGCCTGCGTTGGTTTCGCAGGTGTGATACGCTTTTTCATGCAAAAAATTTAAAAAAATTTTTTAAAAAGATAAAACCAAACCCGAACCTCTGTCGTCTTATACTCAGAAAGCAATAAAAAACAAAAAATAGGAGGATTTAAAAATGAGTAAGTACGCAAGAAAGCTGGAGAAGATGGAGAGTGGCAAATGGTTCATGAAGAGTGTGGTTCTGCTGGGAAGCGGGATTTTATGCATGGTTCTTTTGGAGCTTCTGGGGGCGCTTGGAAGCGCAGTGGGCGTAGATTTTCTGGAAGCCATGGCGGAGACGCTGTCTGGGGTTGTATTCGTGGTTTATCTGGTGGGAGTGCTGGCCCTTTACACGGTGACGGGAACCTGGGGCTATATTCTTCACCTGTTTAAGGAAGCATTCCTTCTGCCCTGGAGATTTACGCCGGTGATCGTATTGGCCTGGGTGTTTTTCCTGATCGAGCTGGCGATCGGATTTATGTTAATGGCGGTTGTGGAGATTGTAGTTTTGTTCTGTCCGCCGCTGGTTCTGCATTTGGCCAGAAATTATTACGGGAATCGGAGCGGAGCGATGATTGCTTAAGCGGCTGTAGCAGGAAAACTTTAAATAAAACAGATTGAATATGTACGAATATACGAGTATAATAGATGAAGCGGAAAAATTTCCGAAAAAGTAAAACCAGTTATCCCGCTGACTCGTCTTATACTCAGAAACAAATAAAATGAATGAGGAGGATTTACAATGAGTAAGTACGCAAGAAAGCTGGAGAAGATCGAGAATGGGAATTGGTTTATGAAGAGCGCGACACTGATGGGGATCGCTGTTTTGGGCCTGATTGTATTCGGGGCGCTGTCGGCGTTGGGAGACGCGGCAGGGATTAGTTTTTTGGAAACGATGGCCAGCGGAGTGTCCATGTTCCTGTTTACCGGTTACGTAATAGCTAATCTGGTTATTTATACCGTGGCAGGACTTTGGGGCTACATTCTTCACCTGTTTAAGGAAGCCTTCCTGTTGCCCTGGAAATTTACCCCGGTTATTATGCTGGCCTGGATGTTTTTTGTATTTCAGCTGGGAATCGGGGCGATGCTGATGGGCGTTGTGCAGGTGATCGTTATGTTTTGCCCGGCTTTAGTGGTACATATGGCCAGGAATTACTATCAGTCGCGCGGCGTGATTGCCTGAGCAGCTGAAAATTCAACGGGAGAGGAGGAACATTGCAAAGATGGAACAGATTATAGAGGAGGCTCTGGAGAATGTAAGCCCGGAGCAGGTAGACGCGATCAATGAAATACTGCTTAACACCCAGGAACAGTGCCAGATTATGGAGCAGGTGCTTAAAAAGCAGATTGAAACAAAAGACCAGCTGATTGACCGGCTTCATAGCGAGCTGGAATATTATAAGAAGGATCAGGCTGACCGGCTGATCAACCAGGCTATGAAAGAGGTGATCAAGCTGCGCAACGACCTCTTAAAGGTGATGGAGTCAGAGGACTGGAAAAAGATAGATGAGAGAAAACTTCGCCAGGTGATCGAATATCTGGAAGAGGATATTACGGATCTTTTACAGCGTCAGGACATCGAACCTTTTACCAGCCTGCCAGGAGAACTGTTTGACCCGTCGATGCACAGTGCGGCAGGCATGGTTTTTACAGAGGATGAGAATCTGGACCACAGAATTCAGAAAAGCAAAAGCCCAGGATATACCAAGGGGGACCGAGTGCTGATTCATGAACCGGTGGTTGTTTACCGCAAAGAAAATAAACCTGTGGGTGTTGCCCAGGGATGATAATAGGAAGGAGAAACAGACAGATGAGCCTTGTATTTGGAATTGATTTGGGAACTACCTATTCTTGTATTGCCTATATTGACGCTTATGGAAAGCCGGAAGTATTGAAGAACAGCGATGGTGAGCTGACAACCCCCTCCGTGGTGATGATCGAATCCGGGGACACTGTGGTTGTAGGGGCGGAAGCGAAGCGCTCCCTGGAGATTGACGCTGAGAGAACCATCCAGTTTGTTAAGCGAAAGATGGGAAAGGATGATGATAAGTTTCTGATCGATGGCCGGGAATATTCTGCTCCGGAGCTTTCTTCTTTGATTCTTAAGAAATTGGTCAAGGATGCCAACGAGGATCTGCGCCAGGCTGGCGTTATTAAAGAGGGAGAGGAAGTAAAAGACGTAGTTATTACCTGCCCTGCTTATTTTGGAATACGGGAACGGGAGGCCACCAAGCTGGCAGGAGAGATGGCGGGACTGAATGTATTAAATATTATCAACGAGCCTACAGCCGCAGCGATCAGCTACGGGGCCACCGGAGACGGGAAAAATGAGACAGTTTTGGTCTATGACCTGGGCGGCGGAACTTTTGATATCACGGTTATGAATATTAATGGAAATGAGATTTCCGTCATCTGTACAGGTGGCGACGACACGCTGGGCGGAAAAAACTGGGATGAAGCCCTGATCGACTACTTGGTGCAGAAATATCAGGAGAAATATGGGGAGGACGAAGATCCCACCGAGGATGAGGACACGCTCGCGGCTCTTTACGGCCAGGTAGAGGTGTGGAAAAAGGCGCTGACTGCCAGGAAAACAGTGAATATAGCGGTTAACGGAAGCGCAGGACGCCATAAGGAGACTTTGGCTAGGGAGCAATTTGATGACATTACGAAAAATCTGTTAAACCGTACTAAGAATTTGCTGGACGGTGTGTTGCGCACATCTGCTGAGGCTGGATATCCATTGGAAAAGATTGATAAGGTTTTGCTGGTAGGCGGTTCCTCCCGTATGCCCCAGGTGGCGAAGATGATCGAAGAGGACTACCATGTAACCCCAATGCTTCAGGATCCGGACGAGGCGGTGGCCAAGGGCGCGGCTATCTTCGCAGCCAATGAGAAGGCCTTTAAGGACTTTGTTCTCTCCGAGGCCCAGAAAGTGGGTAAGACAGTGGAGGAGCTGACAGAAGAGAATCTGGCTGACGGCGGCAAGCTGGAAGAAAAATTCGCGAAGCTTTCCGCAGGAGCATCAGGCGCGGGTAAATTGGCGATCCGCAATGTGCTCTCCCGCTCTTACGGGGTGATCGCCATAGACGATGACGATAAGGAGGCGGTATTCAACCTCTTAAAATGCAATATGCCTCTGCCGGCCAAGGGGACGAAGACCTTCGGCACCTATGTGGATGCTCAGGAATGTGTAGACGTGCAGATCTGCGAATCCAGAAGCATGGAGGACAGCTATCTTGCCGAGGGGCACGAGCCTGTGGCAGAGGCCAGGCTGACCTTTCAGGCCAACGTGCCAAAAGGTACCCCGGTGGTGATTGCCCTAAACTTAGACGGAAGCGGCCTGCTCCATGTGTCGGCGGAGGAGATGTACGGCCATTCTAAACTGGAAGCTGAATTCCGGCTGACCGACCAGATGTCAGAGGAAGAGAAGAGGAAAGCCATGACCCGTCTGAAAGGGGTATCTGTAGAGTAAAGGAGAAGCAGTATGGGACACGTATTTGGAATCGATTTGGGAACTACTTATTCCTGCATCGCTTATATAGATGAGTACGGCAGGCCTGAAGTCCTGAAAAACAGCGAGGGGAACCGCACAACGCCCTCTGTGGTGATGATCCGGCCTACCCAGGATGTTGTGGTGGGGGAGGAAGCCAAGCGCTCTGTCGAGATCGAACCCGAACAGGTGATACAGTTTATCAAACGGAAAATGGGCCGGGAGGACGATAAAGTGACGGTCAACGGAGGATCCTATTCCGCTCCGGAGATTTCCGCCTACATTTTAAAGAAGCTGGTACAGGATGCCAATGCGGAACTGCGTCAAAGCGGTGTTCTGAAAGAAGGGGAAGAGGTTCGGGATGTGGTGATTACCTGCCCGGCCTACTTTGGCATGAACGAACGCCAGGCAACCAAGACAGCTGGGGAGCTGGCAGGGCTGAATGTGCTGAATATTATCAATGAGCCCACTGCGGCGGCCATCAGCTACGGCGCCCTGAGCAAGGGCAGGGATGAAACAGTCCTGATCTATGACCTGGGTGGCGGAACCTTTGACATTACGGTAATGAATGTGCATAAAAATGATATTACGGTAATCTGTACCGGCGGTGACGACCAGCTGGGAGGAAAGAACTGGGACGAGGCCCTGATGGACTATGTGGCGGAGCGTTACCAGGAGGAATATGGGGTGGACATTCTGGAGGATGAAGAGATGATGTCCACGCTGTATGTGGATGTGGAAAACTGGAAGAAAGCCCTTACGGCCAGGGAAAGCGTCAAGATCGCGGTGAACGGGCCCGCAGGACGTATGCGGGAAGATCTGACCAGGGAACAGTATGAAGAGATTACCCGCAGCCTTTTGTACCGGACCAAGAACCTGGTGGATGAGACGCTGAAAACAGCAGCCAGGAAGGGGTTCCCGCTGGCGAAGATTGATAAGTTCCTGCTGGTAGGCGGTTCCTCCCGTATGCCCCAGGTGGCGGAGATGATTCAAAAGGACTATCATAAGACTCCTATGCTCCAGGATCCGGATGAAGCGGTGGCCAAGGGAGCGGCAATTTTCGCGTCCCAGGAGAGGGAATTCCAGGATTTTGTAGAGAAAGAAGCGAAAAAAGCCAGGATGTCCATCAAGTCCTTTACGGAGGAAGATTTGAGAAGAGGCGGCGGCCTGGAAAAGAAATTCGCAAAGCTTTCCGCCGGTAAGCAGGGGACTGGAAAGCTGGCCATTAAAAACGTGCTTTCCAGGACGTATGGAGTAACAGTTTATGAATCTTCAGAAAGCGATAACTTCATCATTCTGAATCTTCTCAAGTGCAATGATCCGTTACCGGCGAAAGGGACAAAAAGTGTTGCAACGAGAGAGGATAACCAGTCAGGGACGATGCTGGAGATCTGTGAAACCAGAAGCATGGAAGATCAGATTCCCTATACGGGCCAGAAACCCGTTGCGAAGGTTGATATGAAATTCTTAAGGCCGGTTCCCGGGGGGACGGAAATCGTAGTGGATTTCATGATCGACAGCTCCGGAATCCTTCATGTGTCGGCGGAGGAGATGTACGCCCATTCTAAGCTGGCGACATCCTTTGCCCTTTCAGGCCAGATGTCGGATGGAGAGATGGGGGCGGCAGCCAGCCGCCTTAAAAAGGTGAATATAGAGTAGGAGGAGCTTATGGGACTGTTGCTGGATTTGATCTGCAGCGTGCTGGCGATCCCCTTCTTCCTGTTGGGGATTGTTTCAAAGGCCTTGGCCACACTGCTGCAGGAAATGTTAAAATCAGCGGTATACATTGCGATTGACTTATTTGCGGCGCTGCTGGTTGGGCTGTTTGCGGAGTTTATTATTTACGGTTTTGAAGAGGGGGCTTTATCAGCTTTGGGCGCGGCGGCTGGAATCATTATTCTCATAATAGTCGTTATCGGGATTTTGGCAGCTTTCGCGGGGGAGATTCTGATCGGGATTGCCTCGCTGGTTTATGGAATTCTGATGATTCTGTGGGGGCTGTTGGATGGAATAGCGAATGTCTGCATGACAGCCCACGGAGCGCTTTTGGGAAGCATATTGAAACGGTCACAGGGGGGCAGTAGGGAAAGGCAATGACGGACATTAGAGAAGAGATTCTGAAGGGATACGGATTCGATATCGATTCGATTGACCTGATCAGCGAATATAAAATCGGCTCTCCGGATCTGTCCGGGGAGGAGCTGGAACAGCTGCTGGATAAAAAACGGAAAAGCTGGGAGAAAGCCGCTCATAACCGATACAGGGAGGATAAGGCCAGGGCGGCGAAAGAACGCCTGGAATATGCGGACAGTTATGAGGCGGTGCTGCGAAACCAGACGCTGTTAAAAGCCCTGTTTGCTGCCAGGGGCAAGGAGAAGGACGCTGATTATTATGTGGAATTCGCAAGGCAATATTTCCAGCTGACTGCCCAAGGTGGTTCGGCAGACTCTAAGGATGCAGAGTTTTTCTTCCGGTATTACCAGGGGCAGATCAAAAACCGGAAAGCGATTCTTGAGATGCTGGAAAAGGAATTCGGCTTGAAAAAGAAGGATTCCAAGCACCTGGAAAAGGAGGAGGAAGAGGAAGGCGAGCAGAAGAAAAAGAAGGAGAAACAGAGCCGGATTATCGTATCCCTCTTTTCCGCCCAAACTCTTTACGATCTTCAGTACTGTTTTAACAAGCAGGAAGAAGCCAGAAAAAGCGAAAAGGTGTGCGCCGCGTTTCCGGATGTCAAAGGGCCTATGGATGTCTTTCTTCGTCTGACCCCAACGCCTTCGCTGAGTCAGTTTAAAAGTTATGTGGAAGAGCAGAGAACCGCTGTCTATAATCGAGTTCAGGAGGGACAGAGGGAGCTGGATTGTCTGGTGGATTTGTTCAATACCCTATCCGGGCTTCTGGGGCACAAGGACGTGAATGACAACTTCGGGGAGTTTATCCTTCTGGTTCGGTACAATAAGTTCTCTCCTTATATGTACGAGCTTGTAGCGCCTACGGAGAATACGCTGAGAGAGCTCTTCAATCTCGCTGACCCCTCCTATGGCTTTAGGAGTTTTGAGGATTTTTTGGCAAGGTATTTTATACCCGTCTACCAAAACTTTGGTATTCAGGACGATAAGATCAAGAAGTTGATTAAAGGCGCACAAAAGAGCGCTAAGAAAGCAAAGCGTCAGGAGGCCAGATGGGATTATCAGGAAGGACAGGAGGCTCAGGCTGCGGAGCAGGAAGAGAAGCTTTCCTTCTTTGCTAACCTGCTTTTCATTTTGGCGAATTTGCCCTTCTATTTGACAGCTGGCGTATTTGAGCTTACCCGGTTCCTGGTGTGGAAGGTACGCTATGTGACCATTCTGGCGGCAATCCCGATTATGGCATGGTGGCTTCCTTTTGTCACGGCTGTAGTGGGAGGCTATGATACGGCGGAAGGATATGGTGCGGGCCTGCTGTCCAATGCCTGGAACGCTTTGAGGTATATGTTTGGCGATACAGCGGCTCAAAGTATTTCCGGGACAGTTGTCCTGGCGCTTGCCCTTGTATTAGCGGGGATTATTCCGGTTATTCTGGTTGTCCAAGGCTTTTGGAGAACAGGAACCCAGATGCGCAAGGAAATTGACTGGCTGGGTATCAAGAGAACCAATCAATCCATCGTCCGAGGGCGGAAGAAGAAGTTCGCGAAGAAGCTTCGTGAGGCTAAGGGGGCGGCGGTAACCGGCTTTTTGATTGCGGCGGTGATGAATATCCTGCTGTTGGGAGGAATCGGATACGGTGTTGGAATTACCGGACAGAGATTCTACCGCCAGTACCAGATTAGCCAGGAGTTGGCCAGGAACAGGAGAGAGGCTAGGAAAGCCAGGGAGCGTAGGGAAGCGGAGGAAGCCAGTGAGGAAGAAACGAACCAGGAAGCGGATTCAATTCAGGATGGCGGGAGCGCTGTCATAACGGCCAGCGCGGCAAATGTCCGAGCCGGAGCAGGAACCGACTGGGATGTGGTTACGGTAGCACCCCAGGGAAGCCGTTTCGCCCTGACAGGGAATTCCCAGACCTTAGAAAGCGGTTCTGTGTGGTATGAGATCTATCTGGACGAGTCCGGAAGCCAGACCGGCTGGGTAAGCCAGACGGTAATCAATTTGGAGATGCCTCAATAAGAGACTGGAGGATATTAAGCTATGAAAAAATTAATTGACTGGGATGTAGATGAAAACCCAATCAAAGCTCTTGCAAAGCAGAGTTGGCTGCAAAATGGGCTGTCTTTCAGGACAAAGGTTAAGCTGGCAGTGGCCGGGCTTGCGCTCATATTTGTCTGCCTGGTAATTATTGTGGTATCGGAAGAAACTCTTTCCAATCCAGGGAACCGTTCCAACTGGATGGAGGAAGAAGTGGATATGAGCCTTCACGATATGCCGTCAGAGAAATTTTTAAGCGATTATGACGCGCGGACAGGGTTCAGCGTCAGCGAAGCCCTTCACCTGTCGGCAGATACGCCGGCAGACGGCATCATGGGAATCGGAAATGTAGGAGAGATTACGCTGAACGTCCGTCTGGGGCTGAAGGACGACTATGAGGATATTCGTGGTTACATGGAGATTTTGGATATTCGCGCCGGGGCGCAGGGGAAAGAGATGCTCTGTTATCTGGGGGACAGAACGGTATTTCCGGATGATGAGGAAGTAGATGATTACCAGTACGCTTATGTTCAGTTCATTCTCCCGCCGGATTATAGGGAGGACGCGATTGCCGCTGGGGATACGAATGAGCCTGAAATTACCGCCTCATTGGTGGTTAAAAGTGAAGGTGGCTATATTGCAGCAGAGGGAGATGACCGGAACGGATTTCGCTGTACCCCCCACTTTTTCGAGTATGAGAACGGGAAGGCCCTGGACGGATATTTCGCCGTCCGACTGCCTAAGACGGATCAGACCTATGGACTGTCGTTTACCGTGAACGGAACGCCTTTTATCTGTAGCTTGGAAATATAAAAATTTTTTTCAAAAAAATAAAACCGATTGAATCTCTCCATCGTCTTATACTCAGAAAGCGATAAAAAAGCTTAAAAATCAAATTCATAGGAGGATTCAAAAATGAGTAAGTACGCAAGAAAGCTGGAGAAGATGGAGAGTGGAAAGTGGTTCATGAAGAGCGTGGTTTTGCTGGGAAGCGGGATCCTGTGCATGGTTCTTCTGGAGCTTCTGGGGGCGCTTGGAAGCGCGGTAGGCGCGGATTTTCTGGAAGCCATGGCGGAGACGCTGTCCGGGGGCGTTTTCCTGATTTACCTGGTGGGAGTGCTGGCCCTTTATACGGTGACGGGAACCTGAGGGTATATTCTTCACTTATTTAAGGAAGCGTTCCTTCTGCCCTGGAAATTTACTCCGGTCATTGTGCTGGCTTGGATGTTTTTCGTATTCCAGCTGGGAATCGGGGCAATGCTGATGGGAGTTGTGCAGATGATCGTTATGTTTTGCCCGGCTTTGGTGGTACATATGGCAAGGAATTATTTTGAAGCGAAGTGCGCGATGGGTATGGCGTAGCAATAAATCAGTGAAATATGGAATAACTGAAAAAGTGGAAGGAGAATAGCAATGAAAAAAAGAAATTTAGTGGTGATGATAGTGGCAGCAGGAGCGATGTCGATTGGTATGACTGGCTGTGGTTCTAAGGAAGCGAATGCGCCCAAGCAGGCAGTGGAAGAAACTGAAGATGAAACGGAGGAAGAGGTGGAGGAAGAGTCCGAGGCAGAACAGACGGAGGAAGAGACAAAAGAAGGGACGATTGATTATATGGAGCCGGGGATTCAGATTGAGGGAATTGACCCTTATGAAGAAGAGCTGTTTGAACTTTTTGGGCTGGATGAGAATGTGCCGCGTCTTGCGGAAGGGGATACTGTAGAATTTGTTTATGAAACTGCGGAAGATATTATGACGAAGGGAGTAGAAAAAAGGCTGTATATGCACGGGACTATACCGGTGGACTATATGAATGAGGTGATGGATTACGCATATAGGCTGCATCCGGATGGCATTAAGCTTACAGGTAAATATCGATTGGATTCGCCAATTGAAAAAGAACGGCTGGCTGCTAAGCCATCTGTAGTCTTTCGGTTAGAAAACGGAAGTTATGGGAAAGTAACCTTTTCTTCAGGTTTGATCGCATTTTATAGTGTGCCTTCAGTACATAAAACAGATGTGATGAGTGTATATCAACGAGGAAGCGGGGAGGGATCGGCTAGTATATATCTGCGCGGAACATTTGGGGATGAAATCATTTTGAGCTATCGATATGAAGATTGGCCGGATATGCCATTAATAGATGATGTTGCAGATGGGGATAGATTTGAAATAGAGTATGACTATGCACCGAGTTTGTTTGAAGGCTCTATGCTTCCGTATCTGGTCTATTCGTTTGATAAGCAATAAAAAAATAGAAATATATGGAGGAAAATAAAATGAAGAAGAACTTAGTGAGAACAATGTTGGCGGCAATGGTAGTATTGAGCATGACAGCCTGCGGTACAAAAGCGGTGTGCGACATCTGCGGAGAAGAGAAGACCTGCAAGAAGAAAGAGGCCCTGGGCGAGGAACTGATGATCTGCAACGACTGTATGGATGAGCTTGAAAATCTGGCGGACATGATGGGAATGTAATGAATTGAAGGACAGGAGGAACAGGAAGATGAAAAAGAGAATTGCAATGACAGCGGCCGTAACCATGATGTTGGCGGCTTTTGCCAGCGCCCCGGCTTTCGCGGGCCAGTGGCAATCTGACGCCATCGGCTGGTGGTGGCAGAACGACGATGGCTCTTATCCAGCAAACTGCTGGCAGTGGCTGGACGGAAATCAGGATGGAACGGCGGAATGCTATTATTTTGACGGCAGCGGCTATATGCTGGCTGATACCATTACCCCCGACGGTTATACGGTAAACGGAGGTGGCGCGTGGACGGTGAACGGCGCGGTGCAGACACAGGCAGCTCAGACGAGTCAGCCATCCCAGATCCGGACGGTCATGAACCGTTACCAGCAGGCGGACTACCAGGCCTATGTGAATGTGGAAGGCGCGGCGGATACGGGGGATTCCTATGAGATCCAGGCGCTGCTGTGCGTGCCGGTGACCTTCACTTCGGATCCTTTGGCGGGCAAAAAGGAGGGAGATATTCTTTCTTATTCCATCAGCGATTTGACCGGAAAAACGGCGGAGGCAACAGTCGCGGAAGAGAGCTGGCTTGGAGGAATCGAACTGGTGGCTTACGGAGAATGGGATTACCGCAGCCATTATTCTGACCCGTCATACGGCGGAGATGGAAAGTGGCATCTGGTGGGCTCCAGCGACTGGGAACCGGCCAAGGAGATCTATAATGGAACGCTGAAATTGAGGAAAGACGCTCAGGTCCGGATTTTGAAGGATTGGATTTCCTTTGACCACATTACCATTTCGGCGGAGGATCTGATCAGCCAGACCGGCGAATACGGGAACCGCTGGGTGGCGGATGAGATGAATATCGATGGCAAGGCATATTTCTGCAATTATACGCTGAAGCTTAATAGCGCGGGCGAGATTGTGGAAATGGAACAGAATTGGCATACTTGATTTAAATAAAGGAGGATTTTACCATGAAAAAGAAGATGTTAATGACAACAGCAGCGGCTATGATGATGACGGCGGCCATGAGCCTCCCCGCTTTCGCGGGACAATGGCAGTCGGACGCCACCGGCTGGTGGTGGCAGAACGATGACGGCTCTTATCCGGCAAACTGCTGGCAGTGGCTGGACGGAAACCAGGATGGAATCGCGGAGTGCTACTATTTTGACGGTACCGGCTATATGCTGGCTGATACCATTACCCCGGACGGATACCAGGTGGATGGAAACGGCGCGTGGATCATGAACGGCGCGGTGCAGACCCAGGCCGCAGGCGGGGCGGGACAGCAGGGCCAGGATGCTCAGGGAACGGATACCCAGGGCCAGTCCCAAAGCGGCGTTTATGCGGACGATTACAGCGGAATCTATTCGGTGCCCTACTATGATGTGTCGGGAAATGTGGAGTCTTACCATGAGGTGACCTTGACCTATGACGGGGCCAGCAACAGCATTGTGTACAGCGACCCCGCCGCGGGATACAGCGCCACTTTTACCTATTTTGGCGCGGGGCTTAACGGCTGGACGGCCTTTGAGCTGGTAAGCACGGAGGAAAAGAGCTCTATTTTCTTCTCCGCGCCGGGCGTGATGGAAGCTTACGGCTGGGACGATTTCGTGTCGGTACAGCGGAAATAGAGGCAGGACCAGGAACGGATGCGGACCTTTTAAATGAAAATCCCCCTTTTGGGGGATTTTTGTTCATATTGTCTGTAACACAGGGAAAATTAGGGGATTAAGCTTGACATAATTTTGAAAAACGTATAAAATTAATATGTTGTAGTTCGTACAATGAAAATTAAATAAGGAGGTGCTCCTGTGTTAGAGATAATGGTTTTACCACTGGTTATCATTGTGGCTATTATTGTCTGGTTTGCCGCCCGGTCCTATGAGCGTAAGCAGTACGACAGCAAAGTAGGAAGCGCGGAGCAGAAATCAAGAGAAATAATAGATGAAGCATTAAAAACTGCGGAGACAAAGAAGAGAGAAGCGCTCCTGGAAGCCAAGGAAGAGTCTTTAAAAACCAAGAACGAGCTGGAAAAAGAAACCAAGGAACGGAGAGCGGAGCTTCAGCGCTATGAGAAGCGGGTGCTGAGCAAGGAAGAGAACGTTGAGAAGAAGGCGGATGCCCTCGAGAAGAAGGAGGCTGACCTTGTCAGACGAGAGAATCTCTTGAGCAAGCGCAGTGCAGAGGTAGAAGCCCAGTATGAGCAGGGGATACAGGAACTGGAACGTATATCCGGTTTGACCTCCGAACAGGCAAAGGAATATCT